>JAUWJD010000061.1 GCA_030607875.1 Chloroflexota bacterium
GACGTGGCCACTGGCGCCCGCCCCGCCCTGGTTGCGCTCAAAGACGTAGGCCGAGCCGCGGTGCGAATCGTCGGCATATGCCCCCACGACGATGGTGTCGCAGGAGATGGATACGGAGATGCCAAAATGGTCGCCGGCCGCGCCGTCGGAGGCGGTGAGCTTCTTGAGCTGGCCCCAGTTGTCGGCCCCGCCCTGGTTGCGCGCAAAGACGTAGGCCGAGCCGCGGTACGAATCGTCGGCATATGCCCCAACGACGATGGTGTCGCAGGAGATGGACACGGACCAGCCAAAGTAGTCGCCGATCGCGCCGTCGGAGGCGAGGAGCTTCTTGACCTGACCCCAGTTGTCTTGCCCGCCCTGGTTGCGTGTAAAAACGTAGGCCGAGCCCGAGCTACCGCCCTTGTCATCGTCGTAGATTGCCCCGGCGACGAGGGTGTCGCCGGAGATGGCCACGGAGCCGCCAAACTGGTCGCCGGCCGCGCCGTCGCTGGCGGTGACCTTCTTGACCTCAGTGACGTCGAGGTCCTGCGCCGACAGCTCGCCCCTGGCCGCGGCCTGCACCGCCTGGCCCTCGTACTCGGCAATCTGCCGTTCGATGCTGCGCCAGTCCGCGGCAGAAAGTCCCGCCTCGGCGGCAGCGGCGGGCAGCTCAGAGGCCAGGAAAGGTGCATCCGCGGCTGGCTCTGTTGCCACCTGCTGGCCTGCCAGCGCGGCAGGAGAGGCGAACAGTGAGAAGATGAATACTGAGACCACAACAATGGTTAGGCGCTTAGACATGATTTCCTCCTGTTGGAGTGCATATGGCGGCAACTACACCTGCATCGTTTGCCGGCGGGGAGTGCCGCAGGGCCAGTGTTGGCTGTGGCCGGACGTGGAGAGGCCTGGCGCCGAAGTGGGAAACCGACAGCACAACGGACGTCTGTGTGTCGCAGCGTGCAGCCTGTGCAGATATCGAGTCCACGTTGTTGCAGGTACGCACCAGAGCAGATCCTTTCCACTGCCGGCGTGAGGGAAGATAACTGCGACAAGCGTAACACATCGTGCCGGGATTGTCAAGTTGCGGCTGTGCGGTGAGTGCGGCAACGTTAGAACGTTGAAACGTTGGAATGTCAAGACGCGAGCTGCGAACTGGCGGGCAGGCCAGGATAGAAACCGGTGCAGAGAGAAACCCGGTATCTGCGAGATAGAACAAGAAACCGGGTTTCTAAGTAGGGGCGAGGCATTTCAGAACAGGGCGTGTCTATGGGACATCCATCCCTTATCGTATCCATCCACGCTGCAGGAAGGTCTGCCAGGAAATGCCTCGCCCCTACTACTACGGCATGTTCTGCTTGATCACCGGCAGGTAGGCGTAGTAGGTGATCACAGGCCCTACCCTGGTCCCCGTCGGGGTCGGTGTTGGTATCGGCGTCTCCGTTGGCGTGACTCCAGGCGGCAGGGTATTCGTTGCAGTAGCCGTCGGCGAGGCGGTCGCTGTGGCCGTCGCTGTAGCCGTAGGCGTCGGTGTGCAGGTGGGCGTCGGCGTAGCCGTAGGTCTCGTCGTAGGCGAGGCGGTCGGTGTCGCCGTAGGCGTCGGCGTCGCCGTGGGTACGGGTGCAGCGACCACCACGGCCACGTCCTCGGCGTAGGCCGCATCGACTCCCTCCGCTTCGGCCATCACCACGTTGTGCAGGGTGCTGCCAGCGGCCCAACTGTAGGTGTTGGCGGTAGCTTCCAAGGCCACCGCGTCAGCAGGCCGCAGCGTGCGAGCTGCCCAGACGGGCAATCGCTCAAGAGAGAGATGCTCCTCTCTCAGCACCACATCGCCCTGTTGACTTATGGCACAGACTGTGGCATACTTCTTGTGGAGGTCGAGGCCGAAGAAACGCTTGTTCATCTTTGGTCTCCTTTCGTCGAGTGGTGAGGGAGACAGGTTGGAAGACAGATGTGACACACACCTATTCGGGGTGGACCCCAGCCTGGTGAGTCGAGAGACGGCCAAACATAATAACGGGCTTGTAGACCCATACCACACTCGGCCGGTCTTTACCACCTGTCTCGGTGAACATGCCAGATCACCAGAGTACTTGCAAGTATACTCTCCTTCTTGTCCCCTCGCCACTTTCCACGCCTTCTGTAACATACCAACATAATAGCAGCACGGTGCAAAAGACTAGCCGGTGAAACAGCTGCGACCAGCGATTGGGTCGCGCGCCTGGCAAACCGCGTTCAGAGACAATTCTTTGAAGGGCAAGGTGATTTGCAATGTCCACAAATGTGTTAACCATTCCATATCCGGACGACCTACTGCTCTCTCTAAAAAAGAGCCCGCAGGAGTTTGAGGCCGAGGCACGGATCTTGTTGGCAGTGAAACTCTACGAAATGATCGCGTGTCTACTGGGGTCGCTGCCCGACTGGCCGGAATGAGCCGAGTGGCGTTTATGTTTGAACTGGCCCGTTTTGGACTATCGCCCATGGGGCAAGAGCCCGGGGAGCTGGCCGAGGATCTGGCCAATGCCTAGAAGACCCCAGCGCGTTGTGGTGAATGCCACCCCTATCATCGCACTGGCGCTCATCGGCAAGCTCGATCTCTTGCAGCAGCTTTATGGTGAGGCTATGATGCCTTCAGCCGTGCAAGCGGAGGTGTTCGCTGGCGGCCCAATGGGGATTGGGAGCACCGAACTGCATGCAGCGACCTGGCTTCGTGCCACTGCGCTGCAAGACCCGCGGCGCGCCGACTTGCTTGCCGATCTGGACCGAGGCGAGGCAGAAGTCATCGCCCTGGCACAGGAGCTAGACGCCGACCTGGTCATTATCGACGAACGCCTGGCAAGGCGACATGCCAAGAGACTGGGGTTGACGTTGACCGGCACGCTAGGGGTCCTACTCAAAGCAAAACACCTCGGACTCGTACCATCTGTCGCACCTCTGATCGAGCAGTTGCGCCAGGCTGGAATTCGACTGAGCGATGCCGTGGTCGCTGAGGCTTTGAAACTGGCAGGCGAAATGTAGGCACAGTTCTTACGTGCTGCCACCTCGGCTGCGCGGATTTTTGCCACAATCCCATCCAAAAGGATGTTGACACAATCCTTGTGCAGACGAGTGGCGAGCTGCTGCTTGCTGATGTATGCCATTCCTCACAAGGTGTGGTAGATCTCTGCGCGGTTCAGTGGTTCACGAAGCGGGCCGAACGTAGCGAGCTTTATCTCGGCCACGCGCTGCCCTGCCTGTGCCGCACGGAGCGGAGTGAGACCGTCCAGCAGCCCTACCAGCAGGCCCGCCCAAAAGGCATCCCCGGCACCGGTTACATCTGAAACACGGATTTCGTGCGCCGCCAGCTTCCACCGTTCCCCACTCTGTAGGGCCACGATCGCTCCCTCCCGCCCTGCTGTCAGTACTACCACTTTAGCGCCCCACTCCAAAAACCGGGAGAGGCAAGCCTGGGGGTCAGCCTGGGGGCCGAAGAGACGGCGGCAGTCATCCCATGAGGGTTTGGTGACATCCACGTAGCTGTAGGCTTCCTCCAGTACCTCCAGGTGAGGCACTGTTCCGTCCCAGATGCGCGGGTGGTAGTTGGGGTCGAGAGAGACCAGGCAGTTGGCCGGCCGCGCCACCTGGAGAGCGTGTAGGACAGCGGAGCGACTCGGTTCTTTGGACAGGCTAAAAGCGGAGGCGTGCAGAGGTCGGGTTTGCGCTATGGCCTGCGCAGGAATCTGGGAGGGGGAAAGCAGCGCGTCCGCTCCTCTGTAGATGATGAAATCGGGGGTGGCGGTGTGACGGACGATGAAAGACAGGGTTGTGGGAGCCGCAGTGATCTGGTGGAGGTAAGCGGTGTCCACGCCGACGTCGTTCAGTTCCTGCCGCAGAAAGCGCCCAAAACCATCGGCGCCCACACATCCGACCAGGGCTGTCCGTCCTCCCCGCAGGCTTACGTTCCAGGCCACGTTTGCCACCTGGCCTCCCAGGAAGCGACGGAACTTGACTGCCTGGTCCAGTGCCGGGGCCATCTGCTCGGAAATGAGGTCAATCAGAACCTCGCCGACCGAGATGAGATCGTATGGGGTTTGATTCATGCGCTGTGCCTCTGCGGAAGCGCTTCTATTGGCCGCTTTTGCATCCAACCACTCTGGCGGGGCCGTTGTCCCCCGCATCACCAATTGGATGGGCAGGAGGTTTTGGGACGGCATGGTCTCCCCGGCCTGTTTCATGCGCAGCAGCAGGTGGGTGAGGTTGCAGGTACTCAGCAATTGTTCGACCAACAGCACCCCTGGAGGGATTCGAACCCCGGGCCAACTGCTTGGAAGGCAGCTGCTCCCCCGTCAAGCGGGGCGAACGGTATCCACTGAGCCACAGGGGCGAAGATTCAGTCCTTGCCCAGCCCAAGCCTACTCTCTCGGTGTTCACTTGACCGACGGTCTATTGCCGAAGCAGCTGGTCTGTTTCGCTTGGGTTATGCTCTGCGACAATGCGCCCCACTCGGCCAGCACTCACGGTGAGCTCCTTGAGAAGCACGCCAGCCAGAGCTTCGATGGCGGCCCAGTTTGCCGTCTGCTCAATGAGTTTCTTCGTTTTCGTTTCTAGGCAATTCCTTATGCAGTGGACTTCTTGGTCGTCCTCGCGGTCTTTCGCCAGATACGTGGCCAACTGATATGCCTGTATATCGTCAGTCTCATAGCGCGTTGGCGGTTCGTCGAGCATCTTGCCGACCACCACACCGGCGAGATGGCACATGATGCATTTCTTTCTCTGGGATGGGCTTGCATGACAGTACCCGTCAGGTGTATTCCAGGCAACGTGGCCCAGTGACTGGCAGGCCTTGACGATGCTGACCTCTTCGAACGGGACACCCAGAAGGCACATGACGACTGCGTGGCCCGCCTCGTGATAGGCCACAGGCTCTAAGCCAGTTGTGTTCTCGCACTCCTGGTCAGTCATCCGCAGCACACAACAAGCCCTACCGGTGACGTTGCACTAAGCGGGGCCTTGCCGTATCATTCCCATGTGGTGGTGCTCACTGACCGACGCCGTACCCTGGGCTGTTCCGGCAGCCACAGGCTTTCTTGTGCCACTGTACACCTTTGGGCTGATGTGTCAACCGAAACCAGTCTCGCCACAGACCCACACTACGGCCTACATCGCCATCCGCTGTCTTGATGTGGGTGATACCCTTCGAAAAGGGCCTGCTCTCGCGATTGGAAGCACTTCTTGTTGCTCTGGCTCATCGCCCCCACAGACTCACAAGTGAAGTAGTGCAGCACCTTTGTGCTCTTGTTGCCAATGTACGGACAGCCGTCGTCCAGTGCCCAGAGGCCGAGGTCTGCTTCCTGTGCCAACCGCTGAAGCGCCAGAAACTCGGTCTCGTACGTGGGCGGACCCGCTTGCACGCGCACCTGTGCATAGCCCAGGCTGATAAGCTCAGAGTTCAGCATCAGGCCGTCTACCCAGACGTACCGCAACAGTCGATCACGGCGATCCCTATTGGATAGGTTCGGATCCCTCTCAAGACAGATGTGCTTGTTCCCAATGAATTCTCTGGTGAACCGCCTGGCCTCTTCGCGGAATGGCTTTCGCCATTCGGGTGCGTCCGCACTGATCAGGCGTACTTCGTCTTCTTCGCCGCTGATCACCACATCGAATGAGTCACCGTCATAACCCTTGTCCCAATCCACTGTGGCTCTTTCCCAACACGCCGGCGTGTATGTGGGCGTCGGTGACGGGGTGCTTGTTGGTGTACAGGTTGGCGTTGGGGAAGCGGTGCGTGTGGTTGTGGGCGTAGGTGTGAGGGTGCGTGTTGCCGTCGGTGACACCGTCCCCGTTGGCGTGGGGGTAGGCGTCGGTGGCGTGCTCGTGGGTGTTGCACTGGGCGTTGCCGTAGGGGTGGCCGTCACACCCCGCCCGTAGTTCGAAGACACACACACCAAGTCCGCGATACATATCTTGCCGTCGCCGTTTGTGTCCTCCTTGGCCCACGGCAGCAGGCCGCCAGGCACCTCCATGCCGTACTTGGCCGCAACCCGTACCAGGTCGAACACGTCTACCACGCCATCGAGGTTGACATCCGGGCCGCAGCTGAGTGGGTCTGCTGAAGTGGTTGGGCGAGCGACAGCATAGCAGCAGAGGAACAAAACCACACAAAGGACTAGTAGCTTCCTGTTCCGTCGCATGAGCACCCCCTTCGAGCGATAGGACATCAGCGGTTTGATGGCTCAACTATGTAGACGTATTGTGAGGTGGCTTGGGTTCGCAGCCAAGCCAACGTATTGCCCGCGCCAGCGTTCGGGTTTTCCAGCTTAACAGCGGACGGGGCTGTGCCTTGCCAGTACTCGGTCGGTAGAGTTGCACTACTTCAGCTCCCGCCTCAACTCCGCAGTGCGTGGCCAGATTTCCAGCCGACGCTCAATCGCATCTACCTCGGCTAATTTTGCACTCCGTATCTCTAGCCACAACTGTCGATCTCGATCATCCACACCTACAGTATAACGTCAGAATCAGCTTATTTCAAGTTCTATTTTCGGGAGCTTGGGAAGTACAAGAGAAGAGCCGAGCGAGCTGTTGGGCCATTTGACAAATCAGCCAAAGTGTTGTATAATTTATACAACAGTATGGGGTTAGAGAGAAAGAAAGGGGGCACTCCATAATGTCAGAGGAGGAGAGAAGTTTCGGTCGTTTCTTCAGAGAGCTGCGGGTCAAAAGGGGAGAGACCTTGCGCAAATTCTGCCTCAAACATGGCTTCGACGCCGGCAACCTGAGCAGATTGGAACGTAACAGATTGCCGCCGCCACAGTCACGGGAGAAACTGGAGGAGTACGCGCAAGCGCTCGGACTGCAGGAAGGTGAAGATGATTGGTGGGAGTTCTTCGATCTCGCCGCCATCAGCCGGGGAAAGATACCGCCAGGCCTTCTATCCGATCCAGAGATTTTGGCTCATCTGCCCATGATCTTCCGCACCCTGCGAGGCCAGCAACTGACTGAAGAACAAGCAGAGGAGCTAATCGAGCTCGTTCGGAGGTACTAATTAACTCGAAGAAAGTAATGAGCACTTTTCAGCCCACCGGTAGGCGAAAAAAGCGGACAAGACTTACTTCGGTTTATTTAGTTGACAATCACGCTGGACATTCCGTACCACAGTCGCCAAGATCTCGGCGCCATCGCAGAGAGATTCCTGCGAGACCATGGAGTATGGGGAACGATACCGGTACCCATCGAGGATATCATCGATCTTCAGATGGGCATCGATATCTTCCCCATACCCGGGCTTCTACATGATCTGGACATCGATGCCTTCATCTACAGCGATTTCTCATGCATCGCGGTGGACGAATTCATCTACGATCATCGCGCCAACCGCCGCCGCTTCTCACTAGCGCATGAAATCGCCCATGCTGTCCTGCATCGGGATGTGTTCAGCGAGATCTCGTTCACTGAAATCGATGAATACAAGCACTTTGTAACCCATATAGATGCTACGGACTTCGACTGGCTGGAGTGGCAAGGCTATTCCTTTGGAGCTCAAGTCCTGGTGCCGACCCTTTTCCTAAGAAAAGAGTTTGAACTTGCCAAGGCGAAAGCTGAGAAGGTGGGGATTTCACTCGCCGAATCGTGGCACTTTGCCGGCGATTACATCTGCATTGATCTTGCACGGACATTCGAAGTGTCACCGGCCGTGATAGCCAAACGCATCCAGTATTCCAAGATCCTCTCCCTGCCACCAGAGGATGAGTAGCCACAAAAGGTGGGGGAGAGTTCCCCAATGGGAGCATACAACGTGACTTATTGAGCACAGAAAGGGAACGAACATGACTAGGTGGGAATATCGGACGACAGACATCTCGATTATGGAGGGAAGGCCTCTCTGGGGCACCCTGGACATCAATAAGCCAGGCCTTGAGGGCTGGGAGCTAGTTTCATGCGTCCCGATCATCAAGGGCAACACTACAACTGCATTGGCCCTGATATTCAAGCGGCCCGCACCCCTCGACGAGGATGCAGGTGAAGGCCAGATGCTCTAGCAGCAAGTGATCAGCGCGAGTCGGCCGGCACTTGTTCGCTCTGTAATAAGACAGCCCGGGCATGTGGATAGGGTATCACATCCTCTGACACCCTACTCACTACCCCCTACACCTTGTGGGCCCTACCCCACAAACCACCACACCACCCGCGCCAACCGCGCCGACAAAGGCAGGTAGTCGGCGGCGAATCTCACGGCTTGGGACGCTTGAAGGCGTATATCAGTTGAATTGTCGCACCAGAATGGGTCTGTTTGTCCCGAGCAATCGGGACTATGGCAACTAGCTCCCAGCCTTGCTGGCCCAGCACGTCCAGGTTTGCTGGAATCCACTCTTCACTCCCCGTGCTGATCGTCTTGTACTCCCACTTCTGCATCTCCCACTTGGGCTCGTGCTTAACGTACCCATAATCATTCAGCATCCTCTCCTCCCTCCTCTACCTCGCGAACCACCACACCACCCGCGCGATAAGCGCAAACGGCAGCACGCGCCACAGCAGGATGGCGGTGCCCACCAGCAGGATGATCACCAGCGCCCAGCGCCAGATGGTGGAGGGGTGGGCTTGTTGATGTCCACTATCGCTCAGTGAATCGGCGCACCTTCAGGCGTTCCATCTCATCTCGGACGGCCTTGCGAATGAGCTCCTTCACGGCCTCCGGCTCGCTGACCTCCTGCAATGTGAGGCTCGGCGCTGTCGGCAGTGTTGGCACTCTGGCAAGGTGATTCGCTGGGTGCAAAAGCACCACAACTCTTCTTTGCAGCCATTCTACCCCAGAACACTCGAACATCCCAAGATCCTCCTGAGGCGTCTCGCCCGATCTCTCCTGCAGCAGGTCCCACGGCAAAGTGCTGCCGGCCGGTTGCCAAGCGAGCAACCATCATTGCACTAATTATGTCACTGTGACAGGTGACAAGTTGTGACGGGTTCTGCGGGAAACTCTCCCTATAGGCCTGTACAGTTGGAAAAAGCTGGGAAACCTGTCACAACCTGTCACAGGCGCCAAACCTGTCACACTCAGCGCCTATTCCTTTCCTGCAAGGGACAGACCGGCGTACACACTGCCGTGACGGTCGTGGTGCTTGGCAAAGCCGCGTTCCCTCAGCTGGCGTCCAAAGGTCGTTCCAGAGAGTGCCTTCTCGCCGTTGTCGTCGCACCAGTCCTTGTACACCAGGTACAGCGCAGCGGCCCGCGCCTGCTTGTCCTCGCCCAACTCGCAGCAGTCCGCCAGGAAGGCCGCCAGCACGTCCATCTCCGCGCGGTAGGCTGCGGTGGCGCTGCGCACTTCTTCCGGCTCGCCCAGCCCGCTGTGCCTCCAGGCCAGGCAGCCCAGCAGCGCCCAGTTCAGGATGCCCGGCAGCTCGCCGCGCAGCTTCTCCGCCAGGTGCTTGTCCTGTTCTCCTTCTGGTATGGTTACGGTGAAGGGAATCAGCTTGATGCGCCGCCAGATGGCGTGATCGGTGCCGCGAATGCGCGGCTTGTGATTGCTGGCCAGGAACAGCTTGAACACCGGCCGGAAGTCAAAAAAATCGCGGTACAGGAAGCGCGCCGTGATGGTGTCGCCGCCGGTGAGCTGTTTGACCAGGCCCTCGGCCAGCCGCCGCCCTTCGCCGACCTCAGCGGCAGTCACCAGCCGTGCACCGCGCAGCTTGGCCAGGTCGTTGGAGATGCCGCCCCAGCGCTTGACCAGCAGGGTCTCGGCGGCCGTGGCCTGGGCGTAATCGCCCATCAGTGCGGCAATCGTCTCCAGGAAGGTGGTCTTGCCGTTGCTGCCGGTGACATAGAGGATGAAAAAGGCCTGCTCGCTGGTGTCGGCGGTGAGCGCGTAGCCTGCGGCGCACTGCAGGAACTGGATCAGGTTGGCGTTGCCGTCCAAAATGCGCTCCAGGAACGCCTCCCACAGCGGGCACTGCGCCTGGGGGTCAAAGGTCACCGGCGCCAGCCGGGTGATCCGATCCGCCGGATCGTGAGGCCGCAGTTCAGGGATGCGCAGGTCCAGCGTGCCATTGGCGACGTTCAGCAGCCAGCGGTCCTGGTCAAAGCCATCTGCCGTTGCCGGGCGCTGGCTCCGCGCCAGGCGGATCATGGCCTGTATCCTGGGGGCTGCCTCCGATCGTATGGCCCAGCGGGCCAATTCCTTGCGCCGCTCGCTATCCTGGGCATTTCGGGCTTCGGCGTAGATGTGGGTGACCGTCTCCACCGCCCTGCGCTCCACCTCCAGCGTTGGGTCCACCGTCCAGCGCTGCCCGTCCCACACCAGCCACTTGCCCCAGGCATCGCAGTACAACAGCTCGCGACCGTGCCGGGCCACCAGGCGCCGCGCATTTCCGAGATCGGTGCGGTGCTTGGGAGGCAGGCGCAGTGTCGCCGCGGGCTCTGGGGGGTACCTGGCTACGCTCGCGGCAATGGTTTCCACCTCCGCATCAGGCAGCGGCGGCCTGCAGCGCAGCTCATTCACGCGGTGCAGCGCGGCAAGGATCTCTGCTTCCTCCGCCCCTCGCCTGCGCATCGTTCCCGCCAGGCTGGTCAGAGTCGAGTTGCGCTGTCCTTCGGGAATCGGCGAGGGCACGATGCCAGCCTGCGCGCCCGGCCGGCCAGTCTGGCCCGCCCATTCGGCCAGCCAACCTTGCAGGTTGGCAAAGGAGACTTCAGGTGGTTCTGTCCACTCTGGGTTGACCCACTGGTAGCGCCCGCCGCTGGGGTGCAGGCTGGGCGGCACGACGCAGTTGCAGGCGTTGCCGCGCAGCTCGATGGCCGCCTGCAGGTCCGGCCGCTTGACCTCCTGCCGCGTGAAGTCTCGCGGCAGGTCGGGGCAGCGAAGCCACACGTGGCACTTGCCCGATCCCGTTTGGACCACCGGCGCATCGGCCAACTCTGGCCAGCAATGGTTCCAGTGCTCAAAGCCCGCCAGCCAGCCTAGCCCATCAAAGTCCAGCACCACGATATTGCCGGACAGGTGGCCAGCTACCAGACCCAGGCCCCCTGCTCCATCACCGCGCAGGCAGCTCAGCAGTTCGTCCAGCCCCAGGCGGCGCTCCTGCCAACGCGCGATGGCGGGCACCTTGGCCCTGGGCCGCAGTGGGATTACGGCCAGCCCGCGTTGGTGATAGGCGCGTGCCCAGCTCTCCAGGTTGTGCACAACCTGACCACCCGGCCAGGGTGTTGCACCCTGCGATGGGACCGTTCTTCGTTCCTGTCCGCTCTTTCGGTCTCGCGACCTGTTGGCCGCTTTGCCTTTCGCAGGCGTCACCCTTTCGTTCATCCAACCCCCCGGGTCACTCCCAGGAGTGACCCCACATCCCAAACACAACGCCCACCTTCGCAGCAAGCCTCACGTGACGGTGGCGGCGAGCAGGTGGGCGGAAGACGGTCTCCTCAGGGCGCTAGAACCTGGGCGGTACCAGACAGGATGCTATTCGCCTGCGACTGTACGATGTGGCGGCATCGCCAGCGCGGCGCACGGGAGTGTGCAACACAGAGCGGCGGGTAACAGTCAACAGTATAGAACGAATGTTCTATTTTGTCAAATTGGGTGGGCTTCAGGTAGCGTGTCCTCGGTTCAGGAAATGCTACATCTGTAGCATAGGGGCTTGCCGCATGTCTCGCCGCATCGTCTCTGGGGAGACGATACCCAGAGGAAGGCGATGGTTCGCCTCGCTACGATGAGGTCCCCGTCCGTGACGCCCACCCCGTCAAGCCATCCCGTCGGGGCGGGATGAACTATCTGTAGTGCACCCCTAAAACTGGACACTTTTCGAGCGATTCTTAGTGAACAACCCTGATAGACGTTGAGCGTTCTGCCACTGGCTCTCGAACTCTGCTGGAGTGAGATAGCCCAGTGACGAATGGA
>JAUWJD010000062.1 GCA_030607875.1 Chloroflexota bacterium
CAGTGTGTCGGTTGGCGTGGGTGTTGGCGTGCCGGTTGGTGTTGGCGTCAGGGTGTCGGTCGGAGTGGGCGTCGGCGGCGCGTCCACAGTGATCTGCCCAGTCGCGTCGTCGCTGCAACCGTGAGTGTCGGTTACTGTCAAGGTAACGGAGTACACGCCTGCAGTGTCGTAAGTGTGATTGGAGTTCTGCAGAGTGGAGCTTTCGTCATCGCCAAAATCCCAGTGCCAGGTATCAATCTCGTTGTCGCCCGCAGTGGAAGTATCTGTGAAGTACACGGTCAGTGGCGCGCAACATCCATCCGGAGACGTATCGAAGCTGGCTTCAGGTGTGGCGATGGCAGTAACCGGGACAGAGTCGCTGCAGGCACAACCCCACGTATCGGTGAGGGCTATGCTAACGGTGATCGTTCCGGCCGCGCCTGCATCCCACCAGATGGTCTCGGTGTACGGCGCGCTCGAAGCGATGGTGCCACCAGAAATCGACCAGCCGTACGTCGCGCCTGAGCCAACGGACTCGACCGATGCGGTATGGCCACCGGAATTGGCGCAGACTTCCGAGTCACTCACCGTGACGGTGCAGCTTGGGAGATCGTGGACGGTTATGGTTATGCTGTTGGTGCACGTGTAGCCCTGGGTATCGGTGATGGTTACGCCAATGGTCGCTATCCCAGAGCCACCGGCATCCCAAGAAATGGTCTGGGAGTACGGAGAGGTCGAAGTAATGGTGCCACCGGAAATGGTCCACCCGTATTCCGCTCCTGCGCCAGAAAAGGGGACGGAGGCAGTGTGGCCGGTGGAGCTGATGCAGACGCCAGTTTCGGGAGCACTGGTGGAGATCGAGCAGTCCAGATAAGCGCTTATCCTGGCTACAAAAGCGTCTGAAGACCCGTTGTGCTCCAGGTCTGGACCAACGGTCACAGGGAAACCTTGCGCCTCGCTGGACTCAGTGCGCCCAGTGTGGTAAGTGGTCTCCGCAGCGTCCACGCCGATGTCCCAACCCTCGTCGTAGCCTTCTCCGCCAAGGTACCCACAAAAGACCAGTCCCGCGCCGAACGGGTCGACCTTCGCGGCGAAGCAGTCCGTGTTGCCGCTGTAGGTCAGATGCGGGCCGACGAGCTCCGGGAAAGTATCCTCGCTGGACCTGGTGTAGCCTGTTAGGTATGCCTGTCCCAATGCATCCAGGGTGACATCACGGGCCTCCTCGTCACCATCGCCGCCGATGTAGCCGCAGTACACCCGCCCTGTGCCGGAAGGGTTCACCTTGGCCACAAAGGCATCCTTGCCACCGCCGTTGTAGGTCAGGTCCGGCCCGACGGCCACGGGGAAGGTCGTCGATAGTGAGGCAGTCCACCCGGCAACGTAGGCGTTTCCAGAGCTGTCCACAGCTATGCCCTCGGCAGAATCATTGGCACTGCCGCCAATGTAGCCACAGTAGTCGAGCGCAGTCGCCGACGCATTGACCTTGGCCACAAAGGCATCGCCCCGCTGCGCGGTACCGCCGTTCCACGTCAGGTCGGGCCCGACGGTTAAGGGGAATCCTTCGCTTTCGCTGGAACCCGTGTGACCACTAACATAGACATTGCCCGCTCCGTCCACGGCGATATCCAGGCCGGTCTCGTGCTGGTCGCCACTAATGTAGCCGCAGTAGATGAATGCAGTTCCAGACGCATTCACCTTGGCCACGAAGGCGTCCGTATTGCCGCTGTGGATGGTGCTGCTCAGCCAGCTTGTGTTCGTGACGGGGAATGTGCTCTCGTCGGAGTAGGTAGCACCAGCAATGTAGGCGTTCCCAGCGCCGTCCACGGCGATGCCCCAGGCCTCGTCAAACTCCGCGCCGCCGATGTAGCCACAGTAGATGAGCGCCGTTCCGCCAGGATTAATCTTGGCCACGAAGGCGTCGCCTTCACCGCTGAAACTCGTATCTGGCCCGGTAGTTACGGGGAAGCTGGTCTCAGCGGAGCCCGTCGCACCAGTGATGTAAGCGTTGCCTTCCGAGTCAACGCCGATATCATATCCAAAGTCGTCGTTATCGCCGCCGATGTAGCCGCAGTAGACCAGCGCCGTGCCATCCGAGTTGACCTTGGCCACGAAGACATCAGAGAACAGGGTGTAGGTGAGAAACGGTCCGACAGTTGCCGGGAAGGTCGTCTCACTGGACCGAGTGTTACCGACAACATAGGCGTTCCCGCTGCTGTCCACGGCGATGCCGCGCCCTTCATCGTCGCCGGAACCCCCGATATAGCCGCAGTACAAGAGCACTGAAGGATCGAGTATCAGCGTTTTGCTCGAGTCGTAGGCTCCTACACGGAAGCCGTAGACCTTTGGGGTTTGGGAAACCCCAAAGGTCTGGTCGAGGTTGTAGGCCACGTCCACTTCCGCCTGCCGTCCGCCTGTAGTTTCCTGGTAGGCATACGGCTTGTCGTCACGGAAGCCGCCCACCGGGGTCAACACCTCCAACTGACCCTGAGCGTTCACGTGGACCGCACTTGCGCCGCGATAGGCCAACCGAATGCGAGACGGATCAGCTCCAGGCTTCACCACAAACCTGTACTTCAGCCGGCCTACTGTGCCGGAGTACACGAGGTCAATGCCCGGCCACAGATCAGGATAAACGACGCTGGAGTAGGTCTTGAGCCCGGTCTTCCACTGCTCCTGTGGTCCCTTGAAGTAGCTGATCACTGCTGGGGTGAGGTCCTGCCCGATGGGCTGCACGCCGGGGTTCGCCCCCAGGAAGTCAAGCTTGAGCGCCCAGTGCTGGCTCATTTGCTGATCGTCCGGGCCAGTCAAGGCAAATGTCAGGCCCTGGGAGGCGAAGTAGACGGTCTTGTCATGCCCTTGGACGTAGAAGGCCGCCTGGGGATCCAACTGCCCACGGTTCTCCACGAAATAGAGGGGCAACTGCCCAAAGGATGCCTCTGTCTGCAGAACGGGGGTCGCCTCTGGAGAGGGCCAAATCTCCGCCGACTGGCGCGGCGCAACGTGGTTCGAGCCCTCGGCATCGAGCAAGGTCACAGCCTCCACGTCGTCGCATTCCGTGGGTTCGACGTCTTGATCGGACGCGGCAGGAACGGAGATCCCGTACAGATACGGATTCTGCGCCAGCCTGTTTTCGCCGTTCTGCTGCCCGGCCAACTGGTAGGGAACCATTGCCAGCAACAGCATCCAGAGCAGAATCGCGATTGCGAAACAGACGCGCCTCGACATGATTACCATCCTCAGCACACCCTAGCTTGTGAGAGCCTGTTCAGTGCTACAATCGAGTTACATTATAATGTCTTAACAGTGGCTGGTCAAACCCGCATACATCAATGCAGGCGAGGCTCATCGGCCTGCTTCCAGCACTGTCCGTCACGTATCGGTGCACCGAGCATCTGAGTGCAACACCGCAGAACATCACTAGCCCAGGCGCGAAACCACATCCTTCAGCCAAGCCCTCTTTGCGTCCACGCCGTTGTCCACTGGCCCCAGCCATACCAGCAGCCAGGCCAGCGCACCTACAGCGAGAGCAGGCACCTGGGTGAACATGGCGAGACCAAATGAAATCGTCCTTGTTTCGTCCAACGCACCTCGCGCTCCAGCCGCTAGATGCACCAACCTGCCCCAATCCAGGAAGAGCAGCATAGCGACCACGAGTGCCCAGTTCGTCTCTCGCAGCGGCAGCTCGTGGCGCCCCAGCCAGCGGATCACGTACGCTGCCGGTATCACCGCCAGCACAAGGTAATGACTCCAGGAGATCGGTGCCGTCAAGATGCTGACACTAATCATGACGCCAAACGATACATCCAGGGTGCGCTGCCTGCGCACAGCCAGACAGGCTGCCAGCAGGACCAGACAGGGCAGCGCTACCGAGACAACTTGAGCTGCAAGTGCCGACCGCACAAGCGGAGGCGCTTCAAGCCCAATGATCACCTTCGACCCTGTGCCATCAAAGACCCGCCAGCCGAGGCTCCAAACGGAGAAACTCCATGGGTCAGCGCGATAGCTCCTGGAAACCAACGGAAGTACTGTGCTGAAGTAATACTCAAGTGTGCCCAGTCCCACTACGCAGCCAGCAGCGAGGTATCCGCCAGCCAGCACGGACACGGCGCCCGCAAGAGCACGCCAATCCCTTCTCAGGACAAACAACAACAAGAGCGGCCACGGAACAGGCTTCAGCAGGATCGCCAACCCCACAAGCGCGCCTCCCAGTGCGGATCGCCCTGTGCGTAGGGCTAACCACGCCCCGGACAGCACGGCCAACATGGGAATCATCAGTTGACCGAAGGCCAATTCGAAACTGAAGGGATACCAGGCCAACAGTGCGGCGGCGATGCCAAGCGTTGCCCACGTCGACAGCCTTGTTTCCAGTGCCCGCCCCAGCACACACACCGATACCAGCAGGCAGACCAACTCCAGGCCGAACCAGACCGCTGCGGCTGTGGAGTAGTTGAACAAAGCAAGAGGCAGCAGCAATAAACCAACTGGAGGAGGATGTGGCGTGGGATGCGGAAACACGGCCCGAGGGAGGGCTCCCAGATAGCGTTCTGCCAGCACTGCAGTAGGCAGATAGGGATCGACCCCATCTGCAATGGCCTTGACCAGCAGGTACTCCTGCAAAAAGTCTTTGCGGAAGGCATGTTCCGGAAGCAGGGACTCCAGGGGGAGCTTCAGGGCGGCCAGGCCTACAGCAATCGCCAGCGCCACGACACCCCACCGCAGCCATCTGGCGGCTGGCGATTGAGAGTAGACCAGACGGCCAAGTATGTGCTGGCGCTGGTTCACCTGCATGCAGTCAGCTCTTTGCAGAACACGCACCCAACAGCCCTTTCCATGCTAAACATGCCCAAGCAAGACCATGTTCGAGTGTACAGATCGCCGGCAGCCTTTCCAGGCCCATCCAGTGCACCATCACCACTCCTGCAGAGGCGAAGTAGTGAGCAACACAGCATGCGCCTCTCCGCACAGATCAGCGAGCACCTATCACAGCGCCTCTCCCCACGCAGGTAAACTGATACGGCCGATTCCACGGCGAGAAGTAGCTCTCATCCTCTAGCAGCTTATACTCCGTGCCAAAGTACCGGTTGAAGATCAGCCTGAAGGTATTGACCGGGCTGATCTCGTCGTACGGATCCTCCGCCCGGCCAGCGGGCAGGTAATACGCATTCAGGATCGCCATTCTCTCTTTCAGGTCCGAAGCCTCTGGGTCCAGTCCTTCCCACTCTAGGCCTGAACCTGGGCCATGGTCCCCCTGCAGCACGATCACCGTGGGTCGGCTTGCCTTGGCCAGTATTGCATCCACCACCGCCTGCATTTTCTGGTTTACGAAGGCCAACTGCGCCCTGTAGTGCTCCTGATACTCACCCGCCGCAAGTCCTGCCTGCTTCATGAAGCGGGTGCCGTCAGCGAAGGTCAGGCTCTGCTGTGGGTTCACCCTCTGGCCATCCTCCCCGAAGACGAATGGCGGATGCGGAGCCCAGATGTGCGCAAACACAAAGACAGGACCTCCTTCGTCCAGCGGATCCGCCAGGTGGTCGAGGGCGTATAGCAGCCTCTTGCGGTGGGGCTCGTACACATCACCGCCAGTGAGCCTGTCCAGGAGGATGGGAATGGGGGTAGTGTCGATCAACGCCACCTGAAAGCGGTCCAGATTCCAGGGCGGAGCCAGATAGACGTCTGCGGCCTTCAAGTCCACTGGGCGATGCGCTGTGGCAAAGGCCACCAGCCGATAGCCATGCTGCTTGACGAAGCGAAAAACCCTGCTCTCCTGAATCATTATCAGCAAAGGCTCGCGGTTCTTGGATTCTGAACCGAGCTGCGCGGTCAGGTCATCAAGGTACTGCATATTGAGAGACGACGCCAGTGACAGCGAAGTCTGGGAATAGTTTGCCCTGCTCTTGGAGGCAATGTAGAAACCTCGCGCCTCCAGGGAATCGAGAAAGTCGTGGTTGTCAAACTGATACACCTGCTCCAGGACATCCGCCCTGGCGTACCCGTCCAGGATGATGTAGTAGATATTCGGCAGCAAAGTGTCCACGCGAGTCCCCGGATTGGGCGTCACCAAGTAGTCCTTTATGGCAACCCTCGTCCCAAGCTGGTACTCAACGATGAGGATCAGGGAGAACACTACCAAAGTGACCACCATGACATTCAGAAAGGTGGTGATAGCCTGCAGCCCCCGCCGCGTGCGGATCACAGAGTACGCCACAAGGAGATAGAGGCCAGCCAGCACCGGCCAGGCGGAGCCTAGGTACCTGTAGGAGAAGAACAGAAGCAGGAACAGCGAGAGCAACACGGCCGCCTTCTCCCGGCTTCGCAGAGCCAGGCTCAACAGGAGCCAGCACAGCAAGCCGAAAGCGGTAGTGATCACCATCGGCAGGAGCAGCACATCAGGTGAGAAGGCTTCCACGTTGAGCGCATAGACGAATAGGCAAGGGAACCAAGCGAAGAGCACCGGGTGAGGGATCAACTGCTTCCTCATCTGCGACACCCCTCCCTAGTCATCCAATACAGAGCCCGTTCTGAGCCCTTCAGGGGCACTACCTCGCGTATGGTGAAATACTGCTTGAACTGCTTCTCAAAGGCCTGCCGTGTGTACTCCACAAAGATGTCCTCCCGGCTGGCGAGCAGCCTCCGCACCATCGGGTCGGTCTTGGGCACAAACTCGATAATCAGCGAGTGGCATATCTCGTGGAAGAACTCGGCAATCCGGCTCAGGGGGACGTTGTTGGAGATAGCCAAGTGATGGACCAGGGCCAGAGCCAGGACTGTGTCCGCGGGGCCACGCTCCAGAAGCGACATCCTTTCATGGCTTTGCCAGCCAAGCGCGGGGCTGGGATTGGTCAGGTCAAGCACCAAAGGGAGGAGGTTGGTCTCGCCAGCCTGCACGCAATCGAGATAGTTCCTTTCCACGCAGGCCGGATCCGCGTCCAACGAGATGGTCAGCGCCCCCGTAGCACTGGCAATGCGGCTGAAGAGGCCCGTGTTCGCCCCAAGGTCCCAGACCATCTTCGGCTTGGCCTCGTCCACAAACTCAGCCACAAGCTGCTGCTTGTGTGCAAGTGCCGCCTCAGAATAGCTAACTGGGTCGTAGTAGTCGGCCCAGGCAGCACCTCGTGGCCGCCACTTCAAGGCCTTTACTGTCGAGCCCAGGCTGTCAACGAGTCCCAGAAAGGCCAGCCGGCTCATCTTCCGCTGCGTGATGTCCACAGCCCGGTCAGCATAGCGTTTCTGACTTCTTGCATGAAGGTGAATATGAGACATCAGGCCAAACTTGAAACGAGTTCGAGCCGGCAAGAGAGCACTGGCCAAGTCCAATGGCATCCCATCAATGGCGACGCGCAGTAACTGGCCGAGCCGAACGTCTCTGTAGCTCATCAGTGCCAGGGGTGCCAGAAAATGCTGGCAGAACTGCCGATAGGCAATCCAGGGCTGCCCCTGGCGGCACTTTTCAAACGAGAGTGTATCGATCAAAACCGGCCTGCCCTTGTTGAACTGGATGTTGTACGCGCTGGCATCCTTCAGCGACATCCCGCGGTCAAGCGCCTTCCTCTGGATGCGCAAAGTCAGCAGCGCGGCATCCTTCAGTTGGCTAAAGCTCCATTCGTAAGGGTACGATATGAAGGGTAAACGCTCCGGACGGATGACCTTATAAGCGCGGCTTGGCTCGGCAGGCCTTACTGGCACCTCCTCATGGGGGATCATCAGCCCGGTACTAACAAGATCCTCCAAGAGCCCGGCGGACATCAGAAGATCATAGTCCTCTCGGTAGGCGAGGTTGACCTGACGGTAGAGAGTCCCGTCGCGGTGGAAAAGGAAGCCGCTTGGATCCCGAAACGAACCGGGAACGCGCGCATCAGTCCCGCACTTGTTCATCTTCCTTGTCTTTCGAGAACAGGTTGGCCAAGGCAGCCTTGATCCTTTGCCAGTACATCTTCAGTGCAAACAGCCCACCAACCAGAGCTGCGAGCAACATCTGCCAGACGTAACTGCCTGTGCCTGGATCAAGGTAGGCTTGCACCCTGGGAGGGAACACGACGTAGAACAGAACACCAACAGCCAACGGTAGAATCCAGCGTCTGTGCCGCTTCATAATGGCCTTGTCCTCCTGGTGTTATAGGTTTCGCGGGTGGTTGGCAGAACCTATTATAGCCTGGACAGCCAGTAAGTCAAGAAAACTATCCACATTGTAACGTAACAGTGATTTTACAGACACCATCCTGGCCATGTGCCTTACTCCATGCCAGACTGAACACAACCCAAAACCTGGGGTTGTGTCACAGCAAGTTTGGCAGCGCCCCCAGCACTAACGGTCAGCTTTCAAGGCGCTGCAGCCCGGCAGAGCAGACCAACCATCAACCACAATGGGGTGCCCTCACACCGAACCGCTCATGGCTGCCTCTCGAACAGCACCGAGATGCGATCCTCGTACAGCAGCATCCAGTTGCTCGAGCCGCGCGCATCATTGATCATCGATGCTGAGTTCTCGTCGTCCTTTGGAAGCAACAGATACTGGATGTCGTACTTTGCCAGGCGTGATTCCCAGTGCTCATCCCAAAAGGCCTGCCTATAGTCCCGCACCAATGATTCGTCGTACAGATGGACGCGGCCGTCAATGAATGATCGCTGCTGCGGCCACAGTCGCCAGATCAAGTAGTCACCGTAAGCCTGTGGATGGAAGATGTTCCCAGACAGTTGATGCTCCGCGAAAAAATCCATCGCCCCAACGGGAGTGCTCTCCTCTATCAATCTAGGATGCAGTCTCTCCACCTTCAGATGCGGCCGAACCCAGGGTGATAGCATCACTGTGAACAGCAGAAGGCAAGCAAGGAGCAACCGATTGAGCCCAGGGTGATTTGATTGGCTGCCCTCCGGGCGCTTCTGCAGACGTCCGGCAGCGGCCCGCAACCAGGAGACGACGCGCGAGTCATCCCGAAGATCTGGAATCCTCAATCCAGTTGCGTGGCGTGCCAGCATTGGCGCGACGATCAGCCCGAACCAGATACCATTGCGACGCGCTCCAAGAGCCAGAACAGCGAAGGCAGAGAACAGACCCAGCTCAGTCAGGCTCAAAGGACTGCGGGTGTAGAAGAAAACCAGCAAGGCCAGGAAGAACGGACCAAAGAACATCAACAGCCCTGACTGTTCCTTGACACTGGGGACCTGCCACTCCGTCACGAACTGCTGCGACGACGGGTCCACCTGCAACTGCCGCACGTACGCAAACACACGGTAGCCTTCCGGGTTCGCCAGGCAGGCTACGACAGTCAGGGCGAGGATCAGCGTGAGTTTCCTCAGCGCGGCCGGTGAGAGAGTGCCAGCGCCAGGGCCACGGGCTGCCCGCCGGATTGCTTCGGTCCCCCACACCAGGATGAGCAGGCCGATGCCGAGAACAAAGGCGCCATGTAGGTTCACCCAAACCACCATCAACACTGGCAGCGCCCACAGGCAGTCCCAGCGACCCTCCCGGTACATCCACAGGATGCAGTAGAAAGCGGCAAAGAGGACGAAAGAATAGGATTGGGGCCGGACACTGCTGTACAGCCCCAGCACATCCGCAGCAACTAGGCTGCACAAAACGGCCACGTGCAGCCGGGAGTTGGCCCGCAGGCACAGATGCAAGATGACGACGAAAGTCAGCACGAGCAACATGGTGTTGAACGCTATCATCAGCGGAAGGCCGCCGGCCTGATAGACCAGGTAGTACAGCACCTCGCCCAACCAGTTCTGATAGACAAAGGGCTGGCCAGTCCGCGTGAATGAAAAGAGGTCAACACGCGGGATTGCACGCGAGGTGACGATCACCTCTCCCATCTTGAGGTGCCACCAAAAGTCCAGCAGCCGCACAGGGTGCATCAGACCCATCCACGCGACCATCAATCCCGGCACTAGCATCCACAGATGCCGAATGTTGAGCCGCGAGGGGCTTGGAGAAGCGGTGATCTTCCTCCCGAGAGTCGCTTGGTCGACCGTGCGACGCATTGTATGTCCCTCCCATTCGTCACTAGCGAGTGACCTGGTCAAAGCCTTCGGCAGCGACCGAGGCCCGGCCTGGAGTGAGCCCCTGCTTTGCCTTCGGATCACGACTAAAGTCGTAACTACGAATCCGCGATCCCCTTTGCCAGCATTCGCTTGCGCTGCCTCTCTCTCCACGCCACTGCATACAGTGCCGCCAATGCCAGCGGAGTCCAGGCAAAAGAGTGGTAATACAGCCGGGGCAAAGTGAGCATGGCAAAGAGCGCCACGTACATGAGCACCAAGCCCCCGCCAACCATCCAGGTTGCTCGGGTCGGCAGTTCCCGGTGCCACAGCCAGCAGATGATCTGTGCGATCACCGGCAGTAGAACAACCTGGTCAAACGCAAAACCATACACAGCCAGGGGAACCGAAATGAGCAAAGCTGTATTCATCGCCGTCAGCCAATCCTGTGCATCGGCCAGCCGCAACACGAACGGTGCGAGAGGCAGTGCCAAGACGCCGGCGAAGCGAAGCAGGTTACTCCCGAACACTGCGTAGACGAGGCCGCCAAGGGTTGACGCTGAGTATTGGAAAAAGGAGTGGCTTGTGGCCAGCCGAAAGTAAGCGGGCATCCAGCCCGGAAACATCACGTACAGGACGATCATCGAGAGTACAGCAGCAGCAGTCATCCCCCAGAGGACCCGCCAGCGCCGCTTGCGGATCACCCACAGAACGAGCAAGAATAACACAAAGTACGTCACATGGGGTTTCACGGTCGCGACAAAAAAGGCTGCGCCAGCCAGGGCATCACGCCTGGCACGCAGCCACCATGAACCGAAAACCAGGCCGACCAGGACAAGGCTCGAAATCTGGCCCAGGTTTATAGTGGACAGGGATGGAAGAAACCAAAGGCTGGCTGCCGACACCGCTACGATCGCTCGCCCCTCCAAAGCCCCTGTCAGCAATCGCCAGGTCGCCGCAGCCGCAGCCAGAATCAGGCCAATGTTGCAGACCAGCCAGGCCCGCACCGCGAGATCGAACGGCAGCAGGCCAAAAGGAAGCAAGATCACGAGAAGCCATGGAGGATTCCACGAGGCAAGCGTATACGCTCGTTCCGGCACTGTCGAGTACTGCAGGGTCCGCAAGGAGTCGAAATCGTATGGATTGTCGCCACTGGCCAACAGTCGCGCTGCTGACCAGTAGATCAAGAAATCTTGCTCACCCACGACAGGGGCGAGAAGCACCAGAGCCACAAACACAAGTACAAGCACACAGACAAATCCAGCTCGCCTTGCCTTGCCAGCATTCATCATCATCCCCGTGCCACCTCCGCAGCCAACGAGTGCTCTGGGTCCGAGCCAGCCAACTGACAATAGTATAACGCGAGAACGGGCAAACCACAAGCGACGATGCTCACTTGTCTCCGCCCTTTGATGAGGGGGAGCTATCGCCAGGTTCACCGCGTTTTCATTCCGAACCACTCGTGCAGCAGCACCTGCATCCCATTCAGGCCGCCTCGACCGAAGGTGTCGTTCCATCGGTTCTGTCGTCCCGCCACAGGGCGGGACAGGGCGACCTCTCTTGTTCGTCGACAGCCTAAAGAGACTCCCTGCAGGGAAGGCCGTCCAATAGCTTCTCAACAGCCCTGGGCAAACAACTGCATGCACCATGATTGCCTCCAAGCAGGAGCGCCGTAGGTTCATCACCAAGACTGCAATACTGTACTCGTCAACCGTCCGTCCGTTCATCTTCTGTTCACTCTCTGTAGTGCACCCCTAAAACTGGACACTTTTCGAGCGATTCTTAGTGAACAACCCTGATAGACGTTGAGCGTTCTGCCACTGGCTCTCGAACTCTGCTGGAGTGAGATAGCCCAGTGACGAATGGA
>JAUWJD010000021.1 GCA_030607875.1 Chloroflexota bacterium
TCAACTCGGCCAGCTTTGATGGCAACCGCATCTCTGCAGGACAGAGCCTGCCCCCTGGCATTGAGGACATGCTCAACATCCACCACGTCGTGGACCACACAGGCGGTGTGTTCCGCTTCGACATCACCATGTTCAAAGACCAGCCCAACGCTGTGGTTTGGAGTGGCACGCCTGGGGACAGCTCTTGGCACGTCGTACGCATCACCCTGGAGCAGGGCAACACCTACACACTGTACGTGGACGACGAGCGCATAGGCACGGTCAAGTCAACCGTGAGGCCAAGCAGCGTCTACATTGGCAACCCGACCATTCAACCCTTCCTCGGAGGCTGGACCCAGTTGTACGTGGACTATATACGCATCTCCCACTGTACGGCCTGGGGATCCCATTGATCGGAGCAGCCGCTGCACCAATGCGATTCTGTTCGTAATGGCGACTCTAGTCGTCACTACGAGCGGCGCATATCGTCGGTGACGGCGAGAATGCGCGCCATCATCTGCGGATCGTCTCGCAGCAAACCAGAAGCAGGCAGCCGCTGCACCAGTGCGCCCAGATTCGGATCACGCGCGAACACGTCGCGAAAGAGTGCCACCGCCTTCTCCATTCGCCCAAGGTCTGCTAGCGTGACTGCATGCCAGAAAGGCAGTTCGGGGATCTCTGGTGCCATCTGCGCAGCGATGCGGTATTGCCCCAGCGCTTCCTCCACACGGTGCTCTCCGAGCAATTCGTCCCCCCGATTCATGTGCTCGTAGGCACGGTGCAGGTTCAGCAACCGCCGCAACTCCAGCAGTGGCTCAGGATGATCCTCTACGCGCAGCTCCAGCTCGACGCCTTTCCACCGTTCCGGGTTCCGCTTCCCGCAGGCGATGAGCATTGCCGCACTCTGCTTGCCGCGCACGTCGCCGCCTGCGGCCTGCGCCGCGTCCAGCGCCGCCAGCAGGCGCTGCGACAGGTCTCCTGGCGCTGCTCGATAGGCACGAGCCATGGCCGGCCATACTTTGTCGCTGGCCATCATGTTAGCCTGTACGCTGAAACCTTCGCCTGTTTCGTGCCCGGCCTCAGCGATGCAGCGTGCACCGGTATGCACAGCCACATGGGCTTGAGCATCAACCATCGCTACCTGACGCAGTTCACGACCATCGTCCGCAGCCACCAACTCGGCCAGGGCTTCCGCCGCCGAGGGGCCCGCCCGCATGCGCTGTAAACCCAGCGGGCCATAGTCCACTTTGACCACGGACTGCGTGGCTACCGCGCCGACGCCCGCTTCGGCCCAGCATACCAGGCTGCCCACCGAAAACCAATGCGACTGCACCGCTACACCAAGCTGACCGGTCTCAGGATCGCGTGCAACAATCGAGTAGGTATGTGCCAGTTGTGAAGGAAAAAACCATCGCCTGCTCACCGTGCCCCCTTATCCATTGACGCCACGCCGCGATGCGCGACGCGCAAGGCGTGGCGGTTCCAATTGCTCAGGGCGGATTATAGACGAAAATCTTGATGGCCTGCAACACGGTGTTGGTGCGCCGCACCGCCTGCACCTCCACTCGCAGCCCAAACACGGGCATCCCTTCTATCTGCGTGTCAGGCGTCACAGCCACCGTGCGCCCGTCGATCACCCAGGGACCCAGCCGCAGTGCCGGCAATCGCTGAATGACTCCGCTGAAGCGGATGATCTGCGGCCCTGGCGTGGCAACAGGTGGCTGCGTGACTGCTGGTTCAGGCGTGCGGGTCAGCTGCGGTAATTCCGCCGATTGCGCAGTACGAGTGGGGGGAGGCGTCCGCGTCGGTCGTGGTGTGCGCGAGGGCCTCGCGGTCTCCACGGCATGCGGGCTGGCTGTGGCCGACGGCGTATGTGTCGGGCGGGACGTGAGCATCGGGGACGCTGTTTGCACCACCGGTCGAGTATGCGTTGGGCTTGGCGTCCGCACCGGCTGCGGCGTGCGCGAGGGCCTCGCGGTCACCGCAGGCTGTGGCGTGTGCGTTAGCGACGCCCCCCACCACGGCGTGGCCGATGGCCCCAGCGTTTGCCCCGGCCGCGGCCGTTCGACCTTGATCCGCAGAGCTACCGGCAGAGCCTGAACAAGCTCCGAGGGGCTGGATACCAAGTAGGTCACCATGGCCTGCAGGCCAAGTGCGGGCCTGCCCGTGATCCGTGTGCGGCGCGTCACCCACACCTGACGCCCACCAACCTGCCAGATACCAAGCAGCCCGGGCGGGAATCTCTCAATGATTCCCTTAAATTCCGCCTTTTCCGGGAGCATCGTGGCAGACGGCGCAAGTCTTACTGTGACCGGCAGTGTCGCAGTAACCCTCATTATTGGGGTGACTGACCGCGTTGCCCCTGGTATTGAGGTTGTCCTGGGTACAAGGGTCTGCGTGGGCTGTAGCATCTGTGTAGGCTCCACCCACGCAGTGGGTGGCACAGTTGTCGCCAGCGGGCCAGTCGGAATGGCCGCTTCCGCGACCGTTGGCACCGGTGTGGGGGTTGGCATGAGGGTCGGCAAGCGAATCAGCGGCGCATCGGCAGGAACGATCGCCACCTCGCGCTCCACAAGGACAGTGCTCTGCACCGGGTTGACCAGCCACACGCTGCCCTGCAGCACCGTCACCCGGGTCTCTACCATGCTCTCCACAGCAATCACAAAGCGGGTTCCGCGCACTGTGACCCGCACCGTCGGCGATTGTGCCTCAAAGCTGGACAAGATGCCAGACAACGGAGCCACGTCATAGTCTACAGAGCCAGCCTGCTGGTTCAGCGCAATGCGGCGGGCGCCACCAAAGAGGCCCGATCTCAGGGAAGACAGCGTCAGTGCCGTGCCCGGCTGCATCTGCAGGATACTGCCGTCGAACAGGGCGAGGACAGCCACGCCATCCACCACTCGCAACTGCTCTCCTTCGGCCAGCCGTGCGCCTCGGGCCAGTGCTTGCCATTGGGCCTCGCCCACGCCGCGAGCCTCCACCGTACCATCCAGTGCGGCCAGGGTCGCTTCGCGGAGGAACAACGTGGGAAGCTGGGCCAGTGCAAGCGTCACTCCTACCACCAACAGCAACATCGCCACTCCCCAGGCCAGGCGAGGCAATCCGAAAGGCCGCAGCCGTGGCGCTGCCGGCGCAGGTCGTAGCAGCCTTGAGCGGTAGAGCGCCTTGGCCTGTGCGACACAACGTGCTGGCGGTTCGACGGTGTTGTCGGTCCTGGCTGCCTCGATGACCCGCTGCATCCAGGCCAGGTCCCGCAGGCAAGCGGGGCAACTGGTAGCCAGGTGCGCCTCTACTTCGCACTGCCTCTCCTCATCCAGACGCCCATCTACCCAATCTATCAGGTTAGCAAGAGTTACTGGGTGGCGGTTCATGCTTCACTCATCCCCATCGCCTGCAAGATCCTGCGCATCTTTTGCAGACAGCGCGCGCGGGTGGGGCCAATGCTTCCCTGGGGCACCTTCAAGCGGCGGCTGATGTCTTGGTAGGAAGGCTGGCTGTGGGCGTAGTACAGCAGCCATAACAGCTCCTTGCAGCGTCCTCCAAGCCTTTTCAGGGCTGCGCGGACCAGTGCCTGATCGGCCCAGCGGCTTTCCTCCCAACGCTCGCCGGTCAGCCACCCCTCGGCTGCCGAGAGCGTTGTGGCGACGTCCTCGCTGTCCGTCCATTCACGCTGGCGCTTGCGCAACACGTTCCAGCTCGTCCGCTTGGTGGTGGTGATCAGCCAGGCTGCCAGCCCCTGGGGAGCGTGTATCTTGTGCAAGTTCTGCAGCAACACTGTAAAGACCGTCTGGAACACGTCGGCAGCATCTTCCTGCCCCAGTCCAGCATGCAGGGCCACTGAATAGACCATGCGCTTGTACCGATCCACCAGCGCATCCCAGGCCCAGGCTTCACGGTTGATGCAGGCCGCGATCAGTTCGGCATCACTGTGTTCCGATGACAAGACGATCCCTCAGCAGAGCCCATTCACTCATAAGGAGGAAAAAGATGGAGCAAAAAATACGTGTGCGGTTGACAATTGGCGGATTGCAGTTGCAGCCGCGCAAGGGCATGTGGTGCCCTCACTGTCATGACGTGACAAGTGCTGTTTCCTTGACGTTGGGATATCCGCGTCCAGGCATGCCTTTTGTAGTGTCCTGACCGAGCCCCCAATGGCTGCTTCCGAGGCCTTGAGAGTTGTGTTATAATCATAACCATCGTAGTCACTACGGTCCAAACCGCTGACGAGGCTCACCTTCCATGACGTACAGACGGCCCACACAAGTACTGGTCTACGCCGTACGCCAGAGCGAGGACGGCGGGCGCTACCTGCTGCTGCACCGCATCCCCGCGCGCGGGGCATTCTGGCAGGGCGTGACGGGCGGCGCAGAGTGGGGTGAAGAGCTGCCCGACGCCGCACTGCGCGAGCTGTTCGAGGAGACCGGCCTGCGCCCCGTTGAGTTGCGCCGCATCGATTGCAGCTATGTCTTTGCCATGCAGGATGAATGGCAGGGTTGGTACGCTCCTGGTACGGAAGAGATTGAAGAGCACGTCTTTCTGGCCATCATCTCGGTAGAAGAGCCCGTGATAAGTTCTGAGGAGCACGACGACTGGCGCTTGTGCGCGTACGAGGAAGCGCTGGCTCAGTTGAAATGGACAGAGAACATCAAAGCGCTGCGGTGCTGCCAACACGCATTGGAGAGTGCCTCGCACCCTGTGTAGGCCGGCTCTTCTAGCCAGCCTTTTCCACGCCCGCCTCGCAGATGCTTGTGGCGTGAGACAATCAACGGAGCGAAAACGAACAGACGGACAGATCGCTCGTGGACTTTTATCCTGCCGCCACACCAAGTCTGCAACAACTGCTATACCTTTTTGACTCATTTTGTTGAATCGAGTATACTTGTCGTATACAAGTAGCATCCAGGTGATGAACGCGCATGGTAATAAGGTCATGACCTGGACAATGGTTGACAGAGCACAGGAGACCAGGAATATGCCTGCCACTTCGAAGCCAAAGAAAAAAGGGCGGCGGCTTACTATAGAACGAACTGCTCCAGCACTGGCGCTGCTGGCGCAGGGTGCGTATGCCAGGGAGGCAGCGGAACTGGCCGGAGTTTCCGTCGCCACGGTCCTACACTGGATGGACTGGGCCTGGAAACACCGCAGCAAGGTTGACGCCCACCTGCGCGAGCACCATCCGCATCTGAGCGAAGAGGAACTCTGCAGCTTGTGGGAACGCATTGAACGTCGCCGAGCCAAGCGCGAACGGCGGGCAGACTTCTCGGACTGGTGCCGGGAGCCTAAATAGCCTTTCCACCGGACTAGAGACCCGGTATCTGAGAGATACCGGGTCTCTGGGAGTTTCTGAACAGACCCCGCACGACACCTCAAGAGAGCAATGATATGACCACGACTACCGACATGGCAACTGAGTTTTTACGCGATTTGATCCGCCTTGACACCACGAACCCGCCCGGAAACGAGCTTCCCGCTGCGCAGTACATCGCTGACGTCCTGCGCCAGGAAGGTATCGAATCGCTAGTCCTGGAATCCGCGACCGGGCGGGGCGCGATATGCAATACCTGTCCCTCGAAGCGACGCTGGGGGAAGGCGTCTACCGACGCGTGCACCGCCTGCTCCAGGAACACGTCACCCAGGCGAGTCTGAGGGACGTACACCGCCAGATACAGCTCACTCAAGTCAGCGACGGTGAGCAGGGTTACGCTAGGCAAAGCCGTCTCACCAACGTTGGCCATACGCGCAACCACTGTGCCCGCCAGCGGTGACCGAAGGGTGAGCCGCTGCTGCATCATCTCAGCCAGGCGCAGTTGTGCCTCTGCCAAAGCAACACTGGCCTTGGACCCCGCCACGAGGTCGCGTAACTCGGCTTGCACAACCTTCAGCCCGGCATCTGCTACGCGGTACTCGCCCTCTGCTGCGTGGGCCTTGGCCGTGTAGAACAGGGGATTCTGCTCCATGTCTTGCAGGTGCTTCAAGGCAGCCTGGGCTGCTCGCTCATCGGCGCGCGCTTGCCCCTCGTCGATGGCCTTGATGGCCTCAGCTTCGCTTTCGACGTAATAGTCAATGTCGAAAAAGCCCGATGTCTCCAGGGCTTCCAACAGCGCCCAACTCTGTGAATCGCGACTGCCGTCCACCACCACAGTAGGGATGTGATCGACCTGCATCTCCACTGCATAGCCAAACAGGAAGAGAAGCACGACAGGCGGCATGAGCATAGCCACCAGGGTACGCCTGTCGCGTGCAGTCTGTATGAGCTCTTTGCGTACGATAGCCCGGAGCCTCTGCCACATTGGTGCCCCCTAAACTCGCAACCGGTCAAAGAGTACCCCTACGAGCAATTCAGCTTTCCCACACCTCTGCTCCGCAGATGGCATGAGCTCAATCCCTTGCAGATAGGGCATGGTTACATAGACGACCATCCCCATAACCATGCGCGCCACAGTGTGCAGGTGACAGGGCCGAATGACGCCAGCGGAGACCTGCGCCTCCAGGTATTCCTCGACCCGCGCGATCAATCGATGCGCGCCCGGAATGAGATAGCCGTCAAAACGGGGCCCCTGATCCCACAGTGCCGTCACCAAGCCCCGGATAACCACCGCGCTGTCAGCAATGACTGCCAACGCCTGCTCAATGGCCTGGGCCATATTAGCACGATTGTCGCCGTTGGACGGCAGCTCGGACATGACCGCCGTGAGCTTCGCCTGCACTACTTCTGCCAATGCCACAACCAACTGCTTTTTGCTGGAAAAGTAGTTGTAGATCGTACCCTCGGAGATGTCCGCCTCCTGCGCGATCTCCCGCGTGGTGGCCTTCTCAAAGCCTTTCCGGGCGAAAACGCGCGCCGCCGCCGCCAGAATCATCTGACGCCGCTCCTGAGCACGCCGCGCGCGTCGCTCCTCTCCACTGCTGGCCATACTTCTCCCCTCCAATCCGATGAGTAAGCGTTCACTCATTAAGTGAATACTCACTAAGCGCAGCATACTTCTCCATCGTTGTCAAATCGGCACCGTGATGTCAATACTATAAAGCCGAATCGCCGCTCAGTAGTCAAGAGAACGCTTCACTGCTCCCTATCGGCACTGCACCCGCCCTGCCCGTCTGGGCTGTGTGAGAACTCTCTGCGCACTTGACCAACTCGTGTGAAAGCACTACAATGCTCTGCAACGTATAGAGGCCTGCGGTGCCGGCCAGGTCGAGTGGCTGCCCAGTGAACCGCCGCGCAGATCCCATCTGGCACGAATCTTCCGCAAGACCTCGCCAATGCAACAGGTGAAAGGACATGTTTATGTCTTATCGATGGCTTGCCTTCCCGTTTGTCATTCTGGCCCTCGCCCTGACCTTTGTCTTGTGGCCAGGCCCAGCTTGGAGCGCCACGCTGTCATCCAGCACCGAACTTATTGCTGCTCCCCACGCTGGGCCGCGTGCCCACGCGTACACGTTGGGGGAGGATGCAGGCGCGGACAGCACTGGGCTGGCTCAAACTGTCTATGTGGACCTTAATCCGCCTTCTCCCACGGTCTCAAGTGCTCAGATCTTTACCATAGATATTCGCATCGTTGCGGGTGAGCAACCTGTGGATGGCGCGGAAGTGCACATCAATTTCAATCCGACCTACCTGCGCGTTGTGGATGCCAGCGGCGACCCCGCCATCTCGGTTCAGAGCGGTGGCACACTGGACGTACCCATTGTGAACAACGTGGACAACGCTCAAGGTCACATCGACTTTGCCGCAGGCACATTCGGGACAGCGCCGACTGGCACCTTCGTGCTGGCGACGATCCGCTTCAAGGCCTTGTTAGACACAGGCGGGGCTGGAACACCGCTCACCTTTGTCTCTCGCGGGGGGAGCCCAACGGATGTGACCAACCAGGGTGCATCGGTGTTGGCCGGCACAACGGATGGTAACGTCACCATTGCCGGGTCACCTGGCACCCTGCAGAACCCATTGCCTATCGCCTGTGGGCAGGTAGCGACAGGTGATACTGGTGCATACCGGGCGAGCAACAGCGACTATGGAATGTGCGGCGGAGGATTCGTTGGGCCCGAGGTTATCTACGAACTGCAACTCAGCCAGACAATGTATGTGAGCATGACACTCGAGACCGCAGGGTCTTTGGCGCTCCTTGTTCTGGCCAGCCCCGATCCCAACGACTGTTTCTACATCGGTGGCTCTATGCCGCGCACCAACATGCCCCCTGGCACGTACTACATCGTGATTGACGGCTTTGAGGCTGGAAGCTACAGCCTGCAAATCGACTGTCTGGTACCTGGCCAGGAGACACCCACGCCTACCGCAACGCACACACCCACCGCAACCCGCACGCCTACCGCATCGCCCACAGCGACAGCAACGCCATCGCCAACTGCATCTCCCACAGCCAGACAGACAAGCACGCCAACAGCGACAGCATCTCCCACAGCCACACGGACAAGCACGCCAACAGCGACAGCATCTCCCACCGCATCGCCGACACCTACCACGTCGCCTTCGCCAACGGAGACCCTGATGCTCACACCGACCGAGACGTCCACGCCCACCGCTAGTCCGACGTCAATGTCCACGCCGACACCTACCGATACTGCGACACCTACGCCAACCAGCACTGTCACACAGACACCGCCGATCACTCCGACAAGCACAGCATGGCCCGGAACCCTTTACAATCCGTTGCCCATCGCCTGCGACCAGACAATCGCAGGCACGACGCTCGGCTACGGGGCAGACTTTGACGAGTATGGGGGCTGCGGCGCCGGATTCGTTGGGCCTGAGGTATTTTACCGGCTCGAAGTGGACTGGACAGCAGACGTCTACATCAATCTGGACAGTGCATTGTCTCTGACAGTGTTTGTGCTGGGCAGCCTCGACCCCAATGACTGCCTGCACTCGGGGCAGTCTATTCTGATGCCATTGTCCGCCCCTGGGACCTACTATCTGGTGGTTGATGGCATCGACTTTGGAAGGTACACCCTGGAAATCCGTTGCGAGTTACCAGCTACGGAGACACCTACACCTACACTTACACCTACACCTACCACAACACCAACCGACACGCCAACGCCCACCCATACCGCGACCGCCACGCACACACCAACCCATACGGTCACGCCCACTGAGACAAGCACGCCGACGCCGACCCACACAGCTACAGCCACAAGCACCCCCACGATTACCCCTACGCCAACCAATACACCGATCATCTTCGCTGCCTATGTGCCCATAGTGCTCAAGAACTCGCGGATGATTCCAACAACTCCAGTACCGGATACACCGACGCCGACGCGCCTGCCCAGCCCTACAGCAACGCTGGGTCTAACCCCGACCAGGACGCCCACACCAACAACTGCGGTCACCGCTGGACCATCGCCGACCCCCACCCGCACGCCTGCCGGAACTTTCCAGAATCCCCTTCCCGCGGTATGCGAAGGCCGCTACCCTGGCGACACCTCTGGCTACCCGGCGGAGATGGACAACTACGGGTCATGCGGAAACGGGTTCTTGGGGCCCGAGATCGTCTACTGGCTGCCGATCGACTATTGGATGGATTACCTGTCAATAGAGTTCGGTGCGGCAGCGGACTTGAGGCTGTTTTTGTTGGCTGGAGCAAACCCTGGGGGGTGTGTGGCCGCTGCACGGCACGGAGGCTTCCTGCAGGTACCCAATATCTCCCCTGGCACGTACTTCATCGTAGTGGACGGCCGCACGGCGGACACGGCGGGCACTTACCTCTTCGCAGTCCACTGCTACCCACCGCCGGCAAGCACATCCTACCTGGATACGCCGTACCAGCACTTTTATGCTGCCCCCAACCACGCCAAATTCGGCGGTGTGCCCATACTGCCTTGACAGAGGGAATCCCCAAAGATGAGAAGCATCGTAGGGTCAGGCGGGAGAACGCTGCTCTGTGCCATGTAGACATGCCAAGTTGCCCCTGCGCAACCCCTGTAGTAGAATGTGACGCGCACACAGGGCAAGGAGAAGAAGATGAGCAGATCTGAGGCCAAGGTTATCGTCAATCCCGTCGCATCAGGAGGCAAAGTAGGCAAGAGGTGGCCCGAGCTTTGCGCCTTGCTGGAACAAGGCGGACTGCGATTTGCCGCCGAGTTGACAGAGTACCCTGACCACGCCACGGAGATTGCCCGCACCGCTCTCGACGAGGGGTTCCGACATATCGTCTGCATCGGCGGGGATGGTACGGTGAACGAGATTGTGAATGGACTATTCGTCGATGGTCGTGTGCATCCTGAGGTTGTGCTCAGCATCATCCCCGGTGGCACAGCAGCGGACTTTGTCCGCATCCTGGGCATTTCCCGCGATCCACTCCAGGCCTGGCGCACCGTACTCGGAGACAAGACCCGGGCAGTGGACGCCGGAGTGATAAACTGCATGCGCGACGGCAAGCCAATCGAGCGCTACTTTGTCAACGTTGCAGGCCTGGGGTTCGACGGCGAAACATCTGCACGTGTCAACCGCATGAGCAAGCGCATCGGCGGCACCATTCCCTACTTGATCAGCCTGGTGCTCACCTTGCTGTCCTACGAGAACAAGGATGTTGAGCTCACCTTCGACGGCCAGCAACTGCGCGGCCGGTTCAACTCGGTGATCATCTGCAATGGGCAGTACTTTGGCGGCGGCATGTGGGTAGGACCCCAAGCGGCAGCCGATGACGGCATCTTTGACCTAGTGATTCTGAAGGATCTGAACAAGCTAGAGTTCCTAGCCAACGTGCCCCGCGTCTACAAGGGCACGCACCTCGCGCATCCCAAGGTCGAGTTGTTCCAGGCCAAAGAGGTACATGTTGAGGCCAAACAGCGCATGTTCATCCAGGCAGAAGGCGAGCTCATCGGTGAAGCGCCAGCCACGTTTCGGATTTTACCTGGTGCCCTGAATTTGAGAGTTTAGGTGACCGCCGCCCAGCTACCGGGAGAGTTCGTGCGCAAAGTACTGCTCATCGTCCTCGTCATACTGGCCTTTTGCTCCATTGCCATCGTGGCCTACACATGGGTCAATGACTTGGTCGATTCAATCTATGAGTACCGTACGCCCCTGAAGGGCACGCCACCGCTCGTGTGGGACGTCAACAGACCGCTGACCTCGCAGGTCGTTCTGGTCTTGATCGACGGGCTGCGCTATGACACTTCGCTGCTGATGCCCTACTTAAACCTCCTGCGGACACAGGGGGCATGCGCGGTGTTGACCTCGCGTCCTCCTTCCAATGCGCAAAGCGCATGGACAACAATCGTCAGCGGCACCAGCCCCGAGATTAACGCCGCACCGTTGTTTGACCGCGATCTCGAATGGATCTTGCCCATAGCAACAGACCACCTCTTTGCAGCGATAAACCGCGCTGGCCTCACCAGTGGCATCGCTGGTTCCCAACGGTGGGAGAAACTAGTACCCACCGATTTCCTGTATACGAGATACTTTGTGGATGCAGAAGACGCTGACGAGCAAGTGCTCGAAAATGCCCTGGTCTTCCTGGACGAATTTCGACCCAATTTCCTGCTCGTTCACCTGCAGCAGATGGAAGCAGCCGGGCGAGAGCATGGCGGGGCCAGCCCGGAGTACTATCAAGCAGCGCTGCAATGCGACGTCCACATCCGTTCACTAGCTGCACACCTGAACCTGCAACGCAGCGTACTTCTTGTTGCCTCCAGCTATGGCCACCTCGACGCCGGAGGACACGGGGGTGACGAAGCGATCGTCCTCCATACTCCATTCGTGATGGTCGGCCAAAATGTATCGCCCGGCGATTATCACACGTTGGGACAGATAGACCTTGCGCCTACCATCGCTGCGCTGCTGGGCATACCCATGCCCAGCGCAGTGCAGGGCAGGATGCAGGTAGATATGTTGAAGATGAATTCCGTGGACAAGGCCGAAAAGTGGGTATCCCTGGCCAGCCAAAGGGCACGCCTGGGCAGCATTTATCTGCACAGCATCGGCCAGGGGCCACTCCCCGAATCCGCAGAGGGCGACATGTTGGTGGCGCTCAGTTCGCTGCAGATCAAGAACTATGAGAGCGCTACCAAACTGGCTTCCTTATCCGTACACCAAACAGACCGGGACATGGTGAAGGCACGCCGCGCGCGTATCTGGAAGGAGCGAATGCAACGCGCAGTGCCAGTGGCCCTTGTCCTCCTCATTCCTTTGTGGATCATATGGCGCAGCCGGGGCAAACGAACCGCATGGAGTGCACTGGCAGCACTGCTTGCAGCGGCGCTCTATCATGCCCTTTTCCTGTGGCAGGGCAATACGTACTCTTTCAGTCATATGCCCGTGGACGGTCTCGCCGCAACCCTTGATCCCAGCCTGAGACGCGCCGCCATAGCCATGGCTGTGGGAGCGGTGTTCATCATCTGGAGAACGTGGTACGAGCGGGAGCGTTCCATCTTCGCCGTCATCATGCGTGCCTATGGCTATACAGCTCTGCAGTTGTATTTCGTCGGCCTGGTGATAGGAGCCATCACCTGGTGGAATGGGCTGCACTTCCGCTGGTATCTGCCCAACTTTACCATCGCTTACGTGCATTTTGCCGTGTTGATGCAGGCCATGCTGAGCGCTGTTTTGGCTACCCTGCTTCCTGTTGGCGTCGTACTCTTGCAGCGCGGGCTGTTGGTGATCACCGATCGTTTCGCGTCTGCATCAGGCAAAGGACAAAAAGTTGCCCGCAGCAGGTAGCATATTTCAGACACCACCTACGGGAGGAACTCATGCGCATTGTGATTACCGGTAGCGCCGGACAGTTGGGGCAAGCTTTGCAGGCAAGACTCAAGGGTGAAGACTTGCTCCTGCTCGACCTGCCAGAGCACGACATCACCAACTACGAACCAATGCAGCAGGTTATCCTCCCTTTTCGGCCGCATGTGGTGGTGCACGCTGCCGCGTTCACCAACGTTGACGGGTGCGAATTGCAGCCACAGGTAGCCTACCGCGTGAATGCACTGGGCACACAGAACGTGGCTCTGGCCTGTCAGCGTTGTGATGCAGCGATGGTCTGTATCAGCACCGACTATGTCTTTGACGGCACCAAATCAGAACCCTACTGGGAGTGGGACAGGCCCAATCCCCAAAGCGTCTACGCGCGGTCCAAACTGGCAGGCGAGTACTACACCCAAGCCCTCCTGCAGAAGTTCTACATCGTGCGCACAGCCTGGCTCTACAGCCGCAGCGGCAAGAATTATGTCAAGACCGTACTGCGCCTGGCCGACGAGCGCAATGAATTGCACTTTGTCACGGATGAGGTTGGGTCACCAACGTATGCCCCAGACCTGGCCACGGCCGTGACCGAGCTGATCCACCACCCACTCTACGGCATCTACCACTTTACCAATGCAGGGGTGTGCTCGCGCTACGAATGGGCCAAAGCGATCCTGGAACTGGCCGGCCGCCCGGACTATCCCATCTTCCCTACGCAGGGTTACAAGAGAGCGGCTCAAGTGCCCGCCCGTAGCGAACTGCACAACTTTTGCGGGGCGACTCAGCTCGGCATCACCCTGCGCCCCTGGCGCCAAGCGCTCGAAGACTACTTCGATGAGACCTGAGATCTTCTCAGTCATCATACCAGCTTGGAACGGGGCCAAGCTGCTGCCTGCTTGTCTGGACTCGCTGCGTGCCCAGACGTACCGGCATTTTGAAGTGCTCGTGGTGGACAACGCTTCCACAGACGAATCGCCAGACCTGATCCGGCAGCACTACCCGGAAGTGTTACTCATTGCTCTGCCGGAGAACCGTGGCTTCACCGGCGCAGTGAACGCCGGCATCGCGCGAGCCAAAGGCACCCTCATAGCTCCCTTAAACCAGGATGTGGAAGTCGATTCGCACTGGCTGGAGGAAACGGCACGTGTCGCCAGTACCCATCCCGAGGCAGGTGCTATCGCCTGCAAGATCATGTTACACGCCCAGCGCGATCACTTTCATTCTGCCGGAGACAACTATCGCCTCGACGGTATACCGGTCAACCGCGGAGTCTGGGAGAAAGATGAGGGACAGTACGACGCAGAAACCAAAGTGTTCTCGGCCTGTGGCGGCGCCGCAGCATACCGCCGGCACGTCCTGGACCAGATCGGATGGTTCGACGAGAGCTTCTTCATGTACCTCGAGGACGTAGACCTTGCCTGGCGACAGCAACTGGCAGGGTGGCGCACGATCTATGCTCCACGAGCCGTAGCTTTTCACCATCTGAGCGCCAGTGGTGGGGGAGCGACAGCAAGCTACTACACAGGTCGCAACACGATCTATGTGATCGTCAAGAACATGCCTAGCCCACTGCTGCGCAAGTACGGACTGGCCATGCTCGGCGCTCAAATGCGCATCTTCAGCGACGCGCTTCGCGCCTGGCACGGCGAGGCAGCACGCGCACGTCTGCGCGGCCAATTAGCAGGGCTGCTGACCTGGCCGCGCATGCTGGGTAAACGGCGCGCTATTCAGCGCTCGCGCCGTGTATCCATCGCACACCTCAAAAGCCTGCTTCAACCGATTGACTAGAAAGCACGGCGCTGGTATCATACGTGTGGGTAAGTGAGACGCCATCCTAGCATACGATAGCCGCTCGCTGGGGAGAGAAATCTTTGAATGGTTACCTCTAAGAGAACATCATTTTGTCTCCTGGCAGCAATCATTATCACGTACCTGGTCATAGGCACATTGTACGCCCTGCAGACGCCCAAATGGCAGGTTCCCGATGAGCCCGCGCACTTTAACTACATCGAATACGTAGCGCTGCAAAACCAGTTACCTATACTGCAAGTCGGCGACTATCCCCATCACTACTTGGAGGAGATAAAAGCCGCGCGTTTCCCTCTGCACATGTCCATCGCCTCTATCCGCTACGAGTCGTGGCAGCCCCCGCTGTACTATTCATTGGCTGCTGTTTTGTACCGCTTGACATCCAGCCTGTCGTTCGATTTGCAGTTCCTGGCCTTGCGCCTCTTCTCCGTGGTGCTGGGGGCTGTGGTGCTGTGGGCCATTTACCGTCTCGTGCGAGAGGTCTTTCCCAATAATGAATTCCTGGCTCTCGCTGCCACCGCCTTCGCTGCGACGGTGCCCATGCACCTGGCCATGAGCGCAGGAATCAACAATGACATCCTGGCCGAGTTGCTCTTGCTGCTGATTGTCTGGCAGTGCGTACGGATAGTGCAAAATGGGCTTGATCTCCAATGCGGGGCGATAACGGGCATATTGCTCGGCCTGGCCATGCTGACCAAGACCACCATCTACGCAGGCGCTGCGGTGATCGCTACGGCAATATCGCTGCAGCACGAGCTACACTACGAGAGCCCTGCCCAAATGGTGGCAAGAAAGCTATGCCGTCTGCTAGGCGTGTTCGCCCTGGCCATGCTCTTTGCTACACCGTGGTTCATACGTAATGCCCAGGTCTACGGCAACCTGGACATCCTCGTCTGGCAAAGACATAACATAGTGGTGTCTGGCCAGTTGCGTACGGCGGACCTGCTGGGCGAGATTGGCCTGCTGGGCCTGCTGCAAGAATTCGCTCTGACCACATTCCGCAGCTTCTGGGCCCAGTTCGGCTGGATGGGCGTGCTCGTTGACCAACGGATCTACACATCCCTGGCCCTCCTGTCAGGGTTACTGGGGCTGGGCTTTGTGCTATTCATACTTCGGGTTGGGCGAGGCGAAGTCTCGCCATCTTCCGGGCAGAATGAGATCCAGCCAACAGCGGAGCAATGTCGCGTCTTGGTACTCCTGGGAGCATCGGCCCTGCTCACCCTGTTTCTCTATCTGGGTTACAACGTCAAGTTTGTGCAGCACCAGGGGCGCTATCTTTTCTCGGCGCTGGGCTCCATCGCCCTGGGAGCAGCGCTTGGTCTGCGAGAGTTACTGCAACCAAAAACAGCACGGCCACTGGCCGTGACACTATTGCTGGTCAGTCTGATTCTTCTTGGATATGGCGGGGTACGTGGTAACGTGCCGGTCTGGAGCATGCTGATCCTGCTTGCTGGGGCCACACTGCTAATCAGCGCGGGTTGGCTGCCCACTCGCTGGCAATGGCTCCCTCCGACCTTGCTGTACGTCGCTCTACTGGCCTTGGATCTGATCTGTCTCTTTGTCTATGTCGTACCGGCCTTGAGATAATGACTACTGGCCAATGACGCGAGCAAGTTCGGCGTCCGGTGGCAGGCGCACACGCCGCGCGGCTGCATTCCGACGCGCCACTGCCAACTCAGTCGGAAAGGAAGGCAAAGGTGAAACGCGAACTGTCTATCTTCAGTGGAAGTGCACATCCTGAACTTGCGGAAGAGATCTGTGCTTTGCGTGGCGTGCCCCTGAGTCCCTCGGTCACCCGGCACTTTCACAACGACAACTTGTATGTGCAGCTTCAGGAGACAGTGCGCGAGCGTGACGTGTTCATTGTCCAACCATTCTCCACGCCTGCAGTTAGCGATCGCGTACTGGAACTCTTGCTCATGCTCGATGCTGCCCGGTCAGCCTCGGCCAAGCGTGTCACCGCCGTCGTTCCCTATTTTTCGTACAGCCGGTCGGACAAGAAGGATGAGCCGCGCATCTCCATCGCTGGCCGGCTCATAGCCGACTTGCTGGTTACAGCGGGAGCACAGCGCATCCTGACGATGACGTTGCACGCACCCCAGGTGCATGGCTTCTTCAGCGTGCCCACCGACCATCTCAGCTCCATGCCAGTCATCGTCAGTTACTTCCGGGACAAGGATCTGACAGACACAACGGTTGTTACCCCAGACATGGGGCATGTCAAGCGAGCCACGGAATTGGGGCGGGAATTAGGCCTGCCTGTGGCCGCCGTGAGCAAGAAGCGCATCAGCGACGACGAAGTGATCGTGGACGGCGTGATCGGGGAAATCCAGGGCCAGCACGTCATCCTGGTCGATGATGAAATTGCTGCTGGCACATCGATGATTAAAGCCATCGAGAAGTTGCGCGATTATGGCGTCACACGCGCAACGCTCGTCTGCACGCACGGCATCTTCTGCGGGCCAGCGGTCAAGAATCTAGGAGTAGTGCCCGAAATCAAGACCATCATCACTACGAATACCGTCCCCATACCACCGGAGAAGCAGATCAAGGGCATGGAAATCCTCTCCGTGGCCCCGCTGTTTGCCGAAGCGATCCGCCGCATCCACGAAGGGGAAACCATGAAACCGCTCTTCGACTACTGAAGCCATGAAATGGTCTAGGATCGCCGCAACACAACGTCTACTCGCCCGCGAACAGGGGGCCATCACCAAGGATTGGGGTGGTAAGCTTCCCATTGCCCTGGTTTACCCCAATACCTACCATGTGGGCATGTCGAGCCTGGCCCTGCAGAGCCTATACCGGCTCTTCAACGCCCAGCCGGACATCGTCTGTGAGCGAGTCTTCCACGGCTATAGGCGGCTGGATCACGATTCGGTGCCCTTATCCCTCGAAAGGCAACGGCACCTTCCAGAGTTCGCCGTGCTGGCCACCACATTCTCTTTCGAACTCGATTATCTCAACTTCGTGACCATGTTGCGCAATGCAGGCATCCCACCCCTGTCGCGCGAACGCGACGAAGGTTATCCACTCTTGCTGGCTGGCGGGCCTGCTGTATCCGCCAATCCTGAGCCTTTGGCCGAACTGTGCGATGCCTTCGTCATCGGCGAGGTGGAAGAGATCCTGCCGCACTTGCTGAACACGCTGCGAGAGGGCATGGTCAACGATAGGACGCACCTGCTGCAAGAACTGACCCAAATACCTGGCGTATACGTCCCATCGCAGGCAAGCATAGACAGGCAGGAGCAAATGAATGTGCAGCGCCAATGGGTGAGGAATCTCGACCTTTATCCAACCCATAGTGCTGTGTTTGCGCGTGACACAGAGTTCGGCAACCTGTTCCTGATGGAGATTGCCCGGGGCTGCAAGCGTGGCTGCCGATTCTGCCTGGCCAGGTGCCTGTACCGTCCGCCGCGCGAGCGAAGCGCAACGCTGCTGCTCGACCAGGCCCGCTCTGGGCTCAAGTTCCGCTCCAGAATCGGTCTGGTGAGCGCAGCCGTTTCCGACTACTCACAGATCGAGGAACTTGTCGTTGGGCTGCAGGACATGGAGATGCAGATTTCTGTCTCCTCCCTGCGCGTTGACCCACTACCCGACGTGCTGCTGGGGGCTTTGGCCGCCAGTGGCGTACGCACCCTGACGATTGCTCCAGAGGCTGGCTCTGAGCGATTGCGCCTGGCCATCCGCAAGGGCATCCAGCACCAAGACATCCTGAACGCTGCCGAAGCTGCCGCGAAGTATTCATTCCCAGAGCTAAAGCTGTACTTCATGGTCGGCCTTCCTGGGGAAGAAGCGCAGGACGTTCAGGCTATTATCGAACTGGTGCAAGGAATAAGCCGCGTGTTTCACCGGCGCATTGTGGTCAGTGTCGCGCCCTTTGTTCCCAAGGCACACACACCCTACGAACGGCAAGGCATGGCGCCGACATCCATTCTGCGCGAGCGGCTGCAGCGACTTGGGACAGGCTTGCGGGGCATGAACGTGCGCATGACCTCGGAGAGCGTGGGCTGGACGAGCGTACAAGCGGTGCTGGCACGTGGGGACCGGCAGCTGGGTCCTGTCCTGGCCTCGATACAGAGGCCAACGCTGGCGAATTGGAGACGGGCGCTGCACGAGCACGGCTTACAAAGCGAAGACTACACCCGAGCGCGCCGCGCCAGCGAATGGCTGCCGTGGGGTTTTGTCGGCACCAGACGTTGAGAATACAGCAGCGCAGCGTGTGCACCCGGCAAGCTATCGCGTGGAATTATGTCATGCATACATCGTAGAAAAGGGGACAGCATATACCAGTGAATTCGATCTCCAAAGAAAACATCCGCGCCCTGCCCAAAGTTGAACTGCACGTGCACCTGGACACCTCTGTTCGGCCAGAGACTGTAGGCGAACTGGGAACAGCACAGGGCATCAACCTGCCCAACGACCTGAAGACTGCGCTCGTCTGTCCCCCGGTCTGTGAGGATCTGGCCGACTACCTGACCCGCGTGGAACTGGCGCTGGAGGTATTGCAAACAGCTTCTGCGCTGGAGCGTGCTGCCTACGAACTGCTCGAAGACATGGCCAGAGAGAATGTGATCTATGCAGAAATCCGCTACGCTCCACAGTTGTGCATACGCCGGGGGCTTTCCATGCAACAGGTCATCGATGCTGTGACGGCAGGCCTGCATACCGGCCAGGAGCAGTTTAGCGTGCGCGCCGGTCAGATCCTCTGCTGCCTGCGGCACGATCCGTCGGCGATGAGCCACGAAGTGGCGCAGTGCGCCATTGCCAATTGGCACCCCAGCAAAGTAGTCGGCCTGGATCTGGCTGCTGATGAGGCTGCCCACCGCGGCTTCCCGCACCGCACGGCTTTTCGCCTGGCCCAAGGCGTGGGCATGCCGCGCACAATACACGCGGGTGAAGCCGCTGGCGCAGAGAGCATCCGTGAAGCAATCACCGTGTTGGGAGCACAGCGCCTGGGTCATGGGGTGCGCCTGGAAGAGGATCCCACGCTGTTCGAGCCAGTCCGCCAGCAGCAAATCGCCCTCGAAATGTGCCCAACCAGCAACGTGCAGACGCGCGCGGTCAGCAGCCTGGCTGCGCACCCTATCGATCGCTACCTGAAACAAGACCTGCCGGTGACGGTGAACACAGACGGCAGGACGACTTCGAATACAACATTGACCCAGGAGTACTACAAGCTGACCCAGCAGTTCGGCTGGGGGCTTGTAGATATTCAGCAGACGGTGCTGACCGCCGCAGCCAGCGCATTTCAGCCGGACGAGGAACAGGCAGAACTGCGGCGCATCATCCTCCAGCAATGGCCTGAGCGATGATTCGCTGTGAGCGTAACGGGGTCGTTTTCTACGAGTTCGAGACACTGGCTCTCTATCCCCAGGTACTCCACGCCATTTTTACCCGCATTGGCGGCAAAAGCAGCGAGCCGTTTTGCAGTCTGAACGTTGGGCAATGGGTGGGTGATGAGCCAACGGCGGTGCAGGCCAATCACGACCTGATCTTCCAGACCTTGGGCATCCAGCCAGGGCAAGTAGTCACGGCCCACCAGGTACATGGTGCACGCGTGGCCATCGCCGAAGCTGCACAGCAAGACACCATCATACCGGCAACGGATAGCCTGATCAGTCAAAGGCGTGGTGTCGCTCTGCTGCTGCGCTTTGCGGATTGTCTGCCGCTGATGTTGTACGATCCACAACGGCAGGCCATTGCCCTGGCGCACGTCGGGTGGCGTGGCTGCCTGGCTGGCGTGGCGGTGAACACGCTGGCCGAAATGGGACGCGCGTTCGGCTGCGAGCCACGCGATATGCTGGCGGGCCTCGGACCAGCCATCGGTCCCTGCTGCTACGAAGTAGGGCCAGACGTGCTCACGGGGGTGGAACAGGCATTGGGTGGCAACGGCGGCCTGTTGCTGGCGCAGCCAGACGGGACAACACACTTGAATCTTCCGGCTGCTGTCCGCCAGCAACTGCAGGAAGCAGGGGTGCAGAAGATCGAAGACAGTGGGTTGTGCACCCATTGCCACACCACCGAGTTCTTCTCCCATCGTGCGGAGAAAGGCCGCACAGGGCGCTTCGCAGCCATACTGGCGCTGCGAGAATAAGAGCCCTCGAGCTCTTGGTGACCTCTGCGACCTTTGCGAAGTACCTCCCGTCCCGTCGAGCCATCCCGTCGGCGCGGGCCCCTTCGGCTGTGGCCATCTCTCAGGCGAGGCCGTGTGCTCGGCGGTGGGAGATCGTGATCAGCATCTGTTGTTGGAGCTTACCCAAAACTCGTCGAGGCCAGACGAAGGTCACGAACTGAAAAAAACACGGTGAATCATCATCAGAAATCTGTGTCGTTCGCCCCGCCGCAGGTCTCGCCGCAGGTCTTGGCGAGGACAAGGTCGCCGAAGGTGTTGGCGAAGACAAGGCCACAAGCGACGGCTTGACGGGGTTATTCGGCTTTTGTTCGTGTCATTCGTGTGCACACTGTTCCTACAAGTTGTTGAACTTGTCAGAAGAGGCGACTGGACGTATAATCCAGACTCTACGGGGCTGTTCAACCGGGCTATCGAAGGGGAGACCGTGATCAAGCACAAGGGCGTGCCTTCTACAACAATAATCAGGAGGTACGGAAAATGCTGAACAATGCCAAGCTTGCCTTCGTCGGCAGCGGCACGATGGCCGAGGCCATGATCAAGGGCATCCTGAATCAGGAGTTGCTGTCGCCGGAACGCATCATTGCCAGCGGTCCACGCGCTGAGCGCGGCCAGGAACTGGAGCAACGCTACGGCGTACGCTGGACCACCAACAACGTCGAAGCTGTCGCAGACGCTGACGTGGTCGTCTTCTCGGTCAAGCCACAGGTGATGCCGAAAGTGCTGCCAGAACTCTATGGGCGGATCAAGGCTGATGCCCTGGTGCTTTCCATTGCGGCCGGCGTTCCGATTGCCACCCTCCGCGAGGGCCTATCCCATAACGCGATCGTGCGCTCTATGCCGAATACTCCGGCGCAGGTAGGAGCAGGAATGACGGTGTGGACCGTGTCGGAAGAGGCTACCCCAGAGCAGCGAGCCCAGGCACAAGACATCCTCGGAGCCCTGGGCGAGGAGATTTTCGTCCAGGACGAAACCTATCTGGACATGGCCACAGCCCTTAGCGGCACCGGCCCTGCCTACGTCTTCCTGTTCATGGAAGCACTGATAGACGCAGGCGTACACTTGGGGTTCTCGCGGCGCATCTCGCAGAAGCTGGTGAAACAGACTGTGTTCGGTTCCGCACTCTTTGCCAAGGAATCGCACAAGCACCTGGCTGAGTTGAGGAACATGGTCACATCGCCTGGCGGCACATCAGCCGAGTCGCTGTACCAACTGGAGAAGGGCGGGTTGCGCACGGTACTTTCACGAGGTGTGTGGGCTGCCTACCAAAGGTCACGCAGTCTTGGAGGAGCAAATCAGCAGCAATGACAACCTTATACCGTACCATCGACCTGATCTTTTGGCTGTTGGACCTGGCGATCCTGATACGAGTGCTGTTCTCTTGGATCAATCCGCATCCTGATAACCCACTCGTGCGGTTCATTTACCAGATCACTGAGCCTATCCTGGGTCCACTGCGCCGCTACATACCATCTTTTGGCGGCCTTGACATCACGCCCATTGTGGCACTGATCATCCTGGACCTTGTGCGGCGTGCGGTGTTTGCCCTCCTCTTCTGAGAACGTCACGATGCAGGGAATCGTCCGCCAGGGCAAAGACGGTGTGAGAGTGGCAGTGCACGTGGTGCCGCGATCGGCCAGGAATATGATCGTTGGCATACACGGAGGGGCGCTGAGAATTCGACTCAACGCCCCTCCAGTCGGTGGAGCTGCCAACGACGCACTGATCGCCATCGTTGCCAAAGCCCTCGGAGTGCCGCGGCGTCAGGTCGAAATCATCTCGGGACACACCTCACGGACAAAAGTCCTGTCAGTGTCCGGACTCAGCAGGGATGTGGTGGAACTCAAGCTCGCCGAGAGGATAAAGGCAAAGGGCTGACGGTTGCATCAAGTCCTGCAACTTCGGTCCCTCTTTCTGCACTTTACGACGATTGAGATAGAGACAGGCGCTTGCCCTGTCGCTCACGGTGTTTGCCTTCAACTTCCTGAGCGATGGCTTGCGTTTGCTTTAGAAACCCGTTTTCTGGCGCTTTAGCTTCAGTCCGCCAGCGTTACAAGACAGCTTCGCCAGGCAGGCATAGGAGAAAACGAGCCTCTTTTCCCGCCTGCCTGGCCTTTGGGCGGCATTTGTGTGGCCGCCAGGAGCAGAGCAGGCAAACCGTCATCTCAAAGTAAGGTTGTAGTGCTAGGAGCCAGACAGGCCACCCAACCACCAAGACACAAAGAAAACCAATCTCATTCTTGGTGTTTTTGTGCCTTACCGCCAAAGGGCCCCGCTCCGACGGGGGTGTCTTTGTTTCCTCTCCGCAGCATGACAAGCTTGTTCAGCACAGCATGTCTATTGACCTCAATTTGTGGTCAATCGCAGTTACCGTCTCGATCACCAGGATGTTCATGACCACATAGACGCAACAATAGCTGTCGGATTCCTGGAATGGCTCCCCTATGCGGCCGGCCTCACGTTTCACGTTTTGCGCCTCACGCATCACTTGAGCCTGAACGCTTTCACCTTCACCCCGGTCGGTGCTCCCCTCTGCCAGCGAGAGCTACCAGATAACGATGGGCAGGAACCAACGACGGATCGGAGGGGTCGACGTCGGCGTTGGAGTAGCCTCGCCAATGTGGACGATACCGTCGTGCGCCTGAGCCAAGATGGAGGCACCTGCATGGGTAACGTTGGTCAGGCGTGGCAATTCTGTAACAAAGGTCAGCGCTGTGCCTGGTCCAGCGGTGCCCTGCAGCGCTTTGAAGTGCATGGTGGCCAGAACAAAGCTGCCGCTGGGGAGCGCACCCCAGGTACCGGCAGCAAAGTCTATCTGTCCAGCAGCATTGTCCACCTGGTTGAGAATAAGCACGTCCAAAATGCCGCTGTTCTCAATCCCACTGGCGGGGTTGCCACCAGCATCCACCACCTGCAGGTGGAAGGGGTCAAAGTCGAGGTGCACCTCGGCTCCATCCACCACCTGGGCACCCGCGTCAATCCGCATGCTCACCTCAAAGGTGTCGCCTTCTGCCACCGCAGAGGAGGACGGATCGAGGTACAGCTCCACGCTGGGCCGTGGCGTATTCGTGGGTCTGGGCGTGGCAGTCTGCGTAGCCGTAGGCGAAGCGGTCGGGGTTCCGGTAGCAGTCGCTGTGGCACTGGGCGGCACCGGCCCCATCTGCGTGTCACGCACCACGGTCACTGGCACGGTCTGATCACTGTCCACGCTGGCCTCGTTGTGCACCGTCTGATTGGCCAAGGAGGGCCCGGTGACAACCCTGAGCAAAATCGTATCTTGTTGGCCAGGCGTCAGGTCGCCACGGTACCAGACGAAGGTATCCCGCCCGATGAGTTGGTCAAAGAGAGGATCAGACTCGTGGTAGTAGGTACGTGAATCTATGGTATCGGTAACCACAACATTGGTGCATTCGAAGGCACAGCCATTTCGGACAATCAAGGTGTAATGAATGTCCCAAGTCGCTGGCACAGGCTCTACAGGAAAGGCCAGCTTGTCGATGACCAGACACGGCTGAGCCACTGCGCCGCTGACCGCACCTGATGCTCCGCCACCCAGATTCGGAAGATCTGCTGCCTGTGCTCCGCCCAACAGGACGAACATCACCAAGACGCTCGCCAAAGCTGCAGCGACGAGCAATACTACCTCTCGGCCACGCAGTGCGCATTTGCTATTCACAAGACCCCCCCGCACGAATCCTACACACCGTTCTTCGCTATTATACGCGACGTTGCCCCAGGGGCAAAGAGCAGACGCCTTGACAACCAAGGGAATCCACGCTACACTGTGGGTAAGGGCGGCACTGGGGGCCGCCGCGAGCAGAATCTCAGCACATCAAGAATAGGAGGGCAACACAATGAAAAGCCACGAGATCGAGTATCAGGTCTTCGGCGACGACTTGCAGTTTGTGCAGATCGAGCTGGATCAGGGCGAGACGGTGATCGCGGAAGCCGGCACGATGATGTACATGGAAGACGGCATCTCGTTCGAAGCCAAGATGGGAGATGGTTCTCAGCCCAAGGCCGGCTTCCTGGACAAGATCATCGGAGCCGGGAAACGGCTGTTCACCGGCGAGTCGCTGTTCATCACCCACTTCAGCAACCCCGCACCGGGCAAGAAGCACGTGGCCTTTGGAGCGCCCTACCCGGGCAAGATCATCTCCATCGACCTGGACGACGCCAACGGTGAGCTGATCTGCCAGAAGGACGCTTTCCTCTGTGCCGCCTTCGGCACTCAAGTGGACATTGTCTTTAACAAGAAGTTTGGAGCGGGGCTCTTTGGCGGCGAGGGTTTCATCCTGCAGTTGCTGAAAGGCGATGGCATGGTCTTTATCCACGCCGGCGGCACCATCGTGGAGAAGAAGCTCAACAACGAGAAACTGCTGGTGGATACCGGCTGCATCGTCGCGTTTGAGAACACCATCGACTATGACATCCAGCAGGCAGGCAATCTCAAGTCCATGCTCTTTGGAGGCGAAGGGATCTTCCTGGCTACCCTGCAGGGAACTGGGCGCGTCTGGCTGCAATCACTCCCCTTGTCCCGCCTGGCCGACCGCATCTTGGAACTCGCGCCCAAGCACGGCGGGAAGCAGATGGGTGAGGGTTCGGTGATCCGCGGATTGAGCGGGTTGCTCGAGCGGTAGAACTACTCGCCTATTCACGTCGTGCATATGCCAGATTGAGCGGAGCCGAACAGGTCCGTGAGCAGTGGCAAGGGTGCTGCCCACTGTTCGCCTGTATCTGTCAACCTGCTCTCGCCAAGAACAGAGTCCCGCCTCACTGCAAGGCGGGACTCTTCCATCAGTACCCCCGGCAGGACTCGAACCTGTGACCTTTGCGTCCGCAGCGCAACGCTCTATCCACTGAGCTACGGGGGCACGCGTGCAAAGAGAGATAGCTTGGCGAGGCGGGGCGCGTCCCGCCATCCTTTAGGCGGGGAGACAGGGATTCGAACCCTGGAAGGAGGCCTCTAACCCCCTTAACCGCTTAGCAGGCGGCTCCGATCAACCACTCTGGCATCTCCCCCAGAATGAAGCCACAATCGCCGAGTCTGCGGAGGGAGAGGGATTCGAACCCCCGGTGGGACCTTCGGCCCACAACGGTTTTCAAGACCGCCGCAATCGTCCACTCTGCCATCCCTCCGATGAGGCAAAGGCGCATTCAACTGTAACAGAAGTATACCGCAGAGCGCTGGCAAAGTCAAACTGGGTGTACACGAATTGCACGAAACCGCAAAGACCTCCGAGGTTTTCAGGTTACCTTGTTGAACAACCTCGGAGGTCTGTATGCCTAACGGATGACTCCAACGCCGCCCATGTATGGGCGCAGGACCTCCGGGACGACAATGCTACCATCGGGCTGCTGGTAGTTCTCCATCACGGCGATCAACGTGCGCGGCAGGGCCAGCCCTGAGCCGTTGAGCGTGTGTACGTATTCCGGCCGGGCTCCCCGCTCGCGGCGGAAGCGGATGTTGCCGCGCCGCGCCTGGAACGCTTCGACGTTGGAAACGCTCGACACTTCCAGCCATTCCTGGCAACCCGGCGTCCATATCTCCACGTCGTACTTCTTGGCCGCTACAAAGCCCAGATCGCCGGTGCACATCAGCACCACGCGGTGCGGGATGCCCAGCAGCCGCGCCACGTCCTCGGCGTTGTCCACTATCTTCTCCAGTTCATCATAGCTGCTCTCCGGCGTGGTGAACTTGAACATTTCCACCTTGTCGAACTGGTGGCCGCGTTTGATGCCGCGCACGTCACGCCCGGCGCTCATCTTCTCGCGGCGGAAACAGGCGGTGTAGGCCACGTAGCTCAGCGGCAGCACGTCCGCGGCCAGAATCTCGCCGCGGTGCAGGTTGGTCAGCGGCGTCTCTGCCGTGCCAATCCACCAGAAATCCTCCTCGGCGTCGTGGTAGACGTTCCCGCGGAACTTGGGCAGCTTGCCGTCCACCCAGAGACACTCCTCACGCACCATAAACGGCGGGTAGATCTCGGTGTAGCCATGCTGCTGGACGTGCAGGTCGAGCATCCAGGCGATCAGCGCACGCTGAAGCCTCGCTCCGAGACCCTTGAGCACGTAGAAGCGCGTGCCCGACATCTTGACCCCGCGCTCAAAGTCGATGATGTCCAGTGTGGGGCCCAGGTCCCAATGGGGCAGCGGCTCAAAATCGAATAGGCGCAGCTCGCCCTCGGTGCGCAGTACCACGTTCTCGCTTTCGTCCACGCCCACCGGGACACTTTCGTGCGGCAAGTTCGGCACGTTCATCATCGCATCGTGCAGCCGTGCCTCCACATCCTTCACCTGCTGGTCCAGCGCCTTGATCTGCTGGCCAACCTGGCGCATCTCGTCTTTGAGTGGCTCAGCTTCGGGGGCACCACGCAGGCGGCCAATCTCCTTGGACACCTTGTTGCGGCGGGCGCGCAGCACTTCCACCTCGCAGAGCAGGCTGCGGCGCTGCTCGTCCAGGGCCAGGATTTCGTCGATGGGTGCGGTGATCTGCAGCGTGGCAATGGCCGCACGCACCTGCTCTGGCTTCTCGCGGATCCATTTCAAGTCAAGCACGTCTGTGCACCTCCTGTGCGGAAATCAAAACGCCCCCGGCCCTGAAAGGACGAGGGGGCGTTCGTGGTGCCACCTTTCTTCGCCATCGGAGCCTTGCTCCGCGGCCTCTGAGCTCGCTAACGGGAGCAACCCGGCGCGGCTTACTCCGGCTGGTCCTTCCAGCCGGCTTTCGCCTGCAGCTCAGGAGGGGATTTCAGCGCTGCTTGCCCGTCGCCTTCCCACCCGCGGCGACTCTCTGTAGAGCCACAACAGCGCTTACTTGTCTCCGTCACAGCCTCTGCAACTCGATTCTAGCGCAAAGCGCCATTTCGGTCAAGGCTGGCTAGAACCCCGAAACCAGCTTCAGGATGATCGGCAGGTAGACCTTGTGCTCCCCCATTTCGAACTCGATCTGAATACCGCCAACGAGCTCCCCGCCGATAAAGACTTCCACTGCCAACATGTGGCCATCACCCGGCCAGCTTCCTCCAACGCCTCCTGCTCCCGGCGGCGGCTCGAGGCTGACACTGTTGGTCATCACCTCACCCGGACCCAGCGTGGCTTCATTCCAGCCGACCGAGCCACCCCAATCCGGAGGGAGGCCGATGGTCTTGAGGTCCACTTCCACCTTCTTGACCTCGCCGGTGGGGTTGCCTACCTTGAACTCGCGCTCAAAGGCCTCCTCGCCTCTCTCCGGCGCGCGCTCCAGGTCGATGTTGCGCTGGCTAATGATGTCCTCATACCCGCGCTGCTGGATGCGAATCTGCAAGCAGCGATGCGTGCTGCCGGGCGGGGGCATCCAAGTCAGACAGCGCTGGATGGTGCTGTGGGCTGGAATCACCACGCCGGCGAGGTGTCCCACCTCTGTGAAGAGAATCCCCGCGCCAAAGTCTGCAGCGTACAGCGTCAGATCCACCGTCTGGTCAACTGCAGCAAAGTTATGCAATTCAGCGCAAATCTGAGCTGGCTGCCCCACCGCAGGCGGATCAGGATGGATGGTGATCTCTCGCTCCGCGTAGGGCGGTTCGCCCACCGGCGGGTGCACCGGCGGCAGATCCACCTTGCGAATGCCGCCGATCAGCTCACCGTTGATGTAGCTCTCCACATCAATGTAGCAGCCGCTCCCCAGCGTCGCCCCGGCAACAGGCGGGATCACCCGCAGCGTCACGTCACGTGTCGCACCGGGTGGCACATCGCGCAGGACGTCGGGCTCGGCCCAGGCCTGCCAGCCAGGGCACTCGGTGTGCACCACAACCTGAATGTCGGCGGTGTAACTCCTGGGGTTGCCCACTGTGATCAGCAGTTGATCCTCTTGGCCGGGGCGCAGGTGCTCACCCACGTCCAGATTCTTCTGGCTGATGATGTCCGCATAGCCCTGCTGCGAGATGCGTATCTGGAAGCATTTGTGACCAGGCGTCATCGGTGTCCAGTAGAGACAGGTCTTGACTGTGGTGTGCGGCGGGAGGGTCACTGTGCGCGGGTTGCCCGGGGCAGCGATGGGCTGGAAAGGCACGCCGATAGTGAAGTTAGCCATCGAGAACTCCACGTCCACCGTCTGCGGCCAACTGCCTTTGTTGTCCAGGATGGCGCAGATCTCGGTCAGCACACCTACTTCCAGCGGGAAGGGCCGCACTTCGATCTCTCGTTCGTCGTAGGGACGGCCATGTGGCGGGTGCGGAACCGGCGGGCGGTCCACCTTGCGCACGCCGCCGATCAGCACGCCATCAGCCCAGGCCTCGATGTCCACCGTGCATTCGGTGCCCAGCGTCACGCCATAGTCGGGCGTAAAGCGCATGAGCACGGTGCGGATCTCGCCGGGTCGCACGTTCTCCAGGCGAGACGGGTCTGCCGTGACCGTCCACCCCTGACAGTTGGTGTGAACCTGGATGTCGATGTCTGCGGTGTGGCCAAGCGGGTTGCCGATGGGGAACTCTAGCGTATCGGTGCTACCTGGGCGCAGGGGTTCCACGACGTCCAGGTTCCTCTGGCTAAAGACGTCCTTGTAGCCAGGCTTGGAGATTCGGATCTGGACACACATGTGACCAGGGTGTACCGGCACAAAGCTGATGCACACCTTGCGGCTGCCATGGGCCGGGATGGTCACCGTCTGCGGGTTGTTGGGATGCGCGATGGGTGTGAAACCCAGGCCGATTCCAAAATCAGCCATGCTGAACTCGACGGTGACGGTGTGGTCATAGGGGCTCGGGTTGTACAGCGTAGCACAGACCTGAGTACGCCTGCCGACCTCGAGCGGGTAGGGATCAATCTCAATCTCCCGCTGGGCGTAGGGCGGATCTTCAGGATGGCGGGGCTCTATCGGTGGATGGTCCACCTTGCGGATGCCTCCCAGCAGGATGGGCACGGGCTCTACCATAGCCCAGGCCTCGACGTCGATCCAGCACCAACTGCCCAGAGTTGCGTTGCCGGGTGGCTGGACGTGAAGCACCACTTCACGCATCTCACCAAAGCCCATGCCATACAGGACTGCAGGCTCGGCGTAGACCGTCCAGCCGGGGCAGTTGTTGAAAACGCGCATCTCAATGTCCACCACCTGCGACAGTGGATTGCTCACTGGGAAGACCAGCCGATCAAAGTGGCCGGGCCGCAGCGGCTCCACAATGTCCAAGTTCTTCTGGCTCCTGAGGTCATCAAAGCCCGGCTGGCGGATCGTCACCTGGATACAGCGGTGGCCAGCATCCGAGACCGTCGGCATCCACACGATACACACCTTGGTCGAGCCGTTAGCCGGGACAGTGACATATCGCGGGTTGCCAGCCGCGGGGATGGGAGTGAAGTCGAGCCCGATGCCAAAGGCGGCGAGGGCAAACTCCACCTCCACCGTCTGCGGCTGGTTGGAGCTATTGACAATGGTCACGCAAAGCTTGGTGGGCACACCCGGCTGAATGGGATAGGGATAGATCTCGATCTCCTCTTCGGCGTAGGGCTTGTCGTGAGGCGGAAAGTCCACCGGCGGTTGCTCGCGGGGCGAGATGGCAATTGCGCTTTCGACCTCAGTCTGAATCTCGGACAGGGCATACGCTTGCGCGTCGCCCTGCGGTCGGTATCGCTCAGGAAGACCTTGAGGCCAGTTCTGTCCGAAAAAGTTCTCAATGACGCTGTAGCTCTCGACATAGTCGGCCGGCCCCCATGTGCCACCGGGGCTGTCGGTACTTGCGGCATGGTAGATGTCGTGGGAGACATTGCCAGCATCGTTGTGTACCTCGTGGCCGTGTCCAGGGACGGGAGCATGCGAAATCAACGGGCCATCGAGCACCCGTCCAGACCAGCCAGACTCGGCGCTATCTTTGATCGGATTGCTGAAAGCAATCAGCCGACGGACTGGATCCACCCCAGCCGTGGTCACAAAGTGGCCGCCCGCGCGCTCCCACCCGGACTGCTCTCGCGTCCAAAAGCCCAGAAGCAGAATCACGTCTTCGCAGCGCTCCACCTCAGCCGCCACCCACTCGAAGGTGGGTTTCTGGACCCGGGTCACCTCGTAGGCATCTGCTAGGCCCTTGTCAGCCAGGTAGCGCAGGATGGCGTCGTACATGTCAGTGTCGTAGGTTCCTTCCCACGTACCGCCAGTGCGCTGGCCATCGGTATCCATGCGATAAGCCAGGTCCTCGACCAGCCGAGTCACATTCCTGGGATCGTGGTCGTCCCACTGGCCAGGGCTATAGGACTGTACCAAAGGATAGTTGTCATTGACGGCGCGCGGGGGCACTGGGTGCGGCTCCATCTTGGAGTCGAACCACCACAGGCAATTGGCCACTGCCAGCGGGCCGCAGTAGGACCAGTTCCCGCTGCCAGGGCTGCGCCAGTTGTCCTGGCGCTGGTCAAAGTCGGGCATGCCGCTGGGCGCATAGTCCGTCCAGCCACCAGACTTCCAGATCGGTATCATCACTGTCGGCGTGCGCGTAGGTGTCTTTGTCCGCGTAGGCCAGCGGGTGATGGTTGGCGTGTATGTAGGTGTCCGCGTCGGCCAACGGGTGACCGTTGGCGTATACGTAGGTGTCCGCGTGCGGGTTGGGGTGCGTGTACGGGTCCGCGTAGGCGTCTTTGTCCGCGTTGGCCAGCGGGTGACGGTTGGCGTGTATGTGGGTGTCCGCGTCGGCCAACGGGTGACCGTTGGCGTATACGTAGGTATCCGCGTGCGGGTGGGGGTGCGAGTGGGCTCAGCGCAGCCGATGCGCACGGGGTGCTCCTGGCTCTCCTGGATCGTATTGCTACAGGTATCGTAGATGATGACCTCGATCCTGTACTCGCCCGGGGGCGCACTGGCGGGTATAGGCAAGTTGAAGACGAACGCATCATTCTGGGAGCCATGGATGACCTTGGTCTGTGAGTCGCCTAGCAGGACAACGTCGTAAGCGTCGAGGATGTTGATTTCAACCTTGACCTCCTGGCTGGACAGAGTGGTATCCACTTCTACTTGCACGTAGCCCGTAGACCCCGGCTCCCAGCACTCGGGGGACTTGAAGAAGGTCCTCTTGAAGGCCGCGCCACTGCCACCCTCCAACTGCAATGCACCCTGCTTGATGCCCACGCACCACATCTGTGAGCCATCGCTCCTGCGACAGTCATTGGTATTGATCTGAATCTCCACCAAGTTGTTGCCCTGTCGCACCCAGCTTCGATCGACATTGAATTGAGCAGTACTCAAGACATTATTGGCGCCTCTCAAGTTGCCCACAAAGTGCCCGTTAAAGGACACCCGATCGACTTCTGCGCAGCCCGGATCGTCCTCATCTACATCAAAAGCGATCAGGCTGAGCTTAGCCCACTCAAACGCAGGGGAGAGTGAGCCAACCCTGATGTTAAACTCTATGGGCGCCTCAGGATCATCACTGAATATACACGGATAGTCAGGGCCCATGTCGTTATCTGCGACATGCGTATGGGCGTTGTTCTCGTTGTCCGTTGTGGTGACGTAGGTGCGGCTGGCTGCGCCGGGGCACTCTGTGGAGGTGCCAGTGGGGGTGGGCTGCTCACAGATCAAGTCCCACCGAAGAGTCTGTTCAAGGACCCACCGGCTGATATCCCAGATAAGGATTTCTGAGCGCCACGTGCCTGGGTAGTTGACCTTACTCGAGCCAGCGATGAGGCCCCGACAGTTGACGTAGTATGCGCTCCAGTAACTCCCAGGCTGGGGAGCTTCTAGAGAATGCTCGCATTGACTGTGCAGAGTGCCATCCGGCCTGTAAAGCTTGGTGACAGCAGAGCCTCCCGATGTCACATGCGAGAGTTTGAAAAAGGTGTTGATCTCCGCATCGGTACAGTAGAAGGTACTGGTTTCACCAATGCATGTCCGAGGCGACGTGGACCAATCAATATCTCGACAGGTCTTGCCCCAATCATAGGTGTACCAACTGCCAGTCAGTGAAGAAGGAGTGCCCGGGATTGCTCCGCCCGGACGGGCCTCGCTGTACATCGCGTCAGCCACTGGAGGTCCTTCCGGCGTCCGCCGGGGGACGTCGCCAGCTTCAAATGTTGACGCAGAGATTCGCCGAGGATCGAACTGCGAGGCAGGCTCTATAGGCTGAGCCAGTACGGAAGGAAGGACGAACAGCACCAGGCCAAAGACAAACAGAACTACCGCAAACCATCTTGCCTTCATGGAGATTCTCCTTTGCCGCAACCAATGCCAGCTCGGATACGATACCAATAGTGTGAATTACCAACACCCATTTCGCTGCTTTGATAAAGCTAGAAAGGCGGACTCTTCATCTGACAAGAAAGCCCATCCGCCAGTGTGGCATGGATGAGCTTCGATGTTCAAGGATATTTACGGCAGTGCATCCTCCAATGTGGCCACGCCGGGTCGGCCAGACTCAAATACGGCCAGCACAGTCTGCTATCAATCGGGGTTCGCTTCCTTCAGCAAGGTGCTCTATTTACAACTAGATTATAACACACGTTTGGAGCTCTGTCAAGTAGCCTGCGCATTGGGCTGGGCTGCTGCAAAGTCGCTCGCCCGCACGAGCTTGTGTCACTCTCAGCGCAGCGACACTTGCACCCCGTTGGGGCTGTGAGCTTTGCCATCGGGGGTGGAGCGCTGGTCGTTGCGGCGGTTGGGTGATTGGGTGATTGGGGACGATGCACACTTGTGAAAAATGGCTTCGTTTGCCGAAAATAGAGAGAACCGATTGCGGCCCGCGGAGGGCACGGAAGCCAGGGTCTGTGACGATGTGGCCGCCAGCAGATGGGTGGGGCGAAGGCGGGGTAATGGGGCGGCAGGCGGGTTGTGGGTGGTGGCGGCGAATGGGATTGTGGTTGGTTTGCTGTAGGTTGTCATAGGTGAGAGTATAGCACACATGTTCTATTTTGTCAAATCACGGGTACATGAGTACATGAGTACATGATGTCACGGCTGCTGCAGAATCGCTCGCCCGAACCAGTATGTGTCACTCTGAGAGCAGCGACACTTGCACCCCGTTCGGGCCGCCTCAGCCGAAGGTGTCGTCCCCTCGGTCCTGTGGTCCCGAGACAGGGCGAGACAGGGCAGGCTCCGCCGCCGAAGGGCCCCGCGGAGGCGACCTCCCTCCTTCGTGGAGAGACCAAGGAGACGCCCTGACGGGGGAAATGCTACGCGAGGGCGAGACAGCCTGCGCTGCCCCGCTCCGCTTCGCTTCGGGGACTGGACTTTGCAGCAGCCGCGCCGCATTTGGAGGCAACGCCCGCGGAATGCCATCATTTGGAGCAGCATGATGACAAAACAGTCGCCCTTTGTCTCCCTGGCAAACACTATTCGCAGCCTCTTGCGGCCTAGGATGCCAAACGCAATTGCCCTGCTGACCTGGCGACCCAGTTTGCAGGCTCCTGTGTGGCTGCCAGGCTTGGGGAGGCGGCCTGGTAGCACTTGGAAGCCCACTCTATTGGCTTCCACGACGCTTTTGTGCTATAATAGACCGAACACGACGAGGAGGAACTCCAATGCAGAAGAACTTGCTGAGCCTGGCCGACCTGTCTACCGACGAACTGTGGCACATCTTGAACGTGGCCCAGGAGCTGAAGGATGAGTGGCGGGAGGGAGGCAATCAGCCTATCCTGATGGGCAAGACATTGGGCATGATCTTCCAGAAATCATCGCTGCGCACGCGGGTATCCTTCGAGGTCGGTATGCTTCAATTGGGCGGTGAGGCGCTGTATCTGTCCCCAAACGAGATCCAGCTCGGCAAGCGTGAAAGCGTGGAAGACGTGGCCCGCGTGTTGAGCCGCTACGTGGACTGCATCATGGCGCGCGTCTTTGGGCATCAGGATGTGGAGACTCTGGCCACTCACTCCAGGGTCCCGGTGATCAACGGCTTGTCGGATTACAGCCACCCCTGCCAGGGCCTGGCCGATCTGTTTACCATCCTGGAGAAGAAAAGCGTGCTGCGCGGGCTGAAACTGGCCTGGGTGGGGGACGGCAACAACGTGCTGCCCTCTTTGCTCTTTGGAGCGAGCAAGGTCGGGATGGACATCTCTGCCGCCACGCCGCCCGGCTACGAGCCGCCGACCCAGGTGGTGGAAATGGCATTCCGTTTCGCTGAGGAAAGTGGCAGCGGAATTGAGATCCTGAACGACCCCAGCGCCGCAGTGCAAGGTGCCGATATCATCTATACCGACGTCTGGACCAGCATGGGGCAGGAAGCAGAGAAAGAGCAGCGCCGCAGGGATCTGGCTTCCTACCAGATCAACGCTGAGTTGGTGGCCAAAGCAAGCCCTGAAGCAATAGTGATGCATTGCCTGCCCGCGCACAGAGGCGAAGAGATCACCGACGAGGTCGCCGACGGGCCGAATTCGGTTCTTTTCGACCAGGCGGAGAACCGCCTGCACGCCCAGAAAGGCCTGCTGGCCGTATTGCTCGCCAACAAGTAGGGGGCGACTGACTATCAGCCAGAATGACGTAGGGAATCTGGCAAATGTCTTCTACGTCCAATATCCGTACCTGGGAAAAAGAGGATTCAAGTGTCAGACATCCTGTGGGTTTTTTCGCGCTTCCAGTTCAGCGACGCAATTGATATCCTTCTCGTAGCCACCATTTTCTTCGCCTTGCTGCAGCTTATCAAAGGTACACAGGCTGTCCAACTCCTGCGCGGAGTGATGATCCTCATCTTCCTTACGGTGCTGCTGAGCAGCATCCTGAGACTGACCGCCTTTGGCTGGTTGATGGGTCGAATTCTCCCGGCCCTGCTGGTGTCCATACCGGTCATCTTTCAGCCTGAACTGCGCAAGGCCCTGGAACGCCTGGGTCGAGCCGGCGGACTGATTGACCGGCCCATGCGCGAGGCGACCGCAAACCGGGCCATCACTCAGGTGGCTCGGGCCTGCCGCATCATGTCCGAAGCGCGCCACGGTGCTATCATCGTCTTCGAACGCAACACCGGGCTTCAGGATTATGTCGATACAGGGGTAGAGATCAATGCCGAGGTGTCCACTGAGCTTCTGTTGACCATCTTTTTTCCCAGCACTGCCCTGCACGATGGCGCAGTGATCATTCGGGGAGATCAGGTTGTGGCTGCAGCAACGCTGCTGCCTTTGGGCAATCCGCAAGCAAGAGACCTTCATCTAGGTACACGCCATCGCGCGGCGCTGGGCATCACTGAGCAGACAGACGCCATCACCGTCGTGGTATCGGAGGAAACAGGAATCATCTCGGTGGCACACAACGGACGCATGGTGCGTCGCCTGGACGAGAACCGCTTGCGCAGCATCCTGCAGCGGCTCTACCACCCCTCCCAGCTGGACCTGTCTTCCTGGCTGTCAAAGCGAGTGCCACGCCAGCCTGATGCCCAGCGCACCAAGGAGTTGCGACCATGAGATCATGGCAGCGGCTCATGGCTAACCTCAGCTCGGCACTCATGGCCTTGTTCCTGGCCATGGTCGTGTGGGTTGTCGCCGTGTATGAGAAGGCTCCGCCGCGTACCGATACCTTGCCCGATACCATCCCTATTCAGTTTCTCGACCTGGGGAACACCCTGATCATCTCCAACCCCATTGCCACTGAAGCGAAGGTCAAAGTGCGTGCCCTGGGCGATACTTGGGAGCAACTAAGGCCACAGGATTTTGAGGCAACCGTCGATCTGCTCGGTCTTGAGAGTGGCCAGCATGATGTACCGGTGGTTGTCACGACGCTATTACAGGATATCGCCATTGTGGACGTCCAACCCAGTCGCATCACAGTGAATCTGGATGAAATCTTGGAACGCCAGATCCGTGTGCGAGTCAAGACGCTCGACGAGGAGCGCGTACCCCTTGGCTATACTTCTCGCATACCAGAGGTGAAACCGGAGCAAGTAATGGTCAGTGGCCCCAAGACCACTGTGGACGCGGTAACGGAAGCGGTTGTTGAGATAAGCGTGAAGGATGCCCGAGATACGGTCACCAAGCAGGACACGCCCATGCTGCTAGACGCGACGGGCAGAAGAGTTCGGGGCCTGACAGTGTCTCCGGACAAGGTCACGGTAACGGTGGTAGTGGAGCGACAGGCAGGCTACCGCGATGTGGCGGTGCGGGCCACATCGCAAGGTTCACCGGCGCCAGGCTATTGGATCAGCAGCATCAGCGTCGAGCCGGTATTGGTCACCGTCTGGGGCGAGCAAGCACTGATAGAAGCGCTTCCCGGCTTTGTAGACACCGAGGTGATTGATGTGGATGGGGCCACGAGCGATGTGATGAAGCGAGTAGCCCTTGATTTGCCAGATGGAATTCTGACATTGGGTGAGGGGTCTGGGCCCGAAGGCATCCTGGTTCAGATCAGCATCCAGCCCCAGTTGGGCGGAAAAACGATCTATGGGGCTCCTCTTGAGATAAGCGGGCTGCGCCTGGGATTGACAGCTCAGCCTTCGCCGATGGCGGTGGATATCATCCTCTCCGGGCCGCTGCCAGCCCTGAAAGAGCTGCAGGCGGAGGACATCCAGATCATCCTCAATCTCGCGGGGTTGGGCAAGGGCACGCACAAGGTCACTCCCATCGTCATCCTGCCCGAAGGCCAGGACTTGGAGGTGAAAAGCATCGTGCCCGACATTGTGGAGGTAGCGATAGAGTGAAAAAGCCCTCCAGCTTCTCGGAGAAGCTGGAGGGCTTACTCAATGCAGGTGCTGGTGCTTGTGGTGAGGACCTCAATCACGCAAGAAAGACCCAAGTCGTCACTACCAACCCCGCAGACTTCTAGCGCTTTGTGTACTGAGGCGCTTTGCGGGCCCGCTTCAGGCCTGGCTTCTTGCGCTCTTTCTGCCGTGGATCTCGGGTCAGGAAGCCCTGCTTGCGCAACACCTGGCGCAGACCAGGGTCCGATGCCAGCAGTGCTCGCGCGATACCATGACGTACCGCACCAGCCTGGCCAGAAATGCCGCCCCCTTTCACTTTCACCAATACATTGAACTGATCGAGCGTATTGGTAGCGCGCAGGGCGGCGCGCACGTCGAGACGGTCGGCTTCACGCGGGAAGTACTCCTCCAGCGGCTTGTCGTTAATCACGATGTCGCCCTGCCCTGGGTACATCCGTACTCTGGCCACAGCAGTCTTCCGTCTTCCGGTACCGTAGTAGTATTGGGATGACATTCCGCTAAACTCCTTTGCACCAACCGTTACACGGCCCCGCTCAACCCAGCCTTGCCGAGGGCGGGACACGTCCCCATCTCACAATTCCAGTGGCTCGGGTTTCTGAGCCGCGTGAGGATGTGTCGGGCCAGCATAGACTTTTAGTTTCTTCAGCATGGCACGGCCGAGACGATTCTTTGGCAACATCCCGCGTATAGCGTGGATGAGAACCCGATCAGGGTGCTTTTCCAACTGCTCGCTCAGCACGATGCTCTTCAACCCTCCGAGATACCCGGAGTATCGATAATACCTCTTGGTGCTCAGCTTCTTTCCAGTCACATGTATCTTCTCGGCATTGATAATGATCACATGGTCGCCCATGTCCAGGTGTGTACTGAAGGTAGGCTTGTGTTTGCCACGCAGGATTCTGGCCACCTGAGTGGCCAGCCGTCCCAGTGTCTTGCCCTGGGCATCAACCACGTACCAACGCCGCTCGATTTCCCCTGCCTTTACGGCGTAAGTCTTCACTTTACCCCATTCCTCCTACCCCGCTCAACTGATAGCGGGACATCATCCCGCCTGATCGATGGCGGGGCATCCGTAATTCACCTTAACCAGACAGAGACCGTGCCCTGGTGCCGCTGCTCCAGGCGTACGCCGGTGTGTCAGCGATAAAAGCCCACCAAAGCCCTCAACAGACAGTTCGCCGCTGCCGACCAGCAGCAGGTTGCCCACAATCCGCCGCACCATGCGCCGCAAGAAAGCGTCCGCCTCGATCTCTACGTAGACGAAAACGTCTTCTCGCCGGCAACCAGCCCGGAGAACGGTGCGCACGGTGCCCCGTCCCACTGCCGACGGGACTTGGCCCCGTCCCACCGATGCCGGGACTTGGCCCCGTCCCACGGCTGACGGGACTTGGCCCCGTCCCACCGACGACGGGACTTGGCCCTCCCCTGCGCCCCTCCGGCCGCGCCTCTCGCCACGTGGCGACCAGCCAAAGGGCAGGAAGTCCTGCTCGCCCACCAGGCAGGCACAGGCCCGCTCCATCGCTTCTGCATCCAGTGGCCTGGGGTAGTGATACGCATAACGCGCGGCAAGCGGCGAACGCACCGCGCCATTGTCAATCGTGTACACGTACTCACGGCTGCGCGCACTGTAGCGCGCATGAAACCCCGGCGACGCCTCTCGCAACTCGGTGACCGCAATATCGTCGGTGAGAACCGCATTGAGGGCACGGTGCAGGTCGGACAAGGGATGGCGCCAAAGCGCAGTGAAATGAATCACCTGGCCCCTGGCGTGCACCCCTGCATCGGTACGTCCTGCGCCCACAATCCGGGTCTGATGCTGGGTTACTTCGACCAGCGCCCGCTCAATCTCCCCCTGAATGGTCCGACCGCTACGCTGTATTTGAAAGCCAAGGTACTCTGTGCCATCATATTCCACGATGGCCATCAGGTGATACTGCACGCACTACACCAATTCGAGCACGACCATCGGAGCCGCGTCTCCCTGCCTCGGCCCCAGCTTGATCATTCGCGTATATCCCCCGGATCTGTCCGCATAACGGGGCCCAATCTCATCAAACAACTTCTTTACGAGTTCAGGATTACTAACGGTACGCATGGCCCGACGTCGAGAATGCAAGTCTCCCCGCTTGGCCAGGGTTATGATCTTTTCCGCATCGCCTCTAATTGCGCGCGCTTTGGCCTCAGTCGTTTGAATCCGCTCGTGACGGATCAGGTCGCTGATCAGATTCCGGAACAGTGCTCGGCGCGCACCTTGATCTCGTTTCAGACGTCGGCCGGCCACACGATGCTTCATAGTTTCTACTCCTCGGCGGTATCCTCGCTGTCTTCGGGGACACCCTCCTGCACTTTGTCTTCTTCGTCCTCTTCCGACAGGAAACCTTTTTCCTGCAGCTTGGCCACCAACTCGGCAAAGGATTTTTGGCCAAAGTTGCGGATAGCCAGGAGTTCCTTGCCCTGGCTCCTGGAGAGTTTGTCCAGCACCTCACCAACCTTGGTGATCCCGGCGCGCTTCAGACAATTGTAGGCGCGCATAGACAGCTCCAGCACCTCGATAGGCGCATCGTACACCTTGCTGGGGATGCCTTCATGTTCCTCCACCGGCTCTTCCAGTTCCTCCGGCTGTACTTCACTGAAGGAAGCAATGGGACTCATGTGACGCACCAGTATCTGCGCTGCTGTGCTCAGCGCATCGGCAGGACGAATAGTCCCATCCGTCCAAATCTCCAGCGCCAGGTAATCATAGTCCGTGACCTGACCAACCCTGGTTCGGTGCACCGAATAGCTTGTTCGCACAACCGGAGCGAAAATCGCATCGATAGGGATTTGCCCAATGGGCAAGCCTTCTCTTTCTTCACCAGGAGAGTAGCCCCTGCCCCTTTGCACGACGAACTCGATATCCAGCTCTGTGTCCGACGAATCGAGCGTCAACAGGTGCAATTCGGGGTTCATGATCTCCACGTCAGGCGGACAGTCAATGTCGGCGGCCGTGACCTCGGACTTGCCCCGGGTGCTCAGCATCAGCCGTATAGGCCCTTCAGTGAAACAACGCAAGCGCAGTTTCTTGACGTTCAGGATGAGCGCGGTCATGTCCTCCTTGGCGTTGGGGATAGGCGTAAACTCATGCTGTACGCCGCTAACGCGCAGAGAGGTCACGGCTGCTCCGCTGAGAGATGACAGCAACACCCGCCGCAGCGCATTGCCGATCGTTACACCGAAGCCAGTCTCCAAGGGACTGATGGTGTATCTACCATAGCTCTTTGTGCTGGCTTCACATTCTATTTTGGATAAAACAAACTTCAACAAGTGTCTACCCTCCCTCAGTGCACACCGTCGCTGCGGTCTATCACGAATGGAAGAACCTCAGAGAAGCAGCATGCAAATGGCTAACGTGAGTAGAACTCAACGATTAGTTGCTCTTTGATGGGTACGTCTAGCTGCTCACGCGACGGCAGGCTTTGCACCCGGCCTTGCATGCTGGCAGCATCGACAGACAACCACTCTGGCGGGGTGACATGTTCCAAGACCTTGTGCAGGTCTTGAAAGTAGGTCAGCTTGCGGCTGCGTTCACGCACAGTGATGACGTCATTGCCTTTCACCAACATAGAGGGACTCTTGGCCCTCGTGCCATTCACCTCGAAGTGACCGTGCAAGACCAACTGTCTGGCCTGATTCCGAGAAGATGCAAAGCCGAGACGATAGACAATGTTATCCAGTCGACTCTCCAAGATCTGCAACAAGTTGACTCCGGTCAACCCCTTCTGCTTCACGGCATTGCGGTAATACCTGCGGAATTGGCGCTCCAGGACACCGTAGATGCGGCGTGCCTTCTGCTTCTCCCTCAATTGCACCCCATAGTCTGAAGTCTTGCGGCGGAAGGATCTCCTCCGCCCATGCATGCCTGGGGCATAGGAACGCCGCTCAAAAGCACACTTGGGCGAAACACAGCGGTCGCCTTTCAAGAAGAGCTTCTCGCCTTCGCGGCGGCACAACTTGCACTTTGATCCCGTATACCTTGCCATTAATCCTCCTCACAGCCAGCACCGTGCCCCACCGAACGGATGGCGGGACACGCACACGCTAGATGCGACGCTTCTTGGGCGGACGACAGCCATTGTGTGGTATGGGCGTGACGTCTGTGATCGAACGCACCTGCAGCCCAGTGGCTTGAATGGTGCGTATCGCCGCCTCGCGCCCAGGTCCAGGGCCCTTGATGTACACGTCTACCTCTTGGATGCCCTGATCCAGGGCCCTCTTGGCAACACTCTGTGCGGCGATCTGGGCCGCGTAAGGGGTGCTCCTGCGAGACCCCTTGAAGGGAGGGGTCAGAGACCCTGGGCTTCCCCAGAGAAGCACGTTACCCTCAAGATCGGTAAAGGTGATCAAAGTGTTATTGAATGTCGCCTGGATATACACTCGGGCGCGCGGCGTCACCTTGCGCTCGCGCCGTCGTCCACGTCTCCTGCTTCCTCGCTTTGCTTGTGGCATACTGCCTCCAACTAACTGGTCGCATCACAAGCCAGAGATACGCTGGCTTGCCTAGATCATTACTTCTTGGCACGTGCGCGCCGGCGACCGGGAACTGTCTTCCTCGGCCCGCGCTTTGTGCGGGCATTGGTACGCGTACGCTGACCCCGCACGGGCAGGTTCCGACGGTGACGCTGGCCACGATAGCAGCCGATCTCCGTCAGGCGCTTGATGTTCATCGTCACTTCACGCCGAAGATAACCTTCGACTTTGAACTCCCTGTCGATGAACTCACGAATACTCGTGACATCGCTCTCCGTCAGATCCTTAATCCTCGTGTCGGGATTTATACCCGTGCCTTGCAGGATCTTTTTGCTTCTGCTGCGCCCGATGCCATAAATGTATGTCAGCCCAATTTCTACTCTTTTGCCTCTTGGTAGGTCTACACCCGAGATTCTTGCCACTGTCATCCTCCATGGAGCATGCAAACGTCCGCTGGATGCCAGACTCAGCACCTCAGCTCTGCCCGATCCCGCTTACTGTCATTCTGAGCGCAACAACACATACACCCCGTTCGGGCCGCCTCAGCCGAAGGTGTCGTCCCCTTGCCGAAGGTGTCGGCCAAGACAGGGCGAGACAGGAAGAGACGGCCTGCGCGCAAGCGTCGCTCAGGGTGACAACCAGGGGGAAGCTCTCTGGGCGTCCTTAGCCCTGGCGCTGCTTGTGCCGCGGATTCTCGCAAATCACGCGCACCACGCCACGCCGCTTGATGATCTTGCACTTGGCACAACGTCGCTTGACTGACGGTTTAACTTTCATCTTCAACACCTCCGAGAATTCGCCAGAGTCCAGCCCAAAAGTCACATCCTGCCTTCCTTAGGCGTAGCAGGGTTCCTCGCTAGATGCCGGCTTCTTGTCTCCAATGTGCCGCACTGCTGCCAGCAGATCGGCGTACACCCCTTCAATGTCCGCTTCGCCATTGATCTCGACCAGCAGCCCGCGCTGGCGATAATACTCGATCAGGGGAGCCGTTTGCTCCAGATACACCTCTATGCGCTTGCGGTGGGTTTCAGGCGTGTCATCCGGGCGTTGATACAGCTCTCCACCGCAGACATCGCACTTGCCCGGCTCGCTGGGCGGATTCCACAGAACGTGATAAACGGCCTGACAATCCCTGCAGGTCCAACGCCCGCCGAGGCGCTGCAACAGCGTCTCGGTCGCCGAACTGATGTACGGCACCAGGGTCACAGATGCATTCCTCTGCGCCAGAACATCGTCCAGTGCCTTGGCCTGCTCGATGGTGCGGGGGAAGCCATCCAGGATGGCCCCCTCGGCGCAGTCCGGCTTGTTCAGGCGCTCTGCCACCATGGCAATGGTGACTTTGTCGGGCACCAGCTCACCCCGATCGATATACGTCTGAGCCTCTCGGCCCAGCGGCGTCTGGGCCTTGATCGCCTCACGGAAGAGATCCCCACTGGAAACGTGGGGCAAGCCCGATTCTTCCGCCAGCCGCTCGGCCTGCGTCCCCTTCCCGACGCCAGGAGGACCCAGCAAGACAAGAAAGATCGCCATCCGCGCTACCTCCAGCAAATACACCCTATCGCTTGATAAAGCCCTCGTAGTGACGCATCAACAACTGCGCTTCGAGTTGCTTCATGGTGTCCAGGATGGTGCCGACGACGATCAACAAGCCAGTGCTTGTAACCAGCATCTGCGTCGTCCCGGCAAAGCCTCTGATCAGATATGGCAGAATGGCAATGAGGCCCAGGAAGAGAGCGCCCGCCAGGGTGATGCGGCGCAACACACCATTCAGGTAGTCAGCGGTGCGCCGGCCGGGGCGAATACCCGGAACAAAGCCGCCTTGTCGCCGCAGCATCCCGGCCAAATCCTGCTGCTCAAAAATGATCTCGGTGTAGAAATAGGTGAAAGCCACAACAAGGGTAAAATACAGTACCGGGTAGATATTCCCCTCGGAATTGAATATCGTGGCAGTGGTTTGAGCAGCGGTAGCCACCCATGCTACGCTGGAATCGACGAGATAGCTGGCCACCACGCCAGGTAGCAGCATGATGGAGACAGCGAAAATCAAAGGGATCATGCCCGCCGAGTTCACCTGCAAGGGAATGTGTGTGCTCTGTCCGCCGTAGATCTTGGTACCGCGAATGCGCTTGGCATACTGCACCGGAATGCGCCTCTGACCCTCCTGCATAAAGACAATGGCCACAATAGTCACCGCGGTGACCGCGAAAAAGAACACCAGGCCCATCGGGTTGCCCAGGAGCAGCGATCCTATGCGCCCAGGGACGTCGGACACGATGCCGCTGAAGATGATCAACGACATGCCGTTGCCGATACCTTGCTCGTCAATCAACTCACCCAGCCAAATAGCAAACATCGTGCCCGCCGTCAGTGTAGCCAGTGTAGCCAGCGTGGGCAACAGCGTGGCACGTGACAGCCCAAAGTTCATCAGAGCCCCCCCGCGCTGCAGCAAGGTACCCTGAGCATAACCCTGCATGGCGGCCAGGGGAATGGTCAACAAGAGCATGTACTGGTTGAGCTTGTTGCGGCCAGCCTCGCCTTCCTTGCTCAGTTCATCAAGCGCCGGGATCAGCGGCTGCAGTAACTGGAAAACGATGGTAGCTGTGATGTAGGGGTAGACCCCCATAGCCATCACCGAGAAGTTGGACATGGCCCCACCCGAGAACATATCCAGCAAGCCCAGCAACTGGTTGGCTTCGAATATCCTGCGCAATCCCTCCGGGTCAATACCTGGCACCGGTATATGCGCAGCCAAGCGAATGATCACCAGAATGACAAAGGTGAAAACCAGCTTCCGTCGCAGGTCTGGCAGTTTCAAGGCATTGGATAGGGCTTTTAACATCGTTCCTCCACGTGGACTAGCACGACACTCACCCTACGACTATTCCAGCTCCACAACAGTGCCACCCGCAGCTTCAATCTTCTCTTTGGCACTGGCGGAGAACTTTCGCGCACAGACAGTCAGCGCCTTGTTCAATTCGCCTCTCCCCAGGATCTTGACCGGTTTCCTGGTCGACTTGATGAGGCCAGCTTTCACCAGCGCATCGGGATTAACCCGGCTGCCCTTGCGAAATCCGCCCAGGCGGTCGACATTGACAATGCTGTACTCCACTCTGAAGATATTGGTGAAGCCACGCTTGTGGGGAAGGCGTCGCACCAATGGCAACTGGCCGCCTTCGAAGTAGGGGCGCACACCGCCACCACTGCGAGAGTTCTGCCCTTTGGTCCCGCGTCCGGCTGTCTTGCCCCCTCTACCCGCAGTACCACGGGCTACCCGCTTCCTCTTCTTGTGAGCCCCCTTTGGGGGACGTAACTCGTGTAACTTCATTCTTGTCTCTCCACACAACCTAAGCTGGCACCTCATCTACCTGCACCAGGTGCTGAACCTTATGTACCATTCCACGGATGACCGGCGTATCTTCGTGCTCAACGGTATCGCCCAATCGCTTGAGCCCCAGGGCACGAATAGTGCCTTTCTGCCGACGCGAGTAACCGATGGAACTGCGGACGTAGGTGATGTGCAACTTCTTGGCGGATTTCTTCTTCCTAGGCATCGCTCTTGCTCCAAGGCGCCCTGAGGTTAGCCACGGCTTTGCCCCGCCGCTGCGCCTCCACCTTGATGTCCTTGAGATCGCGCAGGCCACGCATCGTAGCATGGGCAACGTTGATCCTGTTCGAGCTGCCCAGCGACTTGCTGAGAATGTCCTTGATCCCCGCCACCTCCAGGACGGCGCGCACACTGCCGCCAGCGATCAAGCCCGTACCGGGAGAAGCCGGTTTGAGCATCACTCTTGCCGCGCCAAACCTGCCTACGATCTGGTGCGGGATTGTGGTACCAGCCATCGGTATCTGCACCATGTTCTTTTTGGCCCGCTCAATGCCCTTTCGAATAGCCGCGGGGACCTCACGAGCTTTGCCCAGAGCAACACCGACGCTGCCCTTGCCATCGCCAACAACAACCAATACCCGGAAGCCAAAACGGCGGCCACCTTTGACCACCTTGGATACACGGTCGATATGGACAACCCGTTCCTCTATTACTTCTTCCTCTTCAGGCCCTCCAAAGCCGCTCTTGAACTTGTCCGCCATTCATCCCTCTCTTTCGAAATGGGCTCGCCCTAAACCTGATCCCAGTTGCAGAATCCTAGAACTCCAGGCCTCCGGCCCGGGCACCTTCAGCAAGCGCCTTCACCTTTCCATGGTACTTGTATCCACCGCGATCAAAAACGACCTGCTTCACGCCCTTTTCCAAAGCACGCTTGGCCAATACTTCACCCACGAGCTTGGCCTGCTCCATCTTGTTCAGCTTTCCGAGCTGCTGGGCAATCTCAGCATCCAGGGTGGAAGCCGAAAGCATGGTACGGCTGGCCGTATCATCAATCACCTGAGCATAGATGTGCCGCAGGCTGCGGAACACATTCAGGCGAGGGCGCTCTGCTGTGCCCTGCACGCGCGAGCGCGTCCTCTTATGTCGTCTCTGACGCGCAAACTCTTTGCTTCCCGGCTTTGCCATTCCAACTCCTTAACTCGTCTTCCACACAACGTTATATCGAAAGGAAACTAGCCCAAAGCTACCTTGCCGGCCTTGCCAGCCTTGCGCCGCACATACTCGCCAAGGTAGCGAATGCCCTTCCCTTTGTAAGGCTCCGGCTTGCGCACAGCCCGGATTTCGGCAGCTACCTGGCCGACCAATTCCTTATCTACGCCATCAACGTGGATGATGCGGTTCCCCTTTTCCACCTCGAAGGTGATCCCCTGCGGAGAAGGATACTGGACCACGTGCGAGTAGCCCACCCGCAGCACAAGATCATTTCCCTGCAGATCAGCGCGATAGCCCACGCCAACGATCTCCAGCGATTTGCGAAAGCCCTTCGATACTCCCTCGACCATATTGGCCAGCAAAGCGCGGGTCAACCCGTGCAACGCCCTCACCGGACCTCGATCACTGGAACGGGTGACAACCAGTTGACCATCCACCAACTCAACCTTAATCTGTGGATCAAACTCGCGCTGCAATTCTCCCTTGGGCCCCTTCACCTTGATGGACAGGCCATCAATCGCCACCTGGACACCCTTGGGAATGGATACGGGCAAGCGACCTATGCGTGACACTCCTCTACCTCCAAACTTCCAAACCAAACCTTGGCGATTCCTTGCGCAGTAGCAACAACTAAAGTCATCACTGCAGCTACCAAATGTAGCAGAGCACCTCGCCACCAACGCCCAGCCGATGCGCCTTCTTGCCGGTCATCACTCCACGCGGCGTGGAGAGCACGGCAACCCCCATGCCGCTCAGAACCAGCGGAATGTCCTGTCGCTTGGTGTATACACGCCGGCCAGGCTTGCTGACCCTCTGCAGAGCAGTTAGCACAAGCTCGTTATCCTTGGTATATTTGAGCCGTATGCGAAGCCTTGGCTGAGGGCGATCCTTGGTCACATCGTAGTGTTCGATGTAACCCTCGGCCCTAAGCACACGTGCGATTTCGACCTTCAGTTTCGAAGATGGCATCACAACATAGCGCTTGCGAACCGCTTGCGCATTTCTGATCCGCGTCAGCATATCGGCAACAGGATCGGTTAAGGTCATCAAGATTCTCCTACTGAAACTTATGAGCCTAAAAGAACTAGGCGCAAGTTACCAACTGGATTTAGTAACCCCAGGAATCAAACCCTGGGAGGCCAACTCGCGGAAGCAAATCCGGCACAGCTTGAACCGCCGCATGTAGCCACGCGGGCGCCCACACCTCAGGCAGCGATTGCGAACGCGGTTCTTGTACTTGCGCTTCTGCTCACGTGCAATCATCGACTTTTTGGCCAATTTTGCTCTCCCTCGTCCTGTCCATCAAATATGCAGTCCTGCCATCGGTTCGGCGGAGCCAACACGAAATCATGGTCAGAATCGTAGTGGTACCAAGTCCTTGCCAAAAGGCATTCCTAGCAACCGTAACAGATGGCGCCCTTCGTCATCTGTCTTGGCTGAAGTGACAATGGTGATTTCCATACCGCGGACCTTGTCTATCGAATCGTAGTCAATCTCCGGCCAGACAAGCTGCTCGCGCAACCCCAAGGTGTAGTTTCCACGACCGTCGAACGAATCCGGTGAGACACCGCGAAAGTCGCGCATCCTCGGCAGAGCGACGTTGAACAGACGATCCAAGAAATCATACATGCGCTTGCCACGCAGAGTCACCTTGAGGCCAATGGGATTGCCCTCTCGCAACCTGAAGGTGGCGATAGACCTTTTGGCCCTGGTCACTATCGGCCTTTGCCCGGTAATGGTCATGAGGTCGTTGGTCGCCGCATCAAGGGCCTTGGCATTCTGCAATGCTTCGCCCATGCCGATGTTCAGCACAACCTTGACCAACTGTGGCACCTGCATGACGTTTGGGTAGCCAAACTCGCGCTGCATGGCGGGAATGACCTCGGATCTGAAACGCTCCTTCAATCTCGGTATTACTGACATCCCTTGCTCTCCTACAGAGTACTGCATCAACAGTTCGTGCTCTGCATGCCCTGTGGGCACCTGCGGGCGACGGGCGACCGCCTCGACGGGCTCGCTAAACTTGAGCACCTGTTTTCACGCCACAATCCAACCACAAAGGTTCAACCACCTTCGGTGCACGAAGCAGTAAACAGCCAGCTAGTCAACAGTTTGGGCGCAACGCTTGCAGACGCGAATCTTCTCGCCGTTCTCCAGTACCTGGTAGCCCACCCTCGTGCGCTGCTGGCAGTGCGGGCACACTAGAGCTACGTTCGACATGTGTATCGGGGCCTCGCGCTCAATGATGCCAACCTGAGTACGCACATCACCTGTAGGCCGTTGGTGCTTCTTCACCAGGTTGATGCCAGAGACCACGACACGATCGCGACTATGATCCGACCCTGGAGAACGCGTGCCTTTCTGCGCCCGGCGCCTGAGCACTCTGCGGCCCGGAATGACCCGGTGCACCGTACCCCTCAGACCCTTGTCATCCCCCGATATCACTTCCACCGTATCGCCTTTTTTGATCTTCATCGGTTACCTACCTCAATCCACAAACGCCCTACTCAACACTCAACCCACAAATCAAGCGTGGACTGCTGAGCAGATGTCACAGAACCTCGGGCGATAGGGAAACGATCTTCATGAATCCTTTCTCTCGCAGCTCGCGGGCCACAGGACCGAATATGCGCGTGCCTTTGGGATTCTTCTCCCGGTCCAAAATCACGGCAGCATTCTCATCGAAGCGAATGTAGGACCCATCTGGGCGGCCGAACTCCTTGGCAGTGCGCACAACCACCGCACGCACAACCTCGCCTTTCTTCACTACGCCGTTAGGCGTTGCCACCTTGACCGAAGCCACGATAATGTCACCCACACGGGCATAGCGCTTGCGCGTGCCGCCCAATACTGTGATGCACATAATTTCGCGTGCGCCCGTATTGTCAGCGACTTTCAACCGGGTGTAGGACTGAATCATTGCGCCTGCTCCAGTATTTCAGCTACGATCCAGCGCTTGTGCCTGCTGAGTGGCTTGGTTTCTTCAATGCGCACCAAGTCGCCGGTGTGGCTGGCGTTGCCCTCATCATGCACCAGGTATCGCTTCCTGTTCTTGATGACCTTCCCATACAGGCGGTGTCGCTTGAGTCTTTCCACAACGACCACTACCGTCTTGTCCATCTTGTCGCTAACGACACGCCCGACCATGCTTTTTCGTTGCTTTCTCATCTGCCCCCAACCTCACGCTTCGACTTAAACCGTGTCCCGCCATCAGTTGGGCGGGGCCATGTCCTCGCTTAGCAGGCTCGTTGTTCAGGCAAGCTCTCGCTCGCGCATTATGGTCTTGACCCGCGCTATCTCGTGCCGCACAACGGACACCCTGCTGGTGTTGTCGAGCTGCTTTGTCGCCAGGCGAAAGCGCAGGTTGAACAGCTCCTGGTGTGCTTCGTGCAGCTTCTGAGTCAGTTCGACGTCAGTGAGGGACCGCAATTCCTTGGCTGAACTCACTGCGCCCCACCTCCTGCAGAAAAGTCTTCCTTGGTGACGAACTGCGTGCGAATGGGCAGTTTGTGGCTAGCCAAACGAAAAGCCTCCCGAGCCGCCTCTTCGTTTACCCCAGTGATCTCGAACAAGATCCGACCCGGTTTGACGACAGCAACCCAGTGCGATAACGCGCCCTTACCACCACCCATGCGTGTTTCCGCAGCCTTTGCGGTCACCGGCTTGTCGGGGAAAATTCGAATCCACAGCTTGCCCCCTCGCTTCACGTAACGCACGATTGCCCGTCGTGCAGCCTCTATCTGGCGGCTGGTGATCCAATGCGGCTCAAGCGCCTGCAGCCCATATTGACCAAAGGCTATGTAGTTTCCGCGGGTTGCACGTCCCTTCATCCGACCACGGTGTGCTTTGCGGTATTTGACCCTCTTGGGCATCAACATGGTGAAATCTCCTAAACAAGAATGGCGGCAGGATACCCTAGACTCAGGGCTTGGTCAAGGAAGCGGACATTTCCTCTTCCTCGCCTTTTGGCAAAAGTTCTCCCCGATAGATCCAGACCTTGACTCCAATTCGACCCAGCACCGTCAGAGCCTCTCTGAGCGCATAGTCAATGTCTGCTCGCAATGTGTGCAAGGGTACGCGGCCCTCACGCACCCACTCAGTGCGCGCCATTTCGGCGCCAGACAGCCGCCCGCTGCACCTGATTTTGATGCCCTTGGCGCCTGCACGCATGGTACGGCGGACAGCTTGCTTCATGGCTCGCCTGTGGGATATTCGCCGGTTCAACTGCTCCGCAACGCTGTCAGCGACCAGTGTGGCCTCCAACTCGGGCCTGGGGACTTCTTGTACTTCTATCCAGACCCTCTTCTTGGTCAGCCGTTCCAGTTTTGAGCGCAGGGAGTTCACATTGGCCCCTTTGCGCCCAATGACCACGCCTGGCTTGGCCGAGTGAATGCTGATCCTGACCTGCTTCGGGAAACGCTCGATTTCCACTCTCGTTATCGCTGCCTGCCTGAGTTCTTCCTGAATCGTACGGCGAATTGCCAGATCCTCGTGCAGCAGGTCTGTGTAGCGCTCGCCCTCAGCATACCAGTGTGCGAGCCAATCTTTGTTGTAGCCAAGTCTAAAGCCTAACGGGTGTACCTTTCGCCCCACCTGCACCTCCTTGAAGTACAGTGCAAGATCACTCGTTGTCATTCTGAGCGGAGAAGAACCTCAGTTCATCGCTCATCCACACCAGCAGCGCCCCGCTTCACCGTCTCGCCCTGTCTCGCCTTTGTCTTTACGCCCAAGGCGTAAACGGGAACGACACCTTCGGCTGAGGCGGCCCAAACGGGATGCAGGTGAATCTCAGGATGACAAGGAGCTCAACATGCCTACACCATCTCTCCTATACTCTCCAATACCACGGTGATATGTGTAGATCGCTTCAGGATAGGTTTGAAACGACCCCGCGCGCCGAACCGCATCCTCTTTAGCGTAGGACCCTCGTCCGCATAGATCTGTGCGACATACAGCTCATCGGGCGAGAGACCATAGTGCTCATCGGCGTTAGCTGCTGCTGATCGTATGACCTTGGCCACCGGCCGCGCCGCCGCTTTGGTGGAAAACTTGAGTATGGTCAGCGCTTCATTCACACCCTTTCCACGAACCAAGTCCACCACCAGCTTCACCTTGCGCGGCGACATACGCACATACTTCGCTTTGGCGCTAACTTCGATGTCCATCCATAACTCTCCTACAATCGTGCTAACCCAGCTTCCACAGGCCATAAGGGCATTGGCTGCCCTTAGCGCACAGCTCGCTCCCTGGCGGAGTGACCGCGGAAACGGCGCGTGGGTGCGAATTCACCCAACTTGTGCCCCACCATGCTTTCGGTGATGTAGATAGGCACATGTCGCCTGCCATCGTGCACGGCTATGGTGTGTCCAACCATCTGCGGGAAGATAGTGGAAGCACGAGACCATGTCTTGAGCACCCGCTTCTCACCCGAGCGATTCATCGCTTCTATCTTCTTCAGCAGCTTCTGATCTACGTAGGGTCCCTTTTTGAGCGATCTGGACATATTTCGAACTCCTCATCAAAGACCAATAGCAACTGCCTGAATACAGCGCTAGGGTCTCTCCTTCCCCCGCCGGCGAACAATCATCTTGTCGGTCCTCTTGCGCCGACGCGTCTTGGCACCCAAAGTGGGCTTGCCCCAAGGGCTCTTGGGCCCAGGCATGCCAATAGGGGCCTTGCCCTCTCCACCGCCGTGTGGGTGATCCCGAGGCGTCATGGCCGAACCTCGAACACTGGGGCGAAAGCCTATCCAGCGCTTGCGGCCAGCCTTGCCCAAATTGATCCGTCCGTGCTCGGCATTGCCCACCTGACCGATGGTGGCCATACAGCGCCTGTGAATCAGCCGCACCTCACCCGATGGCAGGCGCACCTGGGCGTACTTGCCCTCTTTGGCCAGCAACTGAGCCGAGGTGCCTGCCGAACGCACCAACTGTGCACCACGACCGGGCTCCAACTCGATATTGTGGATCTGCGTGCCCAGCGGAATCCTCTCAATGGGCAGAGCGTTGCCAGGGCGGACCTCCGCCGCTGGCCCGGACATCAATACATCGCCCACCTTCACTTCCAGAGGGGCGATGATATATCGCTTCTCACCATCCGCGTACACCAGCAGAGCGATGCGCGCTGAGCGGTTCGGGTCATACTGGATGGACTGCACGCGTGCCGGTATATCCAGCTTGTCGCGCCTGAAATCGATTAGACGGTATCGTCGCTTGTGACCTCCGCCGCGATGTCGCACGGTGATCACGCCGCGCCTGTTGCGTCCTGCTCTCTTGCGCAGCGGAGCAAGCAATGAGCGCTCCGGTCGGGAAGCGGTAATCTCCTCAAAGCTGGAGCCTGTCATTCCCCTTCGACTCGGTGAAGTAGGTTTGTACTTTTTCACTGCCATAATACGCTATTCCTCAGAAGATCATTCTCAAAACCGGCCGTGCTGGGTGCTACTGCCACCAGCCTAGACACCCTCAAAGAACTGGATGCTCTGCCCCGGCCGCAGGGTGACAATAGCCTTCTTCCAGTTCTTGGTACGGCCCTCAATCTTACCCCAACGACGCCGTTTGCCACGAACATTGATCACGTTGACCGATAGGACGTTGACATCGAATACTTGTTCCACCGCTTCCTTGATCTGATGTTTGTTGGCGCGAACATCTACCTCAAACGTGTAGCGATGAAGATTATCAGATTGAAAACTAGACTTTTCGGTTATGATCGGACGTCTCAGGATTTCATAAGGATCCATTGTTGACACGACTCCCTTCGGCACCTCGGAATGTCAGAGGGCCGGGACACTAACCAAGGATCTGCTCGATAATCGCAAGGGATTTGAGCGGCACGATTACGGTATCATAGTTCAGGATATCAATCACACTTAGACAAGTGGCGCGCAATGTCTTGACATCAGGGATATTGTTGACTGATCTCTCTACGTTGAAATCACGTTCTGGCATCAGAATCAGGGCGCTGGACTCGACCTTGAGATTGTCCAGCACGGCCAACATGTCCTTCGTCCGGGGCACTCCCATGGCCAAGTCATCCAGCAGGACAATCTGGTTCTCTGCCGCTTTGGCTGAGAGCGCTGACCTCAAGGCTAGACGGCGCATCTTGCGAGGCATGCGCTTGCGATAGGAGCGCGGGTGCGGCCCAAAAACCACGCCACCTTTCCTCCACTGCGGAGCGCGGATGCTACCCTGGCGCGCGCGGCCTGTGCCTTTCTGCCGCCACGGTTTTCTGCCACCCCCGCTCACTTCGCCCCTGGTCTTGGTATCGGCCGTGCCCTGCCGAGCATTGGCCAGTTGGCGCACCACAGCTTGGTGCATCACCGCCTCATGCGGCTCCAGACCAAAGATGTCGTCGCGCAATTCTGCCTCACCAATCGTCTCACCAGCCATATTGCGAATACTAACCTGCATACAAGTCTCCTCGAACGACGGAATTGCCTGTGGCTATTGCTTCCTTGCCTTCTGGATAAGCAAGAGACTCCGAGGCGCACCAGGCACACCGCCCCTCACCGCCAGCAGATTCCGATCGGGGTCTACCAAGACCACGCGCAGGTTTTGCACTGTTACCCGTGCAGAACCCATGTGCCCTGGCATGCGCTTGCCCTTGCGCACCCATCCCGGCGTGCTACCGGACCCTATCGAACCTGGAGCGCGGAGGCGGTCTGACTGTCCGTGTGTGGCAGGCCCGCCAGAGAACCCATGGCGTTTCATCACTCCGGCAAAGCCACGGCCTTTGGAGGTGCCAATCACATCGACCTGCTCGCCAACTTTGAACACGCTTGTATCCAGCTTCTGGCCGACCTGATAGCGGTCCACGTCATCGGTACGCACCTCGTGCAGATGACGCAAGGGCGGCAGTTCTCTCAGGTGACCTCGGGTCGGCTTGTTGACCCGCTTGGCCTCGCCAAATCCTATCTGGATGGCGTTGTAGCCGTCCCTCTTCACCGTCTTGATCTGAGTTACGTAGCAAGGACCCGCTTCAATGACAGTAACGGGCACAACTTCGCCCCGCTCATCGAAAATGCGGCTCATGCCTATCTTTCGTCCTAGCAATCCTTCTCTAGTTGCCATGATCACCCCAGGAATCCGGGAACCAGTGCCGGAACTCTAGCCTATGGTCCCCTCGTCGCAAGTTCCCCTTGCAGACCTCAGTCCCGCCATCTTTCGGGCGGGGCCATGTCCACAGCGGAATCAGAACCTCGGCTAAATTTTGATCGCGATGTCAACCCCTGCCGGCAGACGCAGCTTCATCAGAGTTTCGACAGTCTTGGTGCTGGGCTCGAGAACATCAATCAGACGCCGATGTGTACGGATCTCGAACTGCTCACGCGAGTCTTTGTCGATAAAGGGTGAGCGGATCACGCAGAACTTTTCGATGCGCGTCGGCAGAGGCACCGGGCCAATCACTGCGGCTCCTGTCTGCTCCGCCGTCTCCACAATACGCCGCGCTGATTGATCCAACAATCGATGATCGTATGCTTTGAGTTTGATCCTAATTCGCTGTCGTTTGGCCATACACCCTTCGGACTTGGCCGTCCATCTCTCCAGCGCAGATAGACGTCCGCGCCCTTACCTCCTCCTACTCCAGGATCTTGGTGACCACGCCAGCGCCGACGGTGCGGCCGCCTTCACGAATGGCGAAGTGTGATCCAGCTTCCAAAGCCACGGGAACAATGAGCTTGACCTTCATCTGCACATTGTCGCCGGGCA
>JAUWJD010000046.1 GCA_030607875.1 Chloroflexota bacterium
CGACGGCTCCGACGGGGGACCTACGGCGGATAGCCTGATCATTTCCGGGCAGACTATCCGCTCGTCCGCCGTAGGTCCTGCCATCACTTGGGCGGGGTTTCGCCGAAGGCGTCCGTTGACAGGTCAGCTTTTCTCAACCTATCCCGCTGGATTCGCGAACGACCAGTTCTGGTTCGAGCAGGACGTGGCGCTCAGGGAGCTCCTCCCCACGGATCATGCGGATGAGCATCCGGCAGATGCGACGGCCGATGTCGTAGATCGGCTGGCGCACCGTGGTCAACGGTGGGTGGGCATGTTGCGCCAAAGGGATGTCGTCAAAGCCGGTAATGGCCACGTCGTGCCCCACGGCGAGACCGCGCCGCTGCGCCGCGCTCATTGCGCCCATGGCCATCAAATCGTTGCAGGCTACGACGGCGGAGGGGCGAGGGTTGAGGTCCAGAAGCTGGTTCATGGCCTTGAAACCTCCGCCTTCAGTCAGGTCACAGACCACCAGGTGTCCTGATCTCAGGGACAACCCGTTGCGCTGCAGGGTGGCTTGCAGGCCTTTGCTCCGGTGGATGCAGAACATCAAGTCTTGCGGGGCGGAGATGTAGGCGACCCGCTCATGGCCCAGCGCGATGAGGTGTTGGGCTACCCACTCCATCCCCAGTGCCCCATCCACGTCCAGGTAGGTAAAGTCCACGGCCAGGTCAGATCGGCCGAACGAAACAAAGGGAAAGCCGAGATTGGAGAGGTAGGTGATACGCGGGTCCTTGACCCGCGTGCGCACCACCAGCAGCCCATCCACCAGCCGGCCCTCGACCATGCGCCGGTAGGCCTGCTTCTCTTCAGGGGTGTCGGGAGCGCGGGTTGAGACCAGCAGGTCAAAGTTCTGCCGTGCTGCTTCGTTGCCGATGCCGGCCAGCAGTTCGCTGAAGTATGGGTCGGAGAAACGGGGCCCGAAGGTGGGGATGACAAAGCCGATGGTGTCGGTGCGTCCCTTTTGCAGACGGCGGGCAGTCACATCGGGGACGTAACCCATCTCCTCGGCGGCTTGCAGCACGCGCTGCCGCGTGGCCTCGGCCACGTCGCTGTATCCGCCAAGTGCCCGTGAGACGGTGGTGATGGACAATCCAAGTTTCTCTGCCAGGTCTTTGAGTGTTGGTCCGCGCATAAGCTTCTCTCCTGCGAGGTTCGAACTGCGCTCGAAACATTTTGGCTTTCGCTATGATTATATCCCAAAACGTTTCGGATGTCAAATCGGCCAACGGATGGCCCTTCCACCGGATGGCCTGCGGCAAAACCCTGCCCAAGTGATGGCAGCAGTTCGTGCTCTGCATGCCCTGCGTGCGACCGCTCCGACGGGGGACCTACGGCGGATCAGCGGATGGGTGCGGCACGGATTGTGTTCTACGACGCCGCACATCCGCCGGTTGCGTCAGGTCAATCTGTGTTGTGCGATTGGCTTGGACGGAGGTTGCTTTACTAACTGGCTGCCCACTGACAACTGCCAACCGCTCCCGTTTGGCTTCTGCACCGCGCTGGGTTATAATGGCGCTGTGCCCCTGTAGCTCAGTGGATAGAGCGGCGGCCTCCGGAGCCGTGTGCGCAGGTTCGAGTCCTGTCAGGGGTGCTGGAGTTGCTCAGCAATGAAGAAACCCTGCGACTTCTGCCAAAGTCCAGAGTACGACCACGGTGCAGTGGCCAATGAAGCACTCATCATAGCCCGTTCACTGCGAAGCGTCTCGCCATCGGTTGGGCGAGGCTGCCAAGGGTCTCGCTATCAGTTGGGCGAGGCAGGTCGGTGGACGGGCTGTTTCGTTTGCGATACGGAGGGAGGTCTTGTGCGAGCAAAACGCTGGATTCCAACAGTCTTGTGCATCGTACTCACCCTCCTGGCCAACGCCTGGCTATGGCCCGCTGCAGGTGCGGCGCCAGGTAATGCCTCGTCGCCAGGCGATGCCAACGTAGACGGCGTCGTTGACCTATTCGACCTGGTCATCATCACTACAGCCTACAATCCCACCGGGCCCGTTTCGGACCCCCGCGCCGACGTCAACGGCGATGGCGTGGTGAATCTCTTTGACCTGGTCATTGTCGCCGCCAGCTTCGGTTCGTCTACACCTCCTACGCCAACACCCACTCCAGGGTCTGTACCACCGCCTCTACCGCCCACGGACTCGACATGCCCTCAGGAGACGTACGCTCTTCAACACGAGCGAGTGATTGGACACTACGCCATCCGGCTGTGGCAAAGTGTCCCGGGTAGTTTTGAGTGCCTTGACATTGTCACCATAGATGCATGGGCCCAGCCACGAGTGCAGATTGAGGCGGTCGATTCGCTGGACGACCTCACAGGGAGCGACATCACCGGAGAGGGGCACCCTGACGTGATTATCCACACGTTCACCCGCGGGGCACACTGTTGCTTCTCAACGTTTGTATACGACCTAGGCCCGGCGATAACCAAAGTCCTGGAGACACCCGAGTCCAATTGTCCCTCGACGTTTGTTGACTTCGACAGCGATGACTCCTTCGAGTGCCTCACCTGCGACGACCTGTTTGCATACAGGTATTGCTGCTATGCAGGGTCGCCCATGGTCAAGGTTATCCTTGACTATGTGCTCGGCCAGGGCTTTGTGCCGGCCAGCCCCCGCTTTGCCCACCTGTATGCCGGCGACATCGCCGCTCATACCTTGCAGGCCCAGATGGCAACGCCGGGAGGCATGTGTGAGGACGACGGAACCACCAAGTGCGCGGTCCTGGCCGTCGTGCTTGACTACCTGTATGCTGGCTTCCCTCAGTACGCCTGGGCAGAGCTGTACGGTCTATACCATTATCCCGATGTAGCCGCTTTCCGCGCCGAGATAGAGCAAGCGGTGTATAGCAGCCTGCTCTTCACACCCCACTAATGCGGTGACCAGAAGGAGAGCTATGCGCATAGAGTTCATGCAATGCCCCAAATGCGGAAGCCCGCTGGAAGTCGAGCCGACGGCCAGGTCTGCCACGTGTACCTACTGCGGTAGCAGGCTGCGCGTGACCAGGGGCGCTTCTGGACACCCTGTCGCCGTTCTGTCTGACATCAAGGATGACACGGCTATCATAGCTAAGCAGACAGCCATCAATCACCTGCGCAACCGCCTTCGGAACCTGCTGCAAGAGCGAGGCAGGCTTGAGCAGGAAGGGCAAAGCCGAGTCAAGGCGGCTGAGGCGACCGTGTCGACTAGTCTCCGAGAACCGCTTGAGCTCGGCGATATGGGACGTACCCTCATGTTCCTTGGGGCGCTTTTCTTCGTGGGTGGAGTGTACGGCATTTCTCAGCGAGCTCTGTCGGACGTTGGGTTAATCTGCTTTGTCGCTGGCTTCGCCGTGTTCTGCTTCGGTTCCTTGCTCTGCTACGTGGGTGAGACTCGATACAAGAAGAAGCAGCAGCGGCTGGTTAGTGAGGCTCAACGAGAAGTCAGGGAGAAGTATGATTCGTTGATTCCTGAGCTCGACGAGAAGGCTAGGTCCACTCAAGCCCGCATCGCCGAGCTTGAGGCAGATATGGACCGCCTCGCTAGGGAGCTGTGACTTGTGCCCATGCCCCCGCGACCACACTTGTGCCGCACAGACTGCTACCGCTGGCGGTATGAGGAGTTGGCAAGACCACTGGTAACGCGGTAGAATGGCAGAAAGAAGTGTACCCTGCGACTCCTGTCAAGGTCCAGGGCGAGGCATCCGCGATGTAGCACCAACGCAAGGCAAGTATAGCGTGAAAGCCCTGGTTGGTGCAAGTCTCACCGACGGGCTTTGTTTGTGGTCCGGAATAGGGCAACGGCTTCGGGCGTAAAGCACGGTCAAGTAACATACAAGATACCATAGGATGTAGTAGGCAAGAGACGAGTAAGTACTGCTGGTAGCCCCTGCAGCTCAGCGGATACCGTTCGCCCTCGCGCAGCATCTCCAGAGCTACGCGACGGACGGCGTTCACGACGGGCAGGTTCGAGTCCTGTCAGGGGCGTGCTGAAGCGAAGGCTGCCTACCGATCAGGCACGGCGTGTTGGCCACACCGTGTTTTTCGGGGCCCGTATACTGCCATTCCCGTGTGCGGGTTATGCTATTGCTGGCGGGCGCGAGCGGAAGTTGCGACACAGGCGGCGCCCAGGCGCAAGTCGTGAAGGCTGCGACCCGGCAAGGACGAATCGTCGGCGGTTCAAAGGAGGGCAGAATGAACGGCCAAATGAGCAGAAAATGCTACAGAGTCATCTGTGCGCTAGTGCTGCTGGGCCTGCTCGGGGCGGCGCCCCAGGCAAGCAGCCCACAAGCTGTGCGGGCAGCCCGCACCTTCAAGTCCTACCTGGCTATCGTTCGCAAGGTCCATCCCCCCTACCCAGTTAAGCCCTGGTTGCCGCCCATTGACAATGCCGATGGGGATGGCAATTACACTGTCCGCTGGGGTGGTGGGGCGCGAGCAGAGCGCTTCGAACTGCAAGAGCGGTGGCAAGGCGGTGACTGGTTCGGAGCCTACAACGGCTCTGCGAGGGAAGCGCCGCTCAGAAACCGTCCTGCAGGTACCTACTCGTACCGGTGCAGGGCCTGGAACAGCCTCGGCGTCAGCGCCTGGAGCAACCTGCGATCGGTGGTAGTACAAGGCAGTCCCCCAGGAACGATATCCACGCCATCCTCCAGCTCGGTGAACGCGGGCGGGAAGGCGGTGGTTAAAGTGGTCAACGACTGCCCCTACGTCTTGCACCTGGGTTTCACCGGCCCCGAGCCCAGCACGATGCAGTTGCGCAAGTGCGATGTCTGCAGAGTCTACAGTTTCATCGGACCTTTCTTCTGCCCCACTCAGAACCGTCCGATTGAGGAGACGCGCCTCGATCCTGGGCCCTATCGAGTATTCGTGTCCGTTGACCGGCCTAGTGTCCGTCCGTACGTCGGTTATTGGCAGTTGTTGGGGAACCGGCGTTACTTTGTGTGTTTCTACATCGTTCAGAGCTGGGCGACAGATGAAGGCGGTCCGTTCGAACAGCTGGTTGCTGGCAGTTGCGACTGAACATCGGGTATCCCGCGTCTATCCTCTGACGGGTCGTACGCTGCAACGATGCTGTGCCCACCGTTGGTCACAGGGCACTGCGTCAGTTGCTAAACTGAAGTAGCCGTTCTCATATCGTTCATCCCGCTTGACGGGACGAGAATCCAGCCAAACAGGTCTAGTAACTGATGCACGAAGCAGTAGATATGCCGTTCGCCCTCGCGCGCCGTCTGCTGTCAGAAGGGCCTTGGGCGGCCGCCATCCCTCCGGTGTGCTGGTCTGCTCCGCGGTGACATCTGGGTGAACACTGCACAAGACTTCACTTGACTTCTGCAGTCCGAAGAGTAGAATTGTTGGCAGAGGCCGTGCCAATGGCGCCGCTGCGGCCTGCCGATCACCAAGGACACAACATAACCCAAGAAGGGACCTCTATGGCTCCAAACACGTCGATCTCCTCTGTGCGGTTGTTGTTCCTCTTTTCGCTTTTTCTCGCCCTTGCTCTGGCGCTGGGCGCCAGGGCAATCGCCGCTCCGTTCCCCCCGCCCGCGGGCCATGCCGCGTCCCTTGTTGTCCCCGATACCATGCATCTTCTCAAGCCGCTGCGCTTGCCGTTGGATGCCGAGGCCCTTGCCCGGCCGAGGCAGCGATCCGCCGTCACAGCGCAGCGCGAGGATGCGATGGCCGAGGGCTGGGTGACCATCTTCAGCGATGACTTTGAAGGCGACTTTCCTGGCCAATGGATAGTGAATGACCATCCGCAAGCACCCGGCGAGTACTACTGGGGGAAACGAGATTGCCAGGCCTACGCGGGCTCTTACAGCGCCTGGGCGGTAGGCGGTGGGGACGACGGGGCGCACTTGCCTTGTGGAAGCGACTATCCCGACTATGCCTACTCTTACATGTTCTACGGGCCCTTTAGCCTGGAGGGTGCCACCGCTGCCGAGATGACCTTTCAGCTGTGGCTGAATTCGGAATCGGGCTTTGACAGCATCTTCTGGGGCTTCTCCACGGATGGCGCGCACTACTGGGGCGGGGATCAATGGACCGGCTACTCCGACGGGTGGATGGAGAAGGGGCTGAACCTCACCGCAGCGGTCGGCGAGCCGGAGGTCCGCATTACATTCATCTTCACCAGCAATCACAGGGTCCGCCGCGCGGAGGGCGCCTACGTAGATAACGTCGTCTTGCGCAAGCAGGTGGGGGCTGCCGAGACGCCCACACCTACGCCGACGCACACTCTTCCGGCGCCGCCAGAGTTCAAGGCCTACCTGCCCATTGTGATCAAGCACTCGATGCCGATGGCAGCGTCCTGGCAACATCAGGGAAACCACCAGGACACCACAGAGTACTGCGCCGAAGGTCGCTAAACTCGAACAGCACTTTCATATCGTTCATCCCGCTTGACGGGACGATGATTCGGTAAAGTGCGTTTAGCAATCCACGCACGAAGCGGTAAGATACAAAGGAGCTCAAGAGAGACTTCCGTCCTCTGCATCTGCGTAGCGCATACTGCAAGTCTCTGACGACGCTTATGCGCCACAGCATTGAAACGGCCGTTGGTGGTGGGCTGAAGCAGTTCAGAAAGGATACATGATGCAAACCAGGAACTCTCTACGTCTGGGTGTAGTCAGCTTCTTGCTGATTGTTGGGCTCGCAGTCGGGTTTGCCCACACCACGTCCTTGACCGCAAGCTTGGGAAGTGGGTCCCCTGATCCTCCGCTCCGTGCAGCTACCTACCATACTCGCAATGTCTTCGTTGTGAGCATCGATGGGCTGCGGGGTAGTGAGGCCTTTGATGCTCCAGACCCTGCTCTCTTCATCCCCAACATGTGGAATCACCTGCGGCCCCTTGGTTCACTCTACCGCAATTTCTACAACCTTGGTGCGACCTGGACGACACCTGGCAACCACACCATTGTCGACGGCTGCTGGGAGGTCACGCCGAACAGTGAGGGCAACCGGTATTTTCGACCAGCGTGTCCCACCATGTTCGAATACTATCGCTACGCCAATCCCCAAGTACCACAGAGCAAGGTCTGGGCTGTTGTGGGCAAGAGCAACTGTGACCGGGTGCACTACAGTTGGCATCCCATGTATGGCGAAGAGTATGGAGCCTCGCTGGACCCTTCCTCGCAGAGCGATAGGTCCGATGAGGCCACGTGGTCGGCGATGCGAAGGGTGCTGGATGACCATCATCCTTCGCTGGTGTTCTTGCATCTGGGAGAAGTGGACCATGCAGGGCACGAGAACTGGGGCTGGTATCTTGAGGCGATCCGGGATGCGGACAGCATTGTCTACGAGCTTTGGAACAGAATCCAGAGCGATCCCTACTACCGCGATCAGACCACCATGCTGGTGACCACCGACCACGGCCGGCATGATGATGAGCACGGCGGCTTTCATCCACATAGCGGTATCTGCGAGGGCTGCAAGCGCTTGTTCCTTCTGGCTATTGGACCGGACATCGAGGTGGGGGCAGAGTTCTCCGAGTTTCGGCAGCAAATCGACGTCTGCCCGACGGTAGGTGAGTTGCTGGGCTTTGACACGCCTCTTGTGGCTGGCCATGTGCTTGGTGAGATGATCCTGGGCTACGGGGTGCAGGGGCAGTCTATTCCACCGGCTGCGGGACGAAGCACAGCCTTGCAGCACGAGAGTCAGGTAACCGTTTCTCTTGGGGTGGTAGAGCAGCCTGATGCGGCGGCAAATGGGCAAGGTCTGCATCTCGTTTGGGTCGATGACCGTAGTGGACACCGTGAAGTCTACTACAAGATGCGGCTCGCCGGAAGCAGCGGGTGGAGCGGGCACCGGCAATTGAGCTCAAGCGGCGCAGAAGCTCGCGCGCCCGCCATCGCCTGCGACGGCGACACTGTGCACGTCGTGTGGCAAGACTATGCCAGTGGGAACTGGGCTATCTACTATCGTCAGCGGACAGCGGCTGGCAATTGGTCGGAGGCTAGCTTGGTGGCTGAGAGCGTGGTGGAAGACGGTGGGGATCCGGGCATGCGCTGTGAGATGACCATGGAACCAGCCCTGACCGTGTGTCAAGGGCAGGTGCTCGTTGGAGTTCCGCTGATGTCTGATAGGCTGCGAGTTTTTCGCCATGCCGCAGATGGGTCTTGGACACCAAGGACAATCGTGAGCTCTCCTAACTCGGAGCACGTTCCTACGTATTCCAAGGTCCTTCCTCAGGCAATGGCCATGGCCTCTGATGACGGTTTCTGCTTTCTGTTCTGGCAAGAGGTTCTGTCACTGGACTGGGTGCTGAAGCGCACTCGCGGTGAAAACTGCGGTACGACCTGGAGTGCGAGAGATCGACTCACGTACAGTCGCGGCTATCACGACGTGGCTGCGGCAGCATACGGAGGGTGGCTACATACAACCTGGGTGAGCTCGCCCTACACAGGGCCGCCACACGCTCTGTTGTACAGCCGAAGTAGCACGCGAGGCAGGGAATGGAGTGAGCCTGTTGCTCTGAGGTCAGGTGGATGTTGGCGTCCAGACGCTGCCGCAGGCCCGGGCTTTGTGGCTATTGCCTGGGAAGACTACCGTGACGGACTGCCAGCCATCTACCTCGGGACAAGCATCGATGATGGCGCTTCCTGGAACGAGCGAAGGATTTCGTATGCTGAGAACTTTTGCGTCGAGCCCGCGGTGACTATTGCTGGTGATACGGTGTCCGTCGTCTGGAGGGAGCTGCGGGACGGCACCTGGCGGATCCGTTTGGCGCAGGTGAGCGACATCGAGCCTGGGCCGACCCACACGCCCACAGTTACCATTACGCCGGCATCTACACCAACCGGGACCGCCACACCGACAGACACCTCGACGCCCACGCCAACCGATACACTGACACCAACACCAACTAATACGCCGACACTCACACCGACAGACACCTCGACACCCACGCCAACTGAGACTGCTACGCCCACACCCACCGATACCGCAACACTGACGCCTACAGTCGCGATCAACCACCCTCCGACCAATGGTAGCGTCAGCCCATCCAGCGGCAGCGGGCCCGCTGGCCAGATCCGCTACTTTACCACCACCTGGTTCGCCCCCGATGGCCACCAGGACCTAAAGGCCTGCACCTTCCACATCGGCGCCAACAAGTCTATGGCCAACAACGCCATGTTGCTCTACAATCCACAGACCAACAGGATCAGGATCCGCAACAACACCGGCACCAAATGGTGGGGGAACAGGCTCGTTGGCACTGCCACCGTCATTCAGAACAACCAGGCCAAAGTGCACTGTGCGCTCATTACCGTATCGCGCTCTGACAACATGATCCAGGTCACCTGGGCCATCGAGTTCAAGCCAGCGTTCAAGGGAAGCAAGAACCTGTATCTCAGGGCCAAGGATCTCACCGGAGCCAAGACGCGCTTGCAGAAGAAAGGTACCTGGAGGATCGAGTAGCTTTGCAGGCGATCCCAGTAGGCCTGACCTAGTGCCCGCAAGCTATCGGGAGGGTGGGCCACCCTGCTGGAAAGCGATGCCGACAATGACAACTACGTCAACATCAACGATTTCTCCATCCTGGCCGCGAACTTTGGCCTGCACGGAGACATTGTGATGGATGACAAGGTCTAGCCAGCTTCGGCCCCCACCTGTGCTGCCCAGGTTTGGCTTGTGGGCGCTTTCGTGGTAAAGTGGTATGGAGAACGCCTTGCACCCGTGCCATCGGGCCAGGGCACGGCGACGGCAAGGCAGCCGAAGGTGCCCGCTCATCGCGGACGGGTGGCCGGACTTGACAGGCTGAACGAGCCAGAAAGGAAACGTTATGCAAGCCAGGAGCTCTCTGCGTCTGGGCGTAGGTGTTTTTGTGCTGGTGGTTGGGCTTGTGCTGGGACCTGCTGGCACACTGTCTTCGACAGCGGGCTTGGAAAGCGGGCTTGGCAACACCTCGCTCGGCATCAGCAGCAACAGTAGCCGCAGTGACGAGACCACCATAGTGCTGCAACAGGGCTTTGCTGGATACACTGGAACCTCCGACACCTACCTCCATGCCATCTGGCCCAATTGGCCTCCTGGGCACGCGGGCAACGATCAGGACAGGCTGTGGCTGCAACCCGGGATGGACAACGTCTTGATCCGCTTTGATCTGTCGCAGTTGCCGCCGGGAGGGCAAGTGCTGACAGCTACATTGAGCCTGAAATGCTACTACGCTCACTCCGGAGGTGCGCTGCTCGTTCAGGGCTACCGGGTGCTGCGGCCCTGGGTGGATGCTGAGGCAACCTGGAACGTCCCGAGAGACGGGGATGCTTGGGCAGGGCCTGGCTGTACGGGAATAGGGACGGACCATGCTTTCGCGTCGTGCACTGGTGGGACGTTAAGCGGCGCGGACCGCTGGTATGATTTTGATGTCACCCACGTGGTGCACGATTGGGCAACAGGCGCGGCAGAGAACCATGGCCTGGTGTTGGTGGCATCTCCAGGTGGGCCCTACCATATCTTTCGCAGTGCGGAGTGGTGGCAAACCCCCAGTGAACGGCCGAAGCTGGAGATCACCTTTCACGTTGTAGAGCCCACAGCTACCCCGACCGCGTCGCCTACGGCTACGCAGACGCCCACACCCACGGATACACCGACAGATACGCCAACCCCGACGGAGTCCGCCACGCCGACGGCTACGCTGACGCCCACGCTGACGCCCACGCCGACGGGGACCGCGACGGCCACCCCCACGGAGACGTTGAGCCCTACACCGACGGGCACATCGACGCGCACGCCGACGGTCACGCTCACTCCCACTCAAACCCCGACGTTCACGCGCACGCCGACACCAACACCGATACAGTACTGGATGTACCTGCCTATCATCATCAACGACACGCCGGTGCTGGCGGGGCCGCCTCCGCTGTGGTGGAAGCAGTTGGCAGTTGTCGGTAGGCAGTAGGCTCCGGACCACGTCTTCATCCTGGGCGACAACGGTGCTCACTCGCATGATTGGCGCGCCATCGGGCCGGTGCCACTGGCTGCGATCAGGGAGCGCGTGTGGCTGATCTACTGGCCGCTGGACGAAATGGCGTGGGTGCCACAGTCTGCTCTGTAGACAAGGGCCACCAACATGGACGAATGGCACCAGCACCGCCATCGAAGAGGGATCGGGAGAAGAAGCGGAGCGTGAGGTCCTTGGTGAGAGGGGGGACGATTCTGGTTTGGTTGCTCCTGATGTGCGGCGTGATCCTGGTGCCCGGCTACACCCAGGCGGATGGATCGCCCAGCTCGTGGGTCTGTCTGTTGCCGCGCTGCGGGTACAACCTGCGCTTAGGTGTCATCCCCAGCGCGCCCACTCCCGATGACGAGATTCAGGTGGTCTGCTCTGGGGATTGGTATGACAGTTGTGTCCCCCATTACCTATCCCACCAGGTGATTGGCAATCTTATCCAGGTATACTTGGTTTGGGACTATCCTCCAGATGCCATTTGCCTTACCATGATAACCCCCTGGAGGTACACCGTAGACGTTGGCAGGCTGCCCGAGGGGTCCTATCGAGTAGACCTCTATCTAGCCAGTACTGTTCCCTGGCATGGAGGATTCTGTGCCAGTAAGATGGTCGCCGTTGGCGAGGAGCTGTACAAGGCGTACTTACCTGTCGTTGCAGGTGAGCAAGCCCTGCCGTGATGCTTTGTTGGGAATGCCAAAGTGCCAGGCACCTATGTGTGTCTGCAGCGGCAAGCGTATCCACTCGCCGCCTCGCTCAGCAGAGCGGTAAGCTGCCTCGACGATCTCTTGTGTGGCCAGGCCGGCCTGGAAATCGGCCAGCCTTGAACCGCAGAGCCCGCCGAGAGAGATAGGGAAAGCTCTGCGAACTCTGCGTTCTCTGCGGTGAATGGGACAGCAACACTCAACAGGGGAATGACTGAGAATCGGATTGCGGGAGGATTGCCATGCGCGAAAACGTGCAACTCCAGGGCCATGCCGGGCGACTGGCGGCACATTTCTACCTGCCCCAGGGCACGTCGCCATTCCCCGCCGTGGTGCTGTGCCACGGCATCACCAGCTGCAAGGACAACTACACCGACATCGCCGAATTCCTGCAAGGCGAAGGCTTTGCCGTGCTGGCCTACGACTGTCGCGGACATGGGGAGAGCGAGGGCGCGCTGGACGGCGCGTCCTGGCAGGACGTGGGCACAGCGCTGGAGTATCTGAAAACGCGCTCAGAGGTGGATGCGGGCCGCATCGCCCTGGTCGGCTCGAGCATGGGCGCGCACAACGGTCTGCGTGCTGCGGCCGAATACACATCGCTGCGCACGCTGGTCGTCTTCAACACCGCTCCCTCGGAGGTGCTGAAGCAGGGCCTGCTCAACGCCGACTACTGGCACTGGGTCCACCTGTCTGGCGGTCAGGTGCGCGTGGCGCTGCCTGATTATCTGCTCTATCTGGAGAACAACGACGTCTTCGACCTGCCGGCGCGTTTCCAGCCGCGGCCGATTTTCTTCATCCACGCCCGCGACGATAAGTTCGTGCCCTACACTGTCAGCGAGAGGCTGCACGCTGCGGCCAGCGAAGGCAGCCGCATGTGGCTGCTGGACGAGGGCGGCCACAGCGGCCCGCGCCACGATCCAGAAGTGCAGCGCGTGGTGGCGGAGTGGCTGCGGGAGAAGCTGCAATCAAGGGTGCGATAGACCTGATGGTGGAGCCGCCTGTCTTGCCAGGTTCTTGGACCCAGGCGCAATTCAGGCTGGAGGTGTGAATCGCACCAAGCCATCCAGACTGGACAAATGTCAGCGATACACATCACGCCTGTGACCGATGTGCAGAATGGTCACAGTTTGCTGCTTGTCATCAACCTCGTAGATTACACGATAGTTGCCGACTCGGATGCGCCAACCTTCGCGTCCTGTCAGTTTGCGGCAACCTTGCGGCCTCGGCTCCTGGCTCAGAGTGCGAATAGCGTCGCGAACACGCTCATAGTCGCCAGTGGGGAGCTGGGCCAATTCCTTCTGCGCCCGCCGCAGAATCCAGACGGCGTGCGTGATTCGCGGTCCCGCTCGATTTCTGCAACTGCCTGCTCAAAGGGAAGTGCCTCGTCGCGAGATGCCTTAGCCAAGTCGTAGGCGCGAATCGATTCTAGTTCCTCCAGTGCCTCAAGCAGACGCCGGTAGTCTTCTATGTCCACCAGCACACTGACCGGTGTGCCATTCTTATCGACTACATAGCGCTCTCTGATACTCATCATTGCTATTTATCTCCCGCTCTTCTCGAGCACTTTCGGGTGACAGGGTGGCTTTGTCCGATACGGACTGGCGAGGGAACAACTCGATGACAGACTCGCGAGGACGAACCACGTAACTATGTTGTGCTCTTGTCTCGTTCCCCATGTGTCTCTAGGATGGCGTCCTGGATGCGCGAGGTGTCCCGGTCTGGCAGGTGATGTTCTTGTTCACTTATTATACAGGATGCTACTGCGGATTGTCAAATGCTTCTTGTGCACGAGGGGCACGAAAGAAGCCCGAATCACACGAGCAACGGTCCGTTTTCGGGCCATTCACCCCTTTTCGTGAGCTTGGTGTACAATACCGGCCTATCCTGTTGGGCAAAGGAGATGCAATGACGCAACTGAAGTGGTGGCAGAAGGCCGTGTTCTACCAGATCTACCCGCGCAGCTTTGCCGATGGCAATGGTGATGGCATCGGTGACTTCCCAGGCATGATTGAACGCCTGGACTATCTGCAGGACCTGGGCATCGATGCCGTCTGGCTGTCGCCGCACTACGCCTCGCCGCAAGTCGACTGCGGCTACGACGTCAGCGACTATACGGACGTGGCCCCCGAATACGGCACACTGGCGGATTTCCAGCGCTTCCTGGATGGCGCCCACCAGCGCGGCATGCGCGTGATCCTCGATTGGGTGCTGAACCACACCTCCGACCAGCATCCATGGTTCATCGAGTCGCGCTCCAGCCGCGACAATCCCAGGCGCGACTGGTACGTCTGGCGCGACGGCAAAGATGGCGGCCCGCCGAACAACTGGGTCTCTCCCTTCGGCGGCCCGGCCTGGGAGTTCGACCCGGTCACCGGGCAGTACTACTACCACTTTTTCTTCAAAGAGCAGCCCGATCTCAACTGGCGCAACCCGCAGGTGAAGCAGGCCATGTTCGACGCAGTGCGCTTGTGGCTCGACCGGGGAGTGGATGGCTTTCGCCTGGATGCCGTCGGCACCATCTTCGAAGATCCGGCGTTGACCGATCACGATGTGCGCCTGTCGCAGCTTGAGCTCTACTGTGCTGGACAGAAAGCTCGCAGTGAGCAGGAAAAGAAAGGCGTCCGGAAGCAGATGAAGATGCTGTACAAGCAGCAGGTGGAGCGGCCAAAAGTGCACGAACTGATGCGCGAACTGCGAGCGGTCGTGGACGAGTACCCGGACTGCGTGCTGGTGGGTGAGAACGAGCACATTGCTTACTACGGCGATGGAAGCGATGAATTGCACCTGGTGTTCAACTTCCCCCTGATGCGCACGGATCGCCTGACGCCGGAGTGGGTGCGGGCCAACCAGGAAGAGCGCCTGGCATCGCTGCCAGCTCCTGCCTGGCCCTGCAACACCCTGGGCAACCACGACGCTTCGCGCGCCTACAGCCACTTTGGAGATGGGCAGAACGACGCGGCCATTGCCCGCCTCTCCCTGGCGCTGATGCTCACCCTTCGCGGCACCCCGTTCCTGTACAATGGCGAGGAAATCGGCATGACGGACTACTTGCTGCAGGATGTCCGCCAGTTCCGCGACAACCTCGGGGTCTGGTTCTACCAGTTGGAGACGGAATCCCTGGGCACGCCGCCGCAGGAAGCGGCGCAGCGCGCTGCGCGCCTCGGCCGGGACAAGACACGCACGCCGATGCAGTGGTCCGACGCGCCAAACGCCGGTTTCAGTCCAGCCGGTGTGCAGATGTGGTTACCGGTGAATCCCAACTACGCGCAAGGCGTCAACGTGGCCAGCCAGGTGGCTGATCGCGATTCGCTGCTCAGTTTTTACCGGCGCCTGCTGCATGCCCGCAGGCAAGCCCCTGCACTTATTGTGGGTGACTACATGCCCTTGCACGAGGACGCGCAAGACTACCTGGCCTTTCTCCGCCGACTCGATGGCGGCAAGACTTGCCTGGTGGTGCTGAACATGTCCGATCGAGCGCACACGTTGCGCTTTGATCTGCAGGCAGACCTAGCACGCCTGATTTTCTCCAGCCAGGCACGGGAGAGCGAGTGGCACGATGTGAGACGACTGCGGATAGCACCTTTTGAGGTCTACATTGCTGAACTGAAACGTGAATAGAACAGGCCTTGTTAGTGTCTTCGTGTCTCCCTATCCCACCGAACGACAAGAGCCACGGAGGGCTGTCACTCCGTGGCTCGGCGGTCTAGTTATCGGGCTCAGAAACCCGGTTCATGTGCTGTTGTGCGCACGACAGGTTTCCATAACTGTCCGATAGACCGGGTTTCTACCAATAGTACGGCCCGGAGCACATCGAGGCCAGGCACATGAACAGCATCAGCAGCCCCACCATCAGCAGCGGCAAACACCCGCAGCCTGGCGCGAAGCCATAGAACGGCCAGGGACGCCAGTAACGCCGGCGCCATATGCGTCGCCGCCACGGTCTGTACATCCGCCTGCGTGGCCGGAACATCTACTCTCCCTCCTTCTGAACCCTCCCCAGTCCATTCGGCGCTGGATCTCTTTCAGGTTCTACCTACAGTATACAGTGGGAGGGAGTTCTTGCCTGAGATGCAGCAGACAACAAGCTGACGGATGAATGACGAAGGAGAAATGACAAATGACGAAATTCAGGTAGTCTCCCTCTTGGGTGTTGTTGACGTCAAGTGATGGTCGCTGGACGAGTTTCAGGCACAGAACCGGCCTTACGGAGCAAAGCCACCGGGCTTTTGCGCCGCCTTTTACACGGCAAGGCCAACAACACTCCGCAGGGGGACTATCGGGAATTCGAGCCGCTCAAGACGGCAAGCTCTGGCGTACACCATCCCCCTGTCTGCTGCCTGAGCAGCATCGATATCATCAATGCCATCCGATGAGGACGCCGAGAAGCGCAGGCGATTCTCATCCGCGTTAGTCAGATGTACCAACCCCCAACCCACGCTCTTTCAAGCTCACGTAGCGCTGGCGCCCAATGATCAGATGGTCGAGGACTTTGATATCGAGAATCTTCCAATATCGGACTACCCAATTTAGTCTTTTGTCAGCTGATCAGCACCGAAGCCTTGGTGGGCCTGGCAGAGGTGCTGTCTGATTCATCCTTTGCCCGAGAAAAGTGGAAAGCGAAGGAGAACCCTGTCCGTCTTGCCACGATCGGAAGCAAGAACAGCGCTGCACAATCTGGCTGATTTCGCGGTCGCCAGAGACCGATAGTGGCAACCAGAGTGGTCTGTTACACATAGCTGTGGTGTGGTTTACAGACAGGGCGGCAGGCGCCCTGTCAGCTATGAGGGCCCAAGCCCCTCTGGAGGTGGTAGATTGTTTTGGCACAGAGGTACGTTGACATTAGCCCTGTCTCTGTGTACAATAGGCCAAGTCTTTCAGACAGGGAGAGGATAGGTGACGGAATTAGGATTGGCTTCTCAGGCCCAGGCTCAGGGGAGGAGAATGGGCGGGCGGATGAGGTTCATCATTGGTGGAGCCATCATCATCGTGGTGATAGCATGGCTCATCCTCAGCAACATCGGTGGCTCCAGCACCTATTATCTGACCGTGGAAGAGTTGTTAGCTGAGGGGCCATCCAATCGACTAGTCAGAGGCACTGGCTTTATCGTCGGCCAGAGCATTGAGTGGGATCCGCAACAGATGGTACTGCGCTTTGAGATTGCAGATGAAAGCGGAAGCTTGCCCGTTCTGTACAAAGGCCCGCCTCCGGATCTGTTGGAAGAGGGCACTCAGGCTGTGGTCGAGGGGAGATATGCGAGTAGCGGCGTCTTTGAGGCTACTGCTGTGCTCCTGAAATGCCCCTCAAAGTATGCTGAGGAGTAGGAGATGGCCAGCCTTGGCTCTTGGGCCCTCGTCCTGTCCCTGGTCGTCTCGCTGTACGGAGCGATAGCCGCCTTTGTTGGGGCGCGGCAGAGATCACGCAGGTTCGTCGAGAGCGCTCAGAATGCCGTGTGGGCGGTAGCAGCTCTTGTCACCCTTGCCTCGATCCTGCTGCTCTACTTCCTGATCACCCACGACTTCCAGGTCAAATACGTCTATCAGTACACCAGCACACATTTGCCCCTCGTCTATAGAATCTCGGCCTTCTGGGCCGGCCAGGAAGGCTCGTTGCTCCTGTGGCTGTGGCTTCTGGCCATCCTGACGGTGATTGTGGTCCAACATAGGGATAGGCCACGGCAGGTCAGACCCTATCTCCTGGCCACGCTGGCTCTCACAGAGACCTTCCTGGCTTTCCTGATGGTTGCCATGGACAATCCCTTCGCGACCTATTCCGCCAGGCCATTGGAAGGGGTGGGGATGCTGCCCCTGCTTGAGAATCCCGGCATGGTCATACACCCACCCGTCCTCTTCCTGGGCTATGCAGCCTACACAGTGCCCTTTGCTTTCGCGCTGGCCGCCCTGATGAGCGGGGAGTTGAGCACCGCCTGGGTAAAGGCCATGCGGCGTTGGAATCTTTTTGCCTGGCTCTCCCTGGGTGTTGGCATCCTCATCGGCGCCTGGTGGTCCTATGTGGAACTGGGTTGGGGTGGCTACTGGGCCTGGGACCCGGTGGAGAATGCCTCCCTGATCCCCTGGCTGATTGGGACGGCTTTTGTGCATTCAGCGATGATGGAGGAGCGACGGGGGATGCACAGGGTATGGAACATGGTGCTCCCCACCTTGGCCTTCGTTCTGTGCCTCTTTGCCACTTTGGTGACCAGAGGTGGCATCATCGTATCCGATTTGCACGGCTTTGCCAGCAACCTGCAGCCCATTGCCTATTACCTTCTGGCCTTTATCGCGCTGGTCCTGGGCGGGAGTTTCTCTCTCATCTACTATCGCCGGCGCCAGCTTGAGAGTGAAAGGCAAGTGGAGCACCTCCTATCCCGGGAGGGATTCTTTGTCCTGGTCAACCTGCTCTTTTGTGGGGCGGGGCTGATCGTCTTTTTGGGTACCGTATATCCCTCCCTGGCCCAAGCCCTTCGCGGGCTACAGGTCAGCCTCGATGCCTCCTTCTACAATCGGGCCATCGGCCCCTTGATGGTAGTCATCGTCTGCGTTATGGGCATCTGCCCGGTCATCGGTTGGCAGCGACTCAGTGCCAAAAACATGACGAATCTCAGCTTCCCATTGCTGGCAGCCCTTGTGCTGACCGTGGTAGCTTTCATCCTGGGGATCACAGAGCCATTCCCCCTCATCTCCACCGCCATATGTGCCTTCGTCATCTTCTCCCTGTTGGGAATGGTCACGAGAGACTTGCTGGCCAGGCGCCGCTCAACGGGCGAGAACTATGCACGGGCTCTTATCACCCTCCTTTCGAAGGCTCGGCGCCGCTATGGGGCTTACTTGGTGCACCTCGGCATCATCTTGATCGCCATCGGAATCACGGGCTCGACATTCTACAAGCGCGAGCAGTTGGTCGCCCTGAGCCCGGGTGAATCGACCGTCCTCGGCGATTATAGGGTCCAGTACGAGGATTACTCGGCGGAAACCTTGAATCCCGAGCCGGCGACCTCCCAGAGCAGAATCCGCTACGCTACTACCTTGAGCGTTTACCGTGCCGACTCAAAGGTGTCTACCCTGGTGCCCCACAAGAGCTATCACTGGACTCTGGATACCCCCTGGGTAACGGAGGTGGCCATTTACAGCAGCCTGAAGGAAGACGTCTACGTCATCCTGGCTAGCCTGGAGGAGGACGGCCTGGCGGGCTTTGAGATGATCATTAACCCGCTGGTGAACTGGATATGGATCGGAGGCGGGGTGCTTCTCTTGGGTACGCTCATAGCCGTCTGGCCTGAGGGGCGGGCGAAAGCAGTGGAGGATTAGGGTGCGCACCCGTTTGGTCCGTCTGCTAGCAGTCCTCTTCCTCCTGATCTCTGTGACTGCCGAGGTGCGTGCTCAAGACTCGGGCGTCATCGAAGGCCAGGTGCTCAACGGGACCTTGGGCGGGACGTCCATGGCGACAGTGCCGGTCACTCTTTGGACCCTGGATGCTCAGGGACAGAATGTCCTGCTGGAAGAAACGACTGATGGGGAAGGGCGGTTCGCTTTTCAAGCTCTCGATACGGAAGCGTACAGTTATCAATTGCAGGTAGTGTACCAAGGAGTATCCTACTGGAGCGAGGTGGTGGCCTTTTCCCAGGGAGAGGAACTCCTCTCTGTGCCTGTGACCGTCTACGAATCGACCACCAGCGATGCCGATCTGTGGGTGGAGAGGGCGCACTTTATAGTGGATTTTCAGGCCGACACCCTCTTGCTACAGGAGCTGCAAATCTTTTTCAACGCTGGAACCAAGACCTACGTCGGCTCCGACGGAGAAGGCGGACACACGATTCACTTTTCCCTGCCGCCCGGCGCTACCGAATTGCAGTTGACAGAGGGAATGATGGCCTGTTGTATAGAGCGAACTGAAGGGGGATTCGCCTACACCGAGCCCATCCTTCCGGGGGAGAAGGACTTCTTTTTCACCTATCAGCTGCCGTACCAGGCGGGCAGGCACACTCTCTCCAAGGAGATCATCTATCCCATCCACCAGCTCGATGTCCTGGTCGCCGACATTGGAGTGGGGGTGACGTCGCCGGGGCTGAGCGCTCAGGAACCACTCTCCCTCCAGGACGGCAGGTACCTGCACCTGAGTGCAGAGGACTTGGCTCCAGGTGATGCTCTGATCTTGCATCTGGCTAGTCAGTCTCTGGAAAGTGGGCCAAGCGAACCCGTGACCCCTGACTCCCCGGGCCGCGTGAGGGCCATCATCGGGCTGGGCACACTGGCGGCTCTCTGGGTCTTGGCCTATCCCTTCTTCAAGAGGCGTCAAGGCGAAGAGAGTTAGATGATCCAGATCGAGGGACTGGTCAAGGCTTTTGGTCATACCTATGCCCTGCGAGGCATAGACCTGGAGGTTGCGGAGGGCGAGTTCCTCACCATTGTGGGGCCCAATGGAGCAGGCAAGACAACCCTTCTGCGCATCCTGGCCACGCTGCTCAAGCCCACCAGTGGGCTCGTGCGCATGAATGGTCGGGTGCTCTCTCCTGGTGATACAGAGATCCGGCGGCAGATGGGCTTTGTCTCTCATCAGCCTCTCATCTACAGCGATTTGACGGTCGAGGAGAACCTCCATTTCTATGGTCGCATCTACGATGTGCACCGTCTGGAGGAGCGAGTGGATGTGCTCCTCGATCTGGTAGGGCTGGAGGGACGCCGCCACAGCCTGGCCGGCACGCTCTCACGGGGCTTGCAACAGCGCCTGTCGGTCGCCCGGAGTATCATTCACGAACCCTCCATCATGCTTTTGGATGAGCCCTACACCGGATTAGATCAGCAGGCGACCAGAATGCTGCGTGGGTTGCTTGGAGCCGTCAGCCCACAGTCCCACGCTGTAGTCATGACTACTCATAACCTGGCACACGGTCTAGAACTGTGCGATAAGCTGGTCATCCTGTCACGGGGACGAATCGTATATCAAGCGGAGAGAGGATCCCTCACTCTGGCCGAGCTACAGGAAGCCTACTGGCTCTATGCGGAAGGCGAGGGTGGCCTGGGAGCAGGCTGAGACATGCAATTCTTGAACAAGACGCTGGCCATCGTCTGGAAAGATGTGTTGGCTGAGTTGCGAACCAAAGAGATGTTCAGTTCCATGTTCGTCTTTGCCTTGCTGCTTGTCGTCATCTTCAGCTTCAGCTTTGATCTGCGTGTGGAGAAGGTCGCCGAGGTAGCGCCTGGGGTCCTGTGGGTTACGTTCGCCTTTGCCGGGACGTTGCAGTTGAACCGCGCTCTATCCGCGGAGATCGAGGAAGGTCGCCTGGACGGCCTGCTCTTGGCTCCCATGGAACGCAGCACGATTTACTTTGGCAAGATGCTGGGCAACCTGCTTTTCATTTCCGCTACCGAAGCAGTGATGCTACCCATCTTCTCTGTCGTCTTTAACCTCAACCTGATCCGGCCGGCGTTCTTGCTCACCGTGTTCCTGGGAACCGTCGGTTTCGCTGCGGTTGGCACCCTGCTGGCGACCATGGCGGCGAACACTCGGGCTCGCGAGGTGATGCTCCCTGTCCTGCTCTTCCCTATCATCCTTCCAGTGGTGATCTCCGCTGTCAAGCTAACAGCAGGCATCCTCGATGGCCTGCCGTGGGCCAGCTTGGCTCACTGGCTGAGGTTGCTCATCGGGTTTGATATCATCTTCCTCGCAGTATCGTATATGGCCTTTGACTACTTGGTGCAAGGTTGACCGCTCAGGAGAAAGGGGGACGAGTATGAATCGGGATTCTCGTTGGGGGGATTGGCTGAACGCGGTGAGTGGCGTGATGATGATCGTTGCCCTCTACCTGGTGTTCCTGTATGCCCCAAGAGAGGCGACGATGGGAGACGTGCAGAGGATCTTTTACTTTCACGTTCCTTCGGCCTGGGTCGGCTTCTTTGCCTTCTTCGTTACCTTTCTTGCCGGCATCGCCTACCTTCGTGGAGGAAAACGCCGCTGGGATGTAGTGGGCTTCTCCTCGGCGGAGATTGGTGTCGCCTTCACCGCCATGGCGGTGATTACCGGCTCCTTCTGGGCCAAGCCCACCTGGAACGCCTGGTGGCCCTGGCAGCAGGAGCCTCGCCTGATGCTGGTTACCATCCTGCTGCTCATCTACTTCGCTTACTTCATGCTGCGGGCCTTTCTGCAGGACGAGGAACAAAAGGCCCGCTTTGCTGCCGTCTATGGCATCGTAGCCTTCGCCAGCGTGCCTCTCACCTTCCTGTCCATACGCTGGTGGCAGAGACTGCACCCCGTCGTCTTCGACAGAGGAGGCACCGGTCTGACGCGGCCGATGTTGCTCACGTTTCTGTTCTGCCTCCTCACCTTCACCATGCTCTACTTCACACTGCTCCTTCATCGGGTCCGCTTGGCGAGGTTGGTCGACGAGGTTGAAGGACTGAAAAAGAGACTGTACTCTGGAGAAAGGGGTTGAACATGAGCTATCTTTTTGCGGCCTACGCCGTATTCTGGGCGCTGACCTTCGTATTCGTCTTTGGCATCGCCTCCCGGCAGAAGAAGCTTGAGAAGGAAATGGAGGCTTTGAGGAGAGCCCTTGAGAGGAAGAAGCAACAGGAGAGCTAGAGGTTGTAGTTTCCCTTCTTCAACAGCGCGCACAAAAACAGAATACGCGTGCGCGTGGTGGACCTTTCTCAGATTGTGCTGGAATCGGTCGAGAACGGGGGGAAGTAGGACAACATGCACATAGGCATGGCTTATGTGCCGGTAGGAGTCTGTGCAAACATAGAGAGGAGCGATAATGGGTTTTCTAATGACGGCAACAGATGTCGTCGAACTGGCGATGCAAGCGGAACAAAGTGGCGAAGCTTTCTACCGGGCCGTAGCTCAAAAGTCCGAATCACCTCAACTCCGGGCTCTTTTTGAGGATTTGGCAGAACAAGAGGTGAAACACTATCATGTCTTTGCCGAACTATCTCGTTCGGTTCGATACAGCCCGCTGATCGCTGAAGAATGGGATGAGTACGTGGGATACGTGAACGCAACGGTTCAAGGTGCTCTCTTCAAAGGGCCTGACAAAGCACTGGCCGCAGCCGAAGAAGTGACGGACGAGAAGGAAGCAGTGCGCATGGCCATAAGCTTTGAGAAAGAGACACTGCTATTCTTCTACGGGCTGAGGGACGCGATGCACCCGGCGGATCGGCCGATTGTGGGCAAGATCGTTGCGGAAGAAAAAGCACACATCCGGCGATTGGCCAGGATGCTCTAAGTCGTGCTACAGAAGAATAGTGACGAGTTCTGCGCAAAGCTGCGAAAACGGCCAGCAGATGTCAAGTCTGCTAGCCGCATTCGGCCCTTCTGGCTGGGGGACAGGGATTCAACCCCGGCTTGCTGATCCAGACTCAGCAGCCCTGCGGACTTGAGAAAAAGCAAGGCAGCAGTGCGCTGGGACGTTGGGCTCAAGAGACTGGCTTGTGCCTCTGCACGTCCGGAGCGCTGAATGTGAGCGGACGGCCATTCACGAGAAACTCGGCCCACGCGGCGGGCAAAGCGCAAGCCGCCAGGCAGCCGCGCGGCAGGTCTACGAGTGGTTCTGTGGCAAGGTTGATTGCATCGCAGTCGCGGCGTGGGTGAGCGATCGGGAGGAATACAACTACCGAACACCGCTGATCCAGGCTCAACTGTCCAGGCCTCCATCATCCGCCCACGGCATCCCTCCCTTCGCTGCCCAATCAGTGGTTAGTGTCCCATGTCAGATTCGATCCGTAGGGGGAACAGGAGGGACGAATGCCTATCGTGCCAAACTTCCTTGAGCGAGCGATTCTTCTAACGCTCAACATAGGCCCAGGTCCGATGATGGACTTTGTTGGTGGGCTAGCCTTCCGAGCTGTGGTGGTGGCCGTCAAACTAGGGGTTTTCGAGGCCATTGGGGAGGATAGCCTCACAGCGGATAAAGTGGCGCGCCTGATCTCTGCGGACACGAGGGCAACCGAACTGCTGCTTGAAGCTCTTGAAGCCCTGGGCTATGTCGAGAAGAGGAATGGGCGGTACCAGAACAGCAGCATGACGCTCAAGTGGATAATACCACTGGTGCCCAATGCCATTGGCGGTATGATCTCTGGAATCGAAGGGATTCTAGAGCGCTGGCAATACCTGGATGAGACAATTCGAGAGGGCCATCCACCGATACTGGCATGGGAGTGGCTTGATCAACAGCCAGGGCGCTGGAAGGACTACCAGGCTTTGATGATGGGCATGGCTGGCGTGTCTGCGCGGGAGATTGTGTCGCGCGCCAGACTGCCATCAACGGTGGAGAGACTGCTCGATCTCGGCGGGGGACATGGTCTTTACAGTATCGCGTTCTGCCGAGAGTACCCCGGTCTGTCGGCAACCATTTTCGATTGGCCGCAAGCCGAGGATGTGGCCATTGAAACGATCCGTTCCCAGGGGATGACTGAGCGTGTAGTGTTCAAAGAGGGTGATTTCTGGGAGGATGATTTTGGATCTGACTATGACGTTGCGTTGCTATCCCAGATCGTGCACATGTACTCTCCTGAGAAGAACGTGCAACTGCTTACAAAGGTCAGGAACGCCCTGGCACCCGACGGTCACGTCGTGATTGCCGATCTGATCGCAGTAGAGGCACTGAGCCGGTTTGCAAGGTTGATGGCACGACTTCTGAGTCTCGAATTGCTCAATGCTGTAGGTGGGCAAACGTATGCCCCTGAAGAAATCGAGGGGTGGCTTCTTGAGTCTGGCTTCACAGGCCCCTCGTCTAGCCTCTCGAGAAAGCTTCCGGGCTTTGGGGTTGTGGTAGCAACAAAAGCAGCATGAATAGAATCCGCGGCGCGGATCGGACTGGCGATTGTCCAGGATCGCACACAGCGGCGCGCTGGATCAGCGGAAGAGCACCAGGATGCTGCGCAACGGACCAGAGATGCACGGGCTTATGACGTCGAGCAAGCCTATCGCTGGCCACTTAGCTCACAGCCGTTGTCCCTGGATCAAGGGAGCGGATAGTCCCCCTCCTGAGTGTTGCTCATGCTGGTCGTGGCTGTTTTGAACCGCAGAGCCCGCTGAGACCGCCGAGGAATTTAGGAAAGGCTCTGTGAACTCTGCGTTCTCTGCGCTGAATAGGATAGCAGCACTCTACGGGGAGACTATGAAGGAGCCCTTGGTGGGGAAACACCGAGCGCAAGCACAGGAATTGGCAAGGCAGTGCGAACATCAAGGCTCCGGGGGGTATCACACAAGGAGGGAGAAGAAACATATCGGCATCAATACTGCCATGGAAGGCGACCTGCCCCGGTTCATCGGGACTTGTGAGAAGAGGCGCTGTCGCGCCTCCTGGCTATGAAAAAAGACAGAAAAGGGGGTTCTGATATGAAGATCAATGAGCGTCTTGGAGGATGGCTTGCTTTGGCGGGATCTGTGTTGGGCATCGCCGCTACCTTTGTACTGTTCCTGACATGGTATGGGCCTGCGTTGACAGCGGAGGCCGCGGAGCCGGGGTGTGAAATCCTGCTAAAGTTCATCATGCCATTGCTTTCGGACGTCAGCATCTTTGCAGGGGTGCTGTACGCCGTCAGCGCGTACGGCTTCTTCACTGCTGCGGGATGGGCCTTCCCACTGGCTGTGATCGCGAACGTGCTGGCACTGCAGGGTGGTTGGTTCATCAACGTGCCCTTTATGGCCGCTGGCATGCCGCCAGTCTACTTTATCATCTTCTTCCCCAATCTGCTCCTCTTTTTCCTCTTCACAAAGTCTGTGGGGCGATTATCCTGGAGCCGCACGCTGCTTGCGTTGTTCAGCGGAATGGCCTTTGTGTTCTCCTTCATGAACGGCGTTGCAAGCACCAGCCGCATCATCACCATCGGGACGCCGTTGTTCGTGCTTGTGCAGCGGTTGCACTGGATCGCGATGGTCGGATTTGGCGTGGTTGCGGTGGGGATAATCCTTCGTCCCCGCGAATGGATGCGCGTCGTCGGGCTCGCGGCCGGGTTGTTGGAGGTTGTGGTGGGAGTCCCACTGGCCATCGCCACAGCCATCGACATGGGCAGGTTCTCCATGTTCGCCATCGGGCCGATCGTCAGCCTGGTACTCTTGGTGGTGTTCGCACAGCCGGCCCTATGGCAGCGGCTCAGTGGATCCGGTGACGGAAGGCCAAGCGCTCAGGCAGCGTAACTTGCGCCTGACTTCTGTCAAAACCTGGCAGGTTTGTCAAACCTGCCAGGTTTTTTCTAGCTTCTGCGGCCGCAAAACGCCACAAGTAGATCGGTGACTTTCTGCCGCGCCAGCGCTCATTGAGCTGATCTGCTTGAACGCAGCGAAGCAACACGCCCCGACGACCGTTCGCGTGGGTAGGGCCGCCTCCCACCGCCAGTACTAGCCCTCCACGTTGACTTGGGGAGGAGTTTGCTGCACACTATTCTCAGGACAACGGCCATGGCAAGGGTTGTCGTATACCCGTAGAATATGCGGCAGAATTGTCGCCTAATCACTGGTCAGGCGGCATGACCAGTGGGGTCTTGTTGCTCACGGCCGGGGTTAAAGCTCAGGAGAGAAGGGGGAGAGAATGAAGTTCTATCGCAATGTTACGGAGATGATTGGCGATACCCCTCTGCTACGGCTTGAGCGACTAGCTGGAAAGTGGGTGATCTACGCCAAATGTGAGTTTATGAACCCCTTGAGTCTGAAAGACCGACCAGTGCTGCAAATCATCCGCGACGCAGAGCAGACAGGACAGCTCAAGCCGGGTAGCACGCTGATTGAGGCCACCAGCGGCAATACGGGAATGGCGGTGGCTTACATCGCGGCTATCAAGGGCTACAAAGCCATCCTGGTGATGTCAGAAATCCAGAGCCTGGAGCGAAGGAAGGTGTTGAAGGCTTTTGGAGCCGAGTTAGTTCTCACTCCAGCTGCAGAGGGGACCAAGGGGGCGCGACGGACGCTCAAAGAAATCCTGGCGGAACACCCTGAGTACTTCTATGTTGGGCAGCACGTCAACCCATCCAACCCCAAAGCCCACTACCAAAGCACTGGGCCAGAGATATGGGAAGACACAGCAGGGCAAGTAGACATCTTGGTAGCAGGGCTGGGGACGGGAGGCACGATCTGCGGGGCGGGCCGCTACTTGAAAGAGAAAAAAGCAAAAGTGCAATTGGTGGCTGTGGAGCCAGAGGAGTCTCCGTACATCTCCAAGGGGATTTTCCGACCGCATCGGCTGATGGGGACGGCACCAGGCTTTGTTCCTGAGACGTTGGATCGAGAGATCATAGATGAGATCTTCTTGGTGAGTGAAGGACAGGCCTTTGAGAGGTGTCGTGAGATTGCGCAAAGGGAAGGTCTATTGGTGGGGATCTCATCAGGGGCGGTGGCACACGCGGCGCTTGAGATCGCCAAGCGGCCAGGGAACGCGGAGAAGGTGATAGTGTGCATATTCGCGGATACCGGGCAGAGATATTTGAGTGTGGAGGGGCTGTTCCTGTGATCTCATCTGAAAGCCGCTGTTTGCGAACAGTTGGAGGCAGCAAGCCGCCACATAGCAGGCATGTGTGCGGCACGCGCGTCAACGAGATGTACCGAACCCCACCCCTCGCTCTCTCAAGCTCACATAGCGCTGGCGGCCAATCACTAAATGGTCAAGCACCTTTGATATCGAAAAGGTTCCAACATCGGAGTACCGAATCTGACCCCTTGCCGGCCTATCCGATCTGAGGCCTTGATGAGGCTGGTCGAGATGCTGGAAAAACAGTCGGGTGCAGCCGTACCGTAGCTGAGACGTAAGAGGGATTCTGTTAACACTGTCAAGAAACGGCAAATGCAGCTTGTTATGATAGCAATTGCTCAGTCTTGACCCGGTTTTCGCCTGAGAGTAAGTAGAAAGACAGAAGCGAGCGGCTTTCTGCAGGCTCTGCGGCCTTTTTTGCGATTCGGTGTTGGATAGGGCAAGCGCAGTTAGCCTTTGATGTCGTATAGTGGCGCTACTTTCGAACCAAGGAGGGGCCCCATGGAGCAAGAGAACCCGCAGGCAGCGATCACGCAGTCCCTTGCGGAGCCAGAGGATCCCCGTTGGTACAATAGACGGCACAAATTGCTGGACCCCGCACAGGGTACAGTATCTTTGGCTCAGGAAATTGGGGCCCGAGAGCAGATGAGTATGTAGCATAGCCCCTTGCAGTCCGTCCCGCCGAAGGTCTCGCCGAAGGCGATGGCTTGACGGGGTGGGCGTCACAGACGGGGACAAGCCCCTATACTGCATATGCAGCATTTCCTGAACTAAGGACACACTACCCGCACAGTGCACTGTTGACAACTGGGCAATTGTGTGCTAACATAGACGCGGAGGGTCACCATGCCCACGTCCTCTGAGTGCACGTCTCCAACCGCACACGTCTTGGCCACCGTCACGCCAGCCCGGCTGGTTCAGCTTGCCGCGGCTGGCGTTTCTGTTTCCCTGCAGCTCCGGGGCCTTGCACTGTGGTTGTCCTGTACGAGTCGTTTACCTGCCTCACCGGCAGGCCACAAAAGGAGGTAGAGAAGAATGGATCACAGCACAAGACATCAATCTCCTGTAGCCACTCGGTGCGCACGAGTGACGGCCTTGTCCATCACCCTGCTGGTCTTTCTTGTTGCCGCTATGCCCTCGATGGGTGAGGCTCCGCAGGGGACGTGGATGCCGCTCGCACCACAGCCCATGCTGGAGGTGGAGGTACACGTGCGTGGCGCCGGCCAGCTGCAGCAGCTTGAGTCGATGGGGCTCTTCTGTCCCGGCATCGGGAGCTGTTGCCTTGAGCTATCCGGTCAGCAGGTCACGGCGCTCAAAGAGGCAGGCTTCGAGTTCAATGTGCTGCAGCGGCTGGTCAAGTTCTCCCTGCCGGCCCCCGGTGTCGCACCACAAGGGGAGATGAGCGTATCGCAGATGAACAGCACCAACTATCCCATTCCCGACTACAGTGGTGGCCTCCCTGGCACTGTCAGCTCCTCGGTCAACATAACCGCAGCGCCGACGGGCGTGACGGTCAGCAAGGTGCAGTATCAACTGCGGGTGCAGCACGAATATCCTGGCGACGTGGAGTTGCTTGTGTCACACGACTTCCCGTACAAATACATCACCGTGTGGGACCGGCTGGGGGGGGCCACCGATGGCGGCCAGGACGATGACTCGGAGGACGACGAAGACATATATCTCCACCGCGTGGAGTACGTCGCATTTGACAACGACGCGGTCAACCAGACCTGGTACCTGGAGGCCTCAGACCACGCCCTCTGGGACACCGGGTGGATCGACTTTTTCGAGCTGCGGGTCTACTATTGTGTGCCTCCGGCAGCCCCTACGCCGCTCTCCCCGGCCGCGCAAAGCCGTACCTGCGATACGACTCCAGAGTTCAGTTGGTCGGCTGTCACTGGAGCCACGCAGTATCGGATCCAGGTGGATGACAATGCTGGCTTCTCCTCGCCCGAGTATGACCAGACCATGAGCACGCCCGGTTTCATCCCCGGCACGCCCTTGCCACCCGGTGAGTACCACTGGCGCGTCAGGGCTTCGGACGCCTGCAGCAGCGGCCCGTGGTCTGCGACAACCGTCTTTGACATCGATTCCGCGCCCCCTGCGCCCGCTTTGGCAACGCCCCCGGATGCCAGCCACACCTGCGATGCGACTCCAGACTTTAACTGGTCCGGAGTCGGTGGGGCCACTGGCTATCGCATTCAGATAGACGACAATTCGTCCTTCTCCTCGCCAGAGTACAATCAGGCCATGATGACGCCGGGGTTTACCCCCGGATTACCCCTGTCACCAGGCCAGCAGTACTGGCGTGTGCGAGCGACCAATGTGTGCGGCGGCGGCCCGTGGTCTTCCGTCGGCAGCTTTGTGGTCGATGTCCTGCCCACTGCACCGATTCTCACAGCGCCCAGCGACTCCAGCCACACTTGCGACGACACTCCTTGGCTCGACTGGTCAACCGTCAGTGGTGCTACACTGTATCGCGTCCAGGTGGACGACAGCCCTTCCTTCTCCTCGCCGGTCGTCGACGCCGATGTCACCGTCTCGAACCGTGACGTCGGCCCGCTGGCGCCGGGTACGTACCACTGGCGGGTCAGAGCCTCCAACAACTGCGGCAACAGCGCCTGGTCCAACGTGTGGAGTTTTGTCAGCGATGACGTACCTGGCGCACCGCTCCTGGGCCTGCCCTTGAACGGCAGCCACACCTGCGATGACACGCCGGCCTTCGAGTGGGGGGCCGTTGCTGGTGCTACGTCCTACCGCATCCAGGTGGCCAAGATGGGAGGGGCACCCGTCAGCGCTCGCGTCGCCGTGACGCCGCCCGTAGCGCGTGTGGGGCGTGTAACAAC
>JAUWJD010000038.1 GCA_030607875.1 Chloroflexota bacterium
CGCCCATCTCAAGGAGCAACTACCCCAGATTGATGACAACATCCGTACGGTCATCCCCATTATGCTCGACAAAGTCTCCGTTGAGTTGGGTCCTTGGAGTGGATACAATGTCTTGGCACAGCACCCCGCATTCTGTGTTGCAGTGTAGCACATGTGCGCAAGACCGTCAACCTGGCGCACCTGGCGATGTAGGGGCGAGGCATTTCAGAACAGGGCTGTTCATGAAGCATCATTCCGCTATCGTGTCCGCTCGCGCTGCTGCAAGGTCTGCTAGGAAATGCCTCGCCCCTACTGTCAAACTGATCCGTGTCGCGCTACGGCGCGTTGGCGATCACTGCGGCAGCCTCGCCCAACTGCGGCGAGACGCTTCGCCCTGCCCAAAGCATGGCGGGACCTGCGGCAGCCTCGCCAGACCGCGGCGAGACGCTTCGCGGTAACGGTCTTGGGCCCGGTCATGGGTCACGTCTCCAGCGGTGTACGGCTGATGGGTAGGTAGGTGATTGGGGACGATGTACACTTGTGAAAAATGGGTTCGTTTGGCGAAAAAAGGAACAGGGGATTGCGGACTGTGGGTAGCGGGTAGTGGGTGGTGGCGGCGAATGGGATTGTGGTTGGTTTGCTGCAAGTTGTCATAGGTGGGAGTATAGCACAAATGTTCTTTTTGGTCAAATCACGGGTACAACTTGGGCCGATCAGACCAGCGTCTCCGAAGGTCGACATACACTTGCTCTGGGCGGACCACAGTCCGCCGGTGCAGCTATCCAGCGCAGACCACTGTCCAAGCGAAGCCAGATCGCCACCGCAGTGCTCCAAGCTGACCATTGTCTGTGCTCCAGTGCAGGACGTATACTGTGATCCACGCAAGCGACCAATCCGTCAGCGCTCTGCCACAGGCTCTCCCCCAATTTCCCGAATGAAGGATACACTATCTGTGCGGTTGGAGGGCTTTTCCAAAGTCGGAGCGAACGGCGGCCGAGTGTCGAGGCCAGCGTAAGCGACATATGCTGCAACGCCTGGTCTCGATACGGCTCTGCGCTGCGCCTCAATCCTACTCGACCGGCGCTTGAGAATGGAAAGGCCCTGGTAGTGAGCGGTGGGTTGTTTTCCTCTGGTGCAAGCCTGCCAACCCCTATCCAAACCGCCAGGGTTCCAAGAAGGCCAAGGAATTGAACATGAACCCTTGCACTCTCTGCGCCTTTTCATACGCGACGAGTGCGGTGACTCTGTACAGCCAGTTTCTGCCACAGGGAAGCCTTCAGTTCCTGAAGCTGTCCCTGAAAGGCCGCTGACGAGATGCGGCTGGCGATCATCATGATCGCATCTTCACCATTGTCCAAGTAGTATCCCTTGCGCCGACCTACTCTGAGGAAGCCGTATTTGCCGTATAGCTTCTGTGCTACGAGGTTGGATGCACGCACTTCCAGAGTGACCACCGCAGCATTTACTTCCGTCGCATGGTCAATCAGGTGCACCAGAAGTAACTCGCCCAGCCCCCGGCCTCGGCAGTCGGGATGTACAGCCACGGTGCAGATGTGTGCCTCATCAATGCCCAGCCAAAAACCGCCGTAGCCAAGGAGTGGATGGCGTGAGGGTCCGCCCGGTGCCGTCCCTGCGACCTCTATCCACGGGTGGGTGTGGCTTTCCTGGCGGGCGACGGCCGTGTCGCGTAGCCGCAGGACCATAAAGTGCGCCATAGGGTTGTGCTGCACTTCGTGCTCGAAGGCGTGTCTGGACCAGGGAAGGGGGAACACCATCTTCTCGATAGCTACCACAGCGGGTACGTCAGCCAGGGTCATTCGCTTTATGACGTAAGGGATGCTGCTATTGTCGTTCATGGCCAACCCTGGTTCAGGGGCGCCGCAGATAAATGGGTGATAGAGAGGCCAGGTCATCGCGTTCCCCAGCTACAAACCGCTGCCAGGCCAATTCCGCCAGGTAGCCCGTGCGGCGCGCAGCGGAGGCTGGGCTGGCGATGACGACTTCCCGTGGAGTGGCTCTGTGCAGTTCCCGGACCAATTGAACATCTAGCTCGCCACAGACCAGTGCAGGCTCCTGCAGAGCGGCGACCAAGTCGTCCGTATTCATCAGGGCAGGCTCGCTGCGGCGTTGCCAATCGCCAGCGATGCTTTGATAGAAGGCGACACACCATCTGCCCCGTCCTGCTGGCAAGATAGCACAGACTGGCAGGGTCTCATGGGAGTGCGCATAGGCTGTGGCATCCAGCGTGGGTACGCCCAGCACGGGGATATTCAAGGCCAGAGCCAGACCTTTGGCCACGCTCAGGCCGACGCGCAAGCCAGTGAAAGAGCCGGGCCCCAGCGAAGCGCCCACTGCTGTCAGAGCCGAAGGTGCCAGGCCCTGCTGCTTACAGGCATGGACGATACTGGGCATCAGCTCCACTGTATGGTTGGCGCTTGAGCGCCATGTCTGTTCCACATGCAGACCATTCTGGTCGTACAGGGCGATGCCCGCCATGTGGGTTGCTGTGTCAATGGCCAAAAGCAAGTTTCTGCTCCGTGTTCAGATGCCAAACGCTTCCTGGCGAAAGCGTTGCAGCAATGCCTCGAAACGGGCTCCGCGCGCCTCAAAATGGAGTTCCCGTTTGGTTTCGTCCACATACCGCAGTGTGACCCACAGTCGGTTGTCAGGTAGGATCTCTCTCACCCGTTCGGCCCACTCGATGACACAGGTGCCATTTCCGAAGAGAATGTCCTCCAGGCCCGTAGAGCATGCCTCGGCAGCGTTCTGCACGCGATAGAGGTCTATGTGATACAACTTGTGGCTCCTGTCTGGCAGTGGGTACTCGTTGACGATGATGAAAGTTGGACTGGTGATCGCCGACTGTACTCCCAACCCGCGACCGATTCCCTGGGTCAAGCAAGTCTTGCCCGCACCCAGGTCGCCCTCCAGACATATCACGTCGCCACTCTCAAGCAGACGTGCCAGCCGCTCGCCTATACGCTGCGTCTGTTCTGCACTGTGGCTGATGAAATCCACGATGTTGGCGGTAAGAATTGGTGTCATGTTGCTCCGTGTTGTATCGAGTCGCATTATACTGCAAGGATGCCTCTATGTCGAACGAGGCTGATCCTCGGTTCCGCTGAGGGTGCGTGGGTCGTCTTGGGTGTGTCTGTGGTGCTATGGCTTCACTCTTCCTCAATCTTGGCCACTACTCCATGGAGGCCGTCCACGATCACGACATCACCGTCGCGCAACAACTGGGTAATTCCTGGAATGCCGGCCACTGCTGGCAGCCGATACTCTCGGGCAACCACGGCTCCGTGCGAAAGCTGGCCGCCGTGCTCGATTACCAGAGCACCCAGCAAAGCGAAAATGGGCGTCCAGCCCGGGTCTACACTGCGCGTAACTAGAATGTCACCGGCCTTGACCCTGTCGAGTTCAGCGGGGGAAAACAGTACAACAACCCGCCCGCGAGCCAGACCAGGGCCCACTGCTTGCCCTGTCCATTGGGTTTGACCGTCATGTTCTGCCATCTGCAGTGGCCGGTTCCCACGAAGGAAGGGCGGATACCTTCGCCAGCCGGGTGCAACGTCACACTCTTGACGTAAGCGCGTGAACTGTTGCCGCCTGGTGGCGGCCAGTGCCGCGTAACTATCACCGCTTATCCGTCCGCGCACGTAGACTTCGATATCTGACTTGGTCAGGAAGAAGACGTCCTCCCTGCGCTTGAGCAGGTCGGCTTCTGCCATGTTCTGGCCCAGAAGCAGGAACAGCTTGCGCGTCAGGGCAAGCGTCTTTTGCCAAAAGTAGCGTTGGTCTTCTCGCAGAGGCATGTACTGTTGTACCAGGTACAGAACATGGTCAAAGAGCCAGCGTCTTAGCCGTCCAGGGAGGCCACCGCCGCACAACTCATGTACCCGTCGTCTGGCCTCTTCCATCTGCCCGCTGCCTGTAGTGACGACTTTCGTCGTTCCCGGCTGATCCTGCGCGCTCCTTGTAGTGACGGCTTCACTTGTTCCCGGCAGACCCTGCGTGCCCTCTGCGGTGACAGCTTCAGCCGCTTCCCGAAGGCGCTTCACGAGCTCCAAGACCTGCGCAGGTTCATCTGCAAACGTTGGGTAGTAGATGTCCAGATGGAAAGACCGATGGCCGTGGCGAGTCAGGAAGGCATCAAGGGCTTTAGCAAAGGCGGGTGGATCCGTTGTCTGGGCCAGATGGTGCAGTGCACGATCCACCTCCAGAGACTTGTTCGGCAGGCCAGTCACCAGGACGGTGCACAGCTCTGCCGCCTCGTCCGCCTTGACCGAAGCTCGAACCAACCGGCGCAGCAGAGTATAGGTCAAGTCGGCGTGGGTCAGGCTCCAGCGATGCAAGGCCAACAACTCGTGATTCAGTTGCTGCGCCTTGTCGATCGCTGCCCAGATGCGCTGCACTGTGGCTTTGTCCTCGCGGAGGACTCGCCATTCGGCTTCCAGTTCCTGGCTGCGTGCTTCGTGCCGCAGGACAAAGTCCGCCCAGACTTGATGGTTGTGCCACGGCGACCAGATCCTGGGCTCTCTCAGAAAGTGGCAGGCCATGGAGAGCAAGAAACGCGGATCGAAGAGCGAACGAGGGTAGGGAGCCTGGCGTCGAAGCTGCGTTCTGCCATCGGGAAAATAACGGTATGCGTCCTCGGGCAACAGCGAATCGGGAAAGACCTTGTACAGGGTTTGAAACACGAACATGTTCACGTATGGGTGACCACGATACAGCTTGGTGATGGGCAATTGCTCCACGCCCTTGAGGCCCAGGTAACGCAGTGGGGCGCGAAGGGCCAATTCCTCCAGCAGCTCCCGGATCACAGACCAGCCAAGCGGTGAGACCGGCAGGGGAAAGCGTTCGTTCAGGAATCCCGAGGTCCAGGTGTAAACGTCACCGGGCAGGACGTCGGTGAAGTAACTGCGGGCCTGGGCGGTGATGGGGCGCGACTGCAACACGTAGAGCCGTCCTTCGGCAAAGGCCCACTCCACGTCCTGGGGGCATCCCAGGTGCTGCTCCAGGGCCAATGCTGTCCTGGCGACCTGTTGCGCTTCTTGCGGAGTCAGTACACGGGCATCTCGCTTCTCTGCCGGCACCTCGATGGATTTCACGCCCCCCCTGGGCAGCCATCACCCGTTTCTGCGGTTTGTGCGCGATGGTAGGCGGCTCGATCTCCGCGCACGTCTCGCGGTCCACGGAGTAGCGGTCGACCTCTCCTGTGCCGCTGACCACGGTCTCTCCCAGGCCGAAGGCTGCCTCGATGAGCACCGTCCCCTCGCCAAAGATGGGATGCTGCGAGAAGACCACCCCTGCGGCTTCCGCATCGACCATCCGCTGAACCAAGACAGCGATCAAAGGCAGTTGCTGCGCCTGTTCGCGATGCGTGCGGTAGAGCACTGCCCGTGGCGACCACAGCGAGGCCCAACACTCCAGGATGGCGCGGAGCAACTGCATTTCATCCTGTACGTTGAACAGGGTGGCTTGTAGCCCGGCGAAGGATGCGGTGGGCAGATCCTCGGCAGTTGCGGAAGAGCGCACTGCTACTGGACAGCGCATCACCTCCTCCGTTGCCGCCAGTCTACGGTAGGCAGTCCGCACCGCTTCGCACATCGCTGCGCTCAGGTGACCTGCTCGAATCGCCTGCTGCAGGCGCAAGGCCGCATCCCGCGCTTCCTGAGCTGGCAGCGACAGCAATGCCTGTATGGCCGGCTGCAGCGCGTTCGCGGTGACGAAATCCTGATAGGCTGCGGTGGTCACGCAGAACCCTGGCGGCACTGCGATACCCGCCCGCGCGATTCTGCCCAGGTTGAGGGCCTTGCCGCCAACCTGAGTGTGATCTTCTTCTCCAATCTCGTCAAGCCACAATATCGTACGCATTGTCACTATCGCCTGGTGGTGTGGTAAAATAGTGCCTGCCAATGGTCAACTTGCCTGATTCGAAAACAAGGCGCTTCCTGGCGCTGCTCGAATTCACGTTCAATAGCCTGCCCCAGGCTTACGGGCGCACCTTCGTGCGGCGCATCGTGCTGCGCCACCCACTGCGCGCTCTGCGTGGTTTTCTGGCCTACTGCCAAACCTCGAGTGCTGATCGGCCAGAGGAGCGCTTGCTTTTGGGTTGTGGTGAAGACGAGTTCGTGAAGCGTGCGCTGAGTGATAGCGAACGTCTCCTGGTTGCAACGGGATTCTGCCAAAAGCCGCTGCGTCAGCGTCCCGCCATCCGTTCGGCGGGGCTGCGTAGCGCTGGAAGTGCCCAAGACTGTCCGGCAGGGCGCTTCAATCACGATTGCCTCTATCTCTCGCGTCTGGAACTTGACTCCAAGAGCCAGGTGCGATACCCGCCGACCTGCGTGGACTGCTCGATCCGCGTCCTGGGCCACGCTGCACTCGAAGCGGGGGCCAGCTTTGCGGTGTTGACTTCCGCCCTGGACATTGCTCACGACGTCCTGCTCCCTGTTCTGGAGGAGCGGCGCTTCAACCGCGTGCTCTTTGCCATCTGTCCCTACTCGGTAGAGCCGATGAGCCTGGCGCTACTCCTTTGTGGCATGGAAGGTTATGTCTTCCACTACAGTGCTGGTTCCTGTGCCGACTACCAGCAATGGCTCCGCGCCGATGGCGGTGACAAACCAGAGCGCACGATGCTGTCAGCGCAGAACGTGGGCAAGATGCTGGGCTTGCTCGAAAGGATCGCGACTGGCAGGCGCGAACGCGCGGACACAACTCCCACCTGCTACGTGCAAGAGAATCGCGTGTTTCGACCTCGCTGAACATTCAGCGCTGTGATCCATTTTAGCCCCAAAACAGGGTCAGAGCAACTGCGGAATGCCATCCCCGTTTGACGCCGCAAGCCCGGCCCTGCTATAATCGTGCCGATGTGCGCACTGGGGGACAACCCACAACCTACCCTCATCCTGGCTTCTGCCTCACCACGTCGCCGGCAACTGCTGGCGCTGTTGGACCTTCCCTTCCTCGTGCAACCAGCGGATGTGGAAGAGGCGAGCCACGCTGGCGAAAGCCCGGCAGAGATGGCGCTTCGCCTCTCCCAGCTCAAGGCCCGGGCCGTGCAAGGCCATGCGCCGGGCGGTCTCGTCGTCGCGGCTGATACATTGGTCTACCTCGATGGGCAAGTGCTGGGCAAACCGGCTGACCCTGGGGAAGCGGTGGAGATGCTGCGCCGTTTGCGGGGACGGCCTCATCGCGTTTTCAGTGGCGTGACGTTGTGTGCGGCGCAGTCGGGGCGGGAGTGCACCAAACTGGCCGAAACCACGGTGTGGATGCGCACTTACAGCGACGAAGAGATTGCTGCCTACGTGGCCAGCGGCGACCCACTGGACAAGGCAGGCGCCTACGCTATCCAGCACAGGGAGCTGAGTCCGGTTGCACGCGTCGTGGGTTGCTATGCTAACGTCATGGGGTTGCCGATTTGCCATCTCTACTGCATGTTGTCTGAAATCGGGTGCGCGCCTGCCGAGTCCCCGGTTGCCGCCTGCAACCGCTTCAACCAACGCACTTGTGACGTCGCACAGCAGATTCTCGGCAGAGTCTAGTGCCCAGCCCCCGCGGGTCTACGGTCAGCACTGGCGTGGCCTCGTGTGGGGCCGGCGACCGCACCTTCCGTCAGTCAGGCACCAAGACCTGCGGGAGGGCGATTGGACTTCCAACTGTTGACTACCAGCTCATAACCGACAACTGGTAACTGGAGACTGGAATGAGAAGCTACGGTAGCCAGAGCATGGTCGAACCGCTGCGCCGGGTACTGGTCAGGAGGCCCGATGCGGCCTTTGCTGTAGAGGATCCAGGCCAATGGCACTATGTGGATCGGCCAAACCTGGACATTGCCCGCCAGGAGCACGATGCCCTGGTGGCCGTCCTGCGCCAGGCCGGAGCGGAAGTAATCTACCACGATGAATTGCTTCCCGTCCACGCCGATGCGATCTTTGTGCACGACCCTTGCATCGTCACCGACCAGGGCGCGGTGATCCTGAGGATGGGCAAGGCACTGCGCCAGGGCGAGGAAGCGGCCACCGCACGCTGCCTGGACAAGGCGGGTGTGCCGGTACTCTACGCTTTGCACGGCACGGCCATGGCAGAGGGTGGGGACCTGCTGTGGCTGGATCACGATACCCTGGCGATCGGGCAGGGCTTTCGCACCAATGCCGAGGGGCTGCGCCAGTTGCGGGAGGCCCTGCAGGGGCTGGGCGTCAAAGTGCTCCCCGTGCCCTTGCCCTACTTCGGCGGCCGGGATGCCTGCCTGCACCTCATGTCGCTGATCAGCGTTGTTGATCACAGCCTGGCAGTGGTCTACCCGCCTTTGCTGCCTGTTCCTTTCTGGCAACACCTGAAGGATCGTGGCTTCCAACTCGTCGAGGTGCCAGACGAGGAATTCGCGACGATGGGGCCCAACGTGCTGGCGTTGGCACCGCGTCGATGCCTGATGCTGCGGGGCAATCCGGTCACCAAGCAGCGGCTGGAAGCAGCGGGCTGTGAGGTGTCCACCTACAAAGGGGACGAGATCTCGCTCAAGACTGAGGGCGGGGCGACTTGTTTGACGCGGCCGATTCTGCGAGGGGAGTGAATCTGCCGACCACGAATACACGAATTGCCTGTCTTGCTCCATTCGTGTATTCGTGCAGGATTCGTGGCCGACCTTCCACCCGCTGCTATCCATTCTTGATCATGATGTCCGCGTAGCTGGGAACACACACCAAGAAAAAGAGCATCTGGAAGGCTGCTGGCGTGGAGCCATCGGGCGTCTGGTACCTCTCGACTGGGCAGGGCATAGGGGCTGTGCTGACTATGGCCAACGAGCTGCAGGCTTACATCCTCAGCGACCGTGCTACCTACCTGGCACGCTAAGAGGAGGGACTCGACTTAGATCCTGGTGGAAGGCGATCCGCTGCTGTTCAATCTCTATGGTGTCATTGCGGTCGATCCAGCCAAGAATGCCCAGATCAATGTCGACTTGGTCAATTGCCTGGGGAAGTTTCTACATCCCGATTCCCTTGCCGAAGGGGTCTACCCAGGTCTCCAGGGCCACCTTCAGCTCGGCGTGCTCCTTGGCTGCGTCCTCCAGTGATCGGCCATCCATCGTGGCCTGGATCGCCTGCCGGAAGGCTTTCGCCCCGGCTACCGGTCCCTGCGGGTGGGCATGGATCCCGCCTCCGGAGCCGATGACGATGTCCGGACCCAGATCATGGACTACCTGTGGCACCATCTTGGGGGTGATGCCCCCGCTGGCCATAGGGAAGGTGGGCCGCAGTCCGTACAGCGGAAAGCACAGGTTGCGGGCGACATTCTGGAACTTGTCCATCAGCACAGGGGCCTTACCATAGGGTGCTGGGAAGACGACGATATCTGCCCCTGCCAGGCGTGGGAACTTGCCCAACACCAGGTGGGAACTGATGCCATGCCACTCCGAAGCATAGAGCGCCCCCGCTACGTCCATGTGGCCCAGGATGGGCACATTGATGGTCGGGTCTTGAGCTAGCGCCCGCAGCACGGGGAACCCAGTCGCCAGGTAGTTGACCATGATGGCATTGCAGCCCAGCTCTACCGCCCGGCGGGCATTTTCAAAGACCTGGGGGATTTCGTCGGTGACGTTGACCGTGTAGAGGGTGTGCTCTCCGGTCTCCTCGTATACCTGCCGCTCGGCCTCCATGTACAGTTTCACCCGTGCCTCCACCTTGCAGAAGCTGGGGTTGGCCAGCAGCTCGTCGTCCTTGATGATGTCGCACCCGCCCAATGCAGCCAGGCGGAACAGTTCTACGCCCACTTCCGGCGGATAGCCAGTGCAGGGCTTGATCATGTTGTTCAGCAGCGGCCGGGCCTTTACGCCGAGCAGTTTGCGGATGCCTGGGATGCCGAAATTGGGCCCCTGGAAGCCAGCGACGTACTTCTCCGGGAAGCGCAAGTCCAGCAGCTTGAGCTTGCCAGCCATAGAGATGTTGCCGATCACCGTGGTCAGTAGCATTGGGATCTGCGGGCCGAAGTTGATTTCGGGAAAGGCGATCTGGATGACGTATTGGCGCTCCACCACCTGGGGTGGGACCATCCACTCGTAGTCTGGCATCTCGTACACGCCGATGACTTTGGCCACGTGCCGGCGGCGCACTTCTGGAGTCTCACCCGGTACGGGCACCCAGGTGCCCGTGGACTGCTCGATGGCCAGGGCTGGAGCCAGCTTGGCCACCGGGATCGACTTGGGATAGGAAACCAGGTAGGTGCCGACTACGTACTCATCGTAGTTCACCCCATCGGGCAGGGCGATGGGCAGGGATTCGATATCCAGCTTTGGCATCGTGATCCTCCTTTTGGGTCATGCATTCTTCATGGATATGACATAAATCCGTGAAGGGGAACTGGCGAGAGTGTGAGTCCTATGATGGCCGGCACACGCGGAAGCGCACCTCATTCACTTCGCGGTACAGGCCGCGCAGCGAGTAGTAAAGGCGCTGGTAGGCGCGGTACAGAACGTCGTAGACCTCGGCGTTTTCCACCTGGGGCTCGAACCTGTACTCCACTTGCACGACCTGGCGCAGTTGCTCAAAGTTAGAGTACAGCCCCAGGCCCACGGCGGCGGTGAGGGCAGCTCCCACTGCGCCGGCCTCCTGTGGATTGACCACGGTCTCGACCTGCCGGCCGGTCACATCGGCGATGATCTGCATCCACGGTTTGCCCCGCGCTCCGCCGCCAATGATGCGCAACGTTGGCAGGGGGAAGCCGAATGTCTTTTCCACAATCTCGATGATCCAGCGCAGGTTATACGCCACTCCCTCATAGACCGAACGCAGGAAATGCTCGCGAGTGTGGTCGGCGCTCACGTTGAAGAACGTGCCTCGCACCCAGGTGTCAGCAATCGGTGCCCGCTCCCCGTAGAGCCAGGGTGTGCACAGCATAAGTCAGAGCCGGGTGGCAGCTTCTCCACATCCTGGTCCATCAGTGCGTAGACGTTGGGGATGTTGGGGTCGGCCTGCTCGGCACGGTAGAACTGGTCGGCGATCCATTTCAGGCATGCCCCTGCGGTCTCCATCTCGGCGAACAGCATTGTCTTGTCGGGGTCAGCAGACTGTATGCAGACCACGCCGTGGCGACCGGTGGGGGTCTTGTGGGTGACCACGCCTACCCAAGCGGAGGTGCCCAGGTAGATGTGACCGTCACCTTCCCGCACCGCCCCAGCACCGACTGCTGCCCCGGTGGCGTCCCCCCCGCCGCCCAAGATAGGTGTGCCTTTCAGCAGCCCGCATTCATGTGCTGCCTCAGTCGTCAAGGCGCCTGCCCGATCAATGGAACGGATCAGCGGAGGGAATTTCTCGATGTCGAGCCCGATGTAGCGGATGATGCTGCGCAGCCAGTCCTTCTTCTTCAGGTCCAGCGCAAAGGCAGAAGCGCATGACCACTCGAAGGCCATCGTACCAGTAGCCCGGTAGATGAGGTAGCCATTGACGTCCAGGAAGCAGCTCATCGCCTGATAGACCTGCGGCTCGTTCTCCTTCAGCCACAGCAGCTTGGGCATACCATCTTTGCCCGAAATCTCCGCACCAGCGACGGCGGCAAAGATCTTGCGGTGCAGGAACTTGCGCATGATGCGCTCTGCCTGTTCTGGCGCGCGCGCATCCAGCCAGATGATCGCTGGGCGCAGCGGCTGGTTGTTGCTGCCCATGGGAACGATGCCCAACATTTGCGTGGTGAAGACCATGCACAGCACATCTCGCGACTGAATGCCTGCCTGCTCTACGATCTGACGTGTGGTGGTGGTAACCGCATGCCACCAGTGGTCTGGCTGCTGCTCGGCCCAGTCAGGGTGTGGGTAGTGAATCGGATATGGCACAAAGGCGGTCGCACATACCTTTCCGCGAGTGTCCACCAGCACAGCTTTGTTGCCGCCGGTGCCTACGTCGTGAGCGATAATATACTTGGTCATCTATCACCTCCAGGCCACAACCATCTGCACAATCTGCTGAATCTACTGGCTCATCGAGGAATCGCTTCGGCCATCATCTGCTGGCGGATCTGCTGCAACTGCTCCGCTGGAAGTGAGCTCACTGCCGCCAATGACCTCTCGAAGATGTCCAGAGCCTTGTCCAACCGTTCCTCACTAATGGTCAGGGGTGGCTTGATTTTCACCACATTGCGCCGCGTGACAGTGTTGTCCACTATGTCGGGAAGGTCGAGGTCAAGGATTACGCCCTGCTTCGACGCCAGCTCCACCAGTGCGGTAGCCCGCTCAGTGGCTGGCACTTTGCTTTGCCGGTCTTCCACCAATTCCACGCCGATGAACAGCCCTGGCCCACGCACGTCGCCAATCAGTGAGTGCTCCTCCTGCATATGCCTCAGGCGAGCAGTGGCTGCCTCGCCCAGTCGCCGTGCCCGCCCGGGCAGATCCAGACGCAGTATCACCGCGCTGGCAGGGAGGCCTTGGTAGAGGATCTGGCGCTTGAGCTGGGTCAGCGAGCGGGACCTGGCCTGTTCGACTTCCTGCTCAGAGACCTCTGTGAGCATGGCAACGATTTCCTCCGGGGAGCGCACCTGGGGTTGGAAGGGTTCCATTGGCTTCTCCTTGAGCAAAAGCCCCTAACGGAAGCGACGTTGGAGACGAATCTGGACTCTGACCGGTTCTCTGAGTGGATTATAGCGTCCGCACGCAGAAGATGCCAAGTGAGCATGCGCCTATCTTCGCCATCTGGTCTCGCGACCCGCCACCCGTTACCCGCTACCCGCCACTCCCCCTCGCAGGTAGATGCGTGGCACGCGTTGCAGGATGGCCGTGACCACTTCGTAGTTGATGGTGCCGGCCCAGGCAGCGATTTCGTCTGCGCTGATCTCTTCTTCGCCCTGACGTCCCAGCACCACCACCTCGTCGCCTTCCTGGACATCTAGGGTGCCAGTCACGTCTACTACGAATTGATCCATGCACACACGGCCTACCACTGGGGCACGCCGGCCGTGGATGAGTACGGCGCCCTTGTTGGAGAGGACGCGGTGGTAGCCGTCACCGTAGCCCACGGGCACCAGCGCCACTGGAGTTGGTCGTGAGGTGACAAAAGTGCGGTTGTAACTGATGCCCCAACCGCTGGGCAAGATGCGGATGCGCGCCACACGGGTTTTTAGGGTCAGCGCAGGACGCAGAGGTACCGCCATTCTTACCCCTGGAGAGGGACGCAGCCCATAGATGGCGATGCCACAGCGCACCATGTCCAGGTGCATTTCCGGAAAGCGGAGCGTGGTCGCGCTGTTGGCCACGTGCTGCACAGGGATGGCAATACCGGCCTCCTCCAGTTGCCGCATGATCTGGCGATACAACTCGAACTGGCGGTAGGTGTGGGAGGTATCCGTTTCATCGGCCGTGCCAAAGTGCGTGTAAAAGCCCTCCAGGGTAAGGCCGGGCAAGCTCACCAGCATCTGTGCAAAATCCACTACCTCCTCCGGCATGAGGCCAAAGCGGCCCATGCCAGTATCTACCTTGAGGTGCACGGGCAGGTCAGGCGCGCCCTCTTCGGCCACCGCGGCGGATAGGGCACGGGCCAGATCGAGACCATTCACCGTCGGGGTGAGACGGTGGCGGACGATATCCGCAGCCTGCGCAGGTGTATTGTAGCACATCAGCAAGATGGGTGCGGAGATCCCACTTTCTCGTAATCGCACGCCTTCCTCCGCGCAGCCGACAGCCAGGTGGGACGCGCCGCTCTCCAAAGCCACTCGCGCTACAGGCAAGGTACCATGCCCGTAGGCGTTGGCCTTGACCACGGCCATCAGCGCGGTGCGTTCGCCGATATGTGCTTTCAGTGCCCGGACGTTGTGGGCAATCGCATCCAGGTTGATTTCTGCGCATGTCACGTGGTCGTTCAATTGCTATTCACCTTTCACACATCTGGAAATACCTTGCCCGGATTCATGATTCCGTTCGGATCGAGCAATTGCTTGACCTTGCGCATGACCTCCAGGCTGGATCCGCCGCTCCAGGGAGTCACCGGGATGCGCCTTTCCTTGGCGTGTTTGAGGATGGCGCTGATCTCCTGCGCGTTCTGCGACCAGACCACCACTTCGGGCGGGTGAGGGTTGTGGAAGGACTCGTCCTGTGCATGAACGTCCAGGCCGGCTTGCCGCGTCGAGACGCGGTCGGGGCCAAGCAGGTTGGTCAAGAAATCTAGTGTCTCGGGTGCGATAGCCACAAGTCTCCTTGCTTGGCGCTGCCTAGGCTGCGCCAAGGTCGGGCCTAGTATATCGCAGGTGGTGTAGCATGTCAATCGCCGTGGTAGTATATCGTCACCGGTTTGAGAGTCACCCTTCGTGCTCCGTTTGACACAGCTTTGCTTTTCAGTATAATCTCTCGTGCGGGCCGCTAGCTCAACTGGCAGAGCAGCTGACTCTTAATCAGCAGGTTACAGGTTCGATTCCTGTGCGGCTCACTCAATGCAAGACATAGGGGTTCTGTGAAGAGCGCTCACTACTGATGGCGGTAGAAGGGCGCTTTTGTTATGCCTGGGCACAAAAGAGACCAACTGATTCGCATTCTGCGCCAAACTGATTCTTGCAGGGACGCTATAGCCTTTGTGGTAGACCGACAGGCGCGGTGGCCTGGCCGGAGGGTTCGGGAGGCTTAGGAGAGGCCAGTGACGCATGACCAGGCGCAGCAGTGGTTGTCCTGGGAAATGCAAGATTGCAGCCTGGAGCTCCACGGCTCAAGATAGAGCCGCCGCTCTGTGCACCAACACGCTACATGCATTCCCTTCGCGTTGTAACCGCCCTTTGACCCAAAGCAAGGGTGCATTCCGTAGCACCTGCTTGTATCGTTCATAGACACCAGGGCGTACGATGAGGTTGACCAAGCCATCCTCGTCCTCGATAGTGATGAAGACGTGACCCTTTGCCGTGGGTGGCCTTTGACGCACCACCACCATACCAGCCACCTGCACCGTCTGTCCGTCTCGTTGCATCTCCAGCTCCTTGCTAGTTAGGACGCCTTGCCCTTGTTGGCGATATAGCCGCATGACATGGTCTCCAGGAGCCAAACCCAGTAGCTCATACTCCCACCCCAGGCGCTCCTTCCTGCTCAATGTGGGTAGAGTTGTTGGAACCACTGGTATTTCAATGTCCAACCCTTCCTCCTGATATTTCAATCCACCCAACTGCCACAACAGGTTCCGTCTGGTCTGCTCAAAGCTGTCCATGGCTCCTGCTCGGATCAGATTCTCCACTGCTGGGCGGGGTAAGCGGATACGTCGGCAAAAGTCCTCCAAGTTACGATAGGCACGCTCTCCGCGCTGCGTGACTATTCGTCGTATCCGTGTTTCATCCAAACCGTGCACGTACCAAAGGCCGAGGCGAATGGCAGTTGACAAACAGGAGCGTTCCAAGGTGCATTTTTCTAGGCTTAGATTGATATCCGGGCGCGAGACGGGCACCCCATGCCGCTGGGCATCGCCAACCAGGACCTCAGGCATGTAGAAACCCATCGGCTGGTGATTGAGCAGCGCACAGTAGAACTCGGCCGGAAAGTGCACCTTCAGGTACAGCGTCTGATAGGCCACCAGAGCAAAAGCAGCAGCGTGCGACTTGCAGAAGCCGAATTCGGCAAAGCCAGCCAATTGCTGAAAGACACCCGTCGCTGCTTCCTCGTCCACGCCGTTGGCCAGCGCTCCGGCCAAGAAACGCTCCCGCAACATAGCCATAGCTTCTTGCGAACGGCTGCGGCTCATTGCCCGGCGCAACTGGTCGGCTTCTGCAGGGCTAAAACCGGCGATGACCACCGCCACGCGGATCACCTGCTCCTGGAACAGGATCACCCCCAGCGTCTCGGCCAGCACTGGCTCCAGAGCTGGGTGGGCATAGATTACAGGCTCCAGCCCCTGGCGGCGGCGCAGGTAGGGGTGCACCATGTTACCCTGGATCGGCCCCGGGCGCACCAGTGCAACCTCGACGACAATATCCTCGAAGCAAGCTGGCTTCAGCCGGGGCAGCATCTGTGCCTGGGCGCGGCTCTCCACTTGGAAGCAGCCGATGGTATCGGCACGCTGCAGCGTGTCGTACACCGCGGGATCGTCCATCGGCAGATTCTCCAGATCGAGATCGCTGCCCCGGCCTTCACGGATGTGCTGCAGCGCCTCCTCCACCGCGTCCAGTGTGCGCAGTGAGAGAAGGTCGATCTTGATCAGCCCGGCGTCCTCGACGCTGTCCTTATCCCACTGCACCACCACCCGCCCGGGCATGGTCGCCCGCTCTACCGGCACAATCTCCACCAGCGGCGAGGCGGTGATGAGCATCCCGCCCACATGTATCGAGAGGTGGCGGGGGACGCCGTCCATCTCCTGCAGTAACCTGGAAAACACCCGCCAGGGCAACAAAGGACCCAGGTCGGACTCGGCTGCTGCTTCCTGGAATTTCGAGTTCAGCACTTGCGCCGCTGCGTCGGTTGGGGAATGAGTGTCCAGGGCCTTGGCCGTGCGGTCGATGACGTCCGGCGGGAAGGCCAGCGCCTTGGCCACATCCCGCACTGCCGAGCGGGCGCGGAAGGTAACCACGTTGCAGACCATGGCCACGTGCTCCTCGCCGTAGTGCTGGTACACGTACTGGATGACCTCTTCGCGGCGGTCAGCGGCAAAATCTACGTCAATGTCCGGCATAGTATTCGTGCCCTCACTGAGAAACCGTTCAAAGAGCAGGTTGTAGCGCAGCGGGTCCACGGGGGTGATGTCCAACAGGTAGGCCACCAGCGAGTTGGCCGCCGAGCCGCGGCCCTGGCAGCGGATGCCCTGCGAGCGAGCATACCGCACAATGTCCCAGACCACCAGGAAGTATCCAGCCAGCCCGGTGTGCTCGATGACCGCCAGCTCGTGCGCCAGTTGCGCCCTCGCCCGCGGCGTGATAGGCTCGAATTTGCGCCCGAACCCCTCCTCGCACAATGCTCGCAGGTAGCTCAAGGGAGTGTGTCCCCGGGGCACCGGGAAGGATGGCAACTGCTGTTTGGAGAAATCAAGGCTGACCTCGCAGCGTTCGGCAATCTGACGGGTATTGCGGATGGCCTGGGGCAGATCGGAGAAGAGGGCCGTCATTTCTTGCGGTGGCTTCAAAAACAGCTCCGAGTTGGGGTGCAGCCATCCTGCGGCCAACGCTTCCGGGAGGGTGGTGTGCTGGCGGATGCAGGTCAGGACATCGTACAACGGCTGCCCGCTAGGTTCGGCGTAATGGACGTTGTTCGTAGCCACACAGCCGATGCCCAGCCGGCGCGCCAGGGCCACCAACTCTGCGTTCAGTGTGGCGTCCGTCGGCAGGTATTGGCGTTGCAGTTCGATCCACAAGCGATGGGCAAAAATCTCACGCAGTCGCCTGGCAGTGGAGTAGGCAGCGGCCCTGTCTTTGGCCAGCAGCCTGCTAGCCACCACCCCTTTGCGGCAGCCAGAGAGGCACAGCAATCCGTTCGTATGCGCGGCCACAGTGTCCAGCGTCAGCCGGGGCTGCCCTTTCTGTCCAGCCAACTGCCCGATGCTGATCAGGCGGCTGAGATTGGCATAGCCCCTTTGCGTCTCTGCCAGCAGCGTCAGATGCTGCCCCTCGGCCAGTGTCAGCTCAGCGCCGATGATGGGCTTGATACCCCGTTCCCCGGCTGCCCGCCAGAAACGCACTGCACCGTACAGGCCATCGTGATCGGTTAGGGCCAGCGCCCGGTAGCCCAACTCCGCCGCCCGTTCTACCAGCTTCTCTGGCGACGAGGCACCGCCCAGCAGCGAGAAGTAGCTGTGGCAATGCAGCTCGACGTAGGTACACGAATCTCTGGTTGTTTTTCCCGTGGACTTCGTACTTTTTCCCTGTCTTGTCAACGGGACAAGGCGTGGCTTTCGTGTACTCAGACTAATCGTAGACTCGCGCCAGGAACCACTCACCCGACTGCAAATCCCGGTAGATGAGGCACAGCAATCCTGCATCGGTCACCACCTTCCAGTACTCCCGCCAGATGGCCTGCTCCGGTTCCCACCAACGGGTGTGAATCCGCCAGCGGTTGCAGATGTCCAGGATGCGCTGAGGTGCTTGATGCCAGTAGAATCCAGCAGGCATCTCCTCTCCGGCCCAGGCCTCTATCGGCTCCCCTTTGGGCCACAGGCGGGTCATGGCTCTTCTTCCAGCCAGGCAACGCGCCACTCTGGCAGCGGTGCAGCGGGCTGCGACAGCACGGCTTGCCGCAGCCGGTTGGCTCCAAAGCGGGCTTTGAGATATTCCTGTACCTCATACAACTTCCGCTCTCGCGTGGTCTTGGTGGGAAAGAAGGTCAATTGGTCTGTTGCGGCATCCTGTAGTCTCTCCAGCCCCACTTCAAGTGCTGTGGCACCCGCTTGCCAATGCATCTGCTCCAGCAAGCACTCCAGCATACGCACAATGTAGGATTCCTCAGCTGTGGGGAGAGGTAAGATACGGACCCGCTCTTGGGCGGTGTAGTCAGCGAAATGCACCGTCAGCCGTATCTGTCCACAGGCTTGCCTGTCTTCTTTCAGCTCCACCGACAATGGGCCAACCAAACGCTGAAGCAGTGCCAGCAGCCGCTCCCGCTCGGCCAAAGGATTTTCCAATGCATAAGCGACTTTGAGGTATCGTTGCTGCGAACGGGGCACTACAGGGCGGTCATCCTTTCCGCGAGCGCAGCAGTGCGCCAGCCATCCTGACCTGCCGAACTGCTGCCACACTGCTGCTGGTGGCAGGGCTGCGTATTGTCCCAATGTACGCAGCCCTAAAAAACCTAGCCGTCGCAGTGAGTCTTCTCCCAAAGGCAACAACGTCACCGGGAGTGGTCGAAGAAAGGCCTGCTCCCGCGCTGAAGCGATAGCCATAAGATGGCCTGGCTGGGTGCGCTTGGCAGCGGCCAAGGCTGTGAACTTGGTACTATTCCAGCCTAACGCTGGCTGAAGTATCTCCCCCAGTTCTCGTCTCATTTTCCGCCCGATTTCCTTACAGAGAGACACTGCATCGGCGTGATGGCGAGCCAGATCGCCAAGGTCCACGTAAGCTGCCCCCCAACCGTGCGGTTCCACTACTGGGCTGGCGAGTTCGAGTAACTGAAGAAACGCTTCGGACTCGGAACGACAATGAACGATGTCAGCGTCCAATAGTATTATCTGAGGGCAGCGAACCTTTGCAATTCTGGCAGACAATCCGGGGGCAATGCCATATGCAGTTACCTCCGCCGAGACGCCAAAGACCCGTTCCTCGGGGCCGATCAAGGCGAGGGGACGCCCCGTGAGATTGGGGTCCTTCCGTCGCGCCAGGGCAGTAGCAAAATGTGGTATAGCACAATAGAGAATAGACATCTCGCCGCCATGTCGTTTGTTTTCAAAGGCCATTCCCGCGCACAGTGCCATTGAAATTGATAGCAATGGTGACTGCGCGATTGGCTGGCCCCAGTCGATTCTTCAGCACTTTCACCCTGGCCTCGTAGCCCTGGATGTCACCGTGGGTGCGCAGCCAACGCTCCCGAACGACATACAGACGTACAGTGGCATGATGAGCAAGGGCGGAGAGTCCCCCAGACCTTTTGGGCATTGGCTCATGTAGGAAGAGTAGGACCGTACCAGAATGAGCGAGTGGGGCCACGATGCGGTCAAGGAAGGCAGCAAGCAGCGATGCAGAATGTGTTTCATTCCAAAGTGCCCCCAATCCATCAAAGACCAGCGCTGAGAGACCAGTGCTGCCTACCAATGCTTCAGTCATGACCAGCGCTTCCTCTAGGCTGTAAGGAGCAACGATAAGCAAATGAGAGAGGTCAAGGCCACAGCGGTAGGCGTAGTCGGGGTCAAAGAAATGAGCTTGATCTACATAGCCTACTTGGCTACCATCTGCTTGTGCCTGAACCAGGAACTTGAGGGCCAGTGTTGTCTTGCCTGATGTGGCAGGGCCTAGCAGTTCGCTTACTCTACCCCTGGCCAGGCCGCCAATGCCCAGGGCTTTGTCCAAGGATGGGAAGCCAGTGGATATCCGTGTAATTGTGGTTGTTGTATCCGACGCCTCTAGCTTGCGCAGAGCTTGCCGTCCCCACCGCTTCTGCACCGCGGCGACAGTCATCTCTAACTGCTTTGATTTCTTGGAGCCCATGGGATTCTCTTGCTCTTTCTACTGCTTCGTGCATCAATGAAGGGAAGGAGCGCCTTCAACACAGTATAGAACAAATGTTCGAATCTATTATACTGCAATCACATGGGTTGTCAAGTAGAGGGAGGAGGAAATCGGAGCGGAGCCAAAAGGCTGCTGACTGCGTGGCGTCTCGCCACAGGTCGCGAAGCATCCCGCTCCGCGGGGCGAGGTTCCTAATCAGCGGGTTACAGGTTCGAGTCCTGTGCGGCCCATCAAAGCAAATCCACACCTCGCAAGAAGGGCGGATTGCTATTTCTAGTTAGCAGTTCCACGAGAAGCTTCGTGTAATTCAACATTCGGTTCGTGCAGTTCGTGTACATATGCCGTGTACATATGCCTCTAGCGCTTCTCAGCGACAGCCAACGCGTGCTGTTCCATCATTTCTCCTGCGTAAATCTGCCGCTGAGTGGCTCGACGGATATGCGAGGATGTCTTTCAGGTTCACCTCGGCCGGCAATTGGCCCGCGAGGGCTTCCCGAAGATGCTGACCCGTTCGGTCATATAGGGCTAGCTCATCACCCGGTCGTCGCATTGCTCCCACGCTTCCGGGTTCGTAGAGGTGCTGTATCCAAACCGTGCCCGCTGGCTCGCAGCGACGAAGAGGAACTTGCTGTGGCCTATCGTTTCTCGAAGTAGCGCACAGCGTCGAGATCCCGGAAGTCAGTGTCTTGGGTCCACAGGATGGCTTCCTTCATAGGCACGAGCTGTTGCCAGCATGATGCTGTCGGCCATGGGTAGCTTGAGATCGCATGAGATGGTGGCGGCCTCCATAGCAATCACGATGTTCAAGTCCACTACCGAGCCGCTCATCATCAGCGCGACTGCTCGAAAAGCATCATCCTCTCCCCGTTGCTGGAGTACGCGCTTGAACACTTCGTAGATGCTTGGGGTCGGCACAATCAGTTCAGATGTCTTCTCAATCGCCCGGGCAAAGGCATCTGCGTTCGGCCCGTCAGCAAAGTACTCTAGCCAGGCCGAGGAGTCAACGACATTCATAGGCGGTCAGTCTCGCGCTCTACACTCGTATCTATCCCTTTGAGAAAACCGCGCGATTTCTGGACTGCTTCTACCGGGATCAACTCAATGCGGTTCTCGAAGGGGATCACCCGTACTTTTTGACCTGGTCGAATCCCCAACAGCTCGCGAACCGCTCGAGGAATCACCACCTGAAACTTGGGTGAGACTGTTACTGTGTCCATCATGTCCTCCGATCGATCGGGTTATCGTAATACGATTATACCACAATCAGAGTAGAAACGGAACTCTGAGCTCTGACTACGACCGCGGCATCAGGTGGTCTGGTGGAAAGCCGCTCAAGTTCGCGTGAGGGGAAGGAGGTGCAAGCGACTAGCCCTGCTCTTCGATTTCGATGGTTTCTAGCAGGTCGCCGGGGTAGGAAGGGCTCTCCTCCGGGTTGCGCAGCCGCAGCGACAGCACCACGTCCATGTCCTCGATCACCTTGCCGAAGATGGTGTAGCCGCCGTCCAGCCAGGGCGTAGCGCGGAAGGTGATGAAGAACTGGCTGCCGTTGGTGTTCGCACCAGCGTTGGCCATGGCCAGGATACCGGGGGAGTCAAATGTGAGGTCTGGGTGACTCTCGTTATCAAAGATGTAGCCCGGACCGCCGCTTCCCTTGCCGGTGGGGTCACCGCCCTGGGCCATGAAATCCGCTAGCACGCGGTGGAAGGTGGTATTGTCGTAATAGCCCTCTCGGGCCAGGAAGACAAAGCTGTTCACTGTCTTGGGGGCCTTGGCGGCAAAGAGCTGCACCTTGATGTCCCCCTTGGCCGTCTTGATCGTAGCAAAGTACTGCTTGCTGGGGTCAATGGTCATCGGCGGTGGGCTGCTCCACTGCTTAGGAACTGGCTCTTTTGGCCTTGGGGTAAGCGGCGGTTCAGCAGGCTTGGGCCTGGGTGTGGGCGTGGCGGTCGGCGTTGGGGCACAGGCCAGCGCCAGGTTGGCCAGCACAGCAATCGTCAGCAAGGTTCTGCAGGTTTCTTTTCTCACAAACACCAGGATTACCTCCAATCAGTTGGCTTGGCAAGAAGCGTGGTTTCTCCGTCAAGCACCAAAGAACTCGCGGATCAACTCGATCACCTCGTTAGGGTAGGCGCCATAGCCCACCAGGTCACCCAGGCAGTAGAACTGGTCGACTTCTTGTTGAGCGATGTCAACCAGCACGGCCTGCGGTGCATGCAGGTTGCCGTGGGTGTCGCTGAACACCGCTGTTCTCACGCTCCCTCCCAGGTATTCTTTTCTCGTCGGGCGGGCTCATTCAGGTGCCGTGGCCCAAATCGCGCAGATGATAGCAGCAAACGGTGGCCTGGTCAAACTACAGATGGCTTGCCAAGGGCAGGAGGGGCAGGATGTGGCTCAGACAGGCGCACAGCACCTCCTTGCAAGCGCTCATTCTCTGCACTATAATCTGGTTTGCAGGATGTCTGGCTGGGCACGTCTTCTTCCGTGCAGGAAGATTATGAGCGCAAGGAGATGCCTATGGATCGGCGATTCGGGTTTGCTTGCCTGTTGGCGCTACTACTTTTGCCGAGTGCATGTGACCGCCCCCCGAAGCTCACACCAACGTTCACGCCTACCATTGCACCTTATCCTGCTCCCACGCCTCTGCCCTGTCCCGATGGGTACAAGCTGTACGCCGACAACGAGATGGGATTCTCCGCGTGCTTTCCGCTGGACTGGGTCCTGTCGAAGAAGAGAGACCCGGAGAACAGGCTGACGAGGGTGAGTTTCAATGCGCCAGCGGGCACCACGGGTGCAGGGCTTCGCTTCATCTCCGTGAGCGTATCTCCGGCTGTCCCTGCCTCCAGTGAGGAGCAGGTTCTGCAGGAGATGAACAACTGGCTTCTGCAGGAATACTATCAAGCGCTGCTGACCCGCCCCCGTTTTATTCTGGTGGATGGCCGTAGGTCGGTGGATGCTGGCTATGAAGCCACCGTTGTGCTGGGGCGAGAAGCGGTCAAAGTGACCCGTTGGGTGACCATTCTGTTGGCAGAGGATCAACAATGGTTTGTTGACGTGGCTGGCCGAAGTGAATATCGTGACGAGTTGGAGCAGCTCCGCAGCCAGTTTTTGTCCAGCTTCCATCTCCTGCCGGTCATGACACAGCATTGATGAAGGTGCAGAATCTCTCGCGTAGGAGGAAGGACATGGTCAAGGCCAAACTAGCGCCCTATGGCTCCTGGAAATCGCCGATCACTTCGGACCTGATCGTCTCTGCGGCGGTCGGTCTGGGAGAAATCGCCCTCGATGGCCAGGATACCTACTGGATAGAGAGCCGGCCGACAGAAGGCGGGCGCAACGTCATCGTGCGGCGGACGGCCGATGGGCGCATCACCGACGTGGCGCCTGCGCCGTTCAACGCGCGCACGCGTGTTCACGAGTACGGAGGCGCTCCGTTTGTGGTGACGGGCGGGACGGTCTACTTCTTGAACTTTAGCGATCAGCGCCTCTACCGGCAGGAAGCCGACTCCGCGCCGCAGCCGCTCACCCCCGAAGTGGACCTGAGGTATGCAGATGGCGTGATCGACGACCGCCGGGGCCGATTGATCTGCGTGCGTGAAGATCACACTGTAGACGGACGCGAGGCGGTCAGCACTCTGGTCCAACTTGACCTGCGCAGTGGTGGCGCTGGTACAGTGCTTGTCTCGGGCAACGACTTTTACTCATCGCCGCGCCTCAGCCCGGATGGATTTCGCTTAGCCTGGCTCACCTGGAACCATCCCAACATGCCCTGGGATGGTACAGAGCTGTGGGTTGCCGAGGGCAAGGCCGATGGCTCGCGGGGACAGGCCGAGCGGGTGGCCGGCGGCGTAGAGGAATCCATTTTTCAGCCCCAGTGGTCGCCGGATGGCCTGCTGCATTTTGTCTCCGACCGCACGGGCTGGTGGAATCTCTACCGCTGGCGAGATGGCCGCATCGAACCGCTCTGCGCGATGGAGGCCGAGTTTGGCCTGCCGCAGTGGGTCTTTGGCCGGTCTACCTACGGCTTTGTGTCCAACAGACGCATCATCTGTTCCTACACTCAGCGAGGGACATGGCATCTGGCGAGTCTGGACACCGAGACGGGCAAGCTCGAGGGGATCGACGTTCCGTACACGACGATAGCTGGCTTGCGAACCGCACCAGGTCGTCTCGTCTTCCGTGGCGGATCACCGACGGAACCAATGGCCATCGTTGATCTGGATCTGAGGACGGGGCAGCCCGAGGTGCGGCGGCGCTCTAGTGACCTGTCAGTTGACCCTGGCTACATATCGGTCCCAGAATCGCTCGAGTTCCCCACCGAAGCTGGGCTGACCGCGCATGCCCTTTTCTATCGCCCGAGGAACCGCGATTATGCGGCCCCGCCCGATGAGCATCCGCCACTGCTGGTCAGGATCCACGGTGGGCCCACGGCAGCAGCTTCGAGCACCCTGGACTGGGGGATTCAATACTGGACCAGCCGTGGATTTGCCGTAGTCGATGTGAACTATGGTGGCAGCACAGGCTATGGCCGCGCCTACCGGCAGCGCCTCAACGGCCAGTGGGGCATTGTGGACGTCGATGACTGCGTGAACGCTGCACGCTATCTGGCCGAGCGTGGTTGGGTGGATGGCAACCGGTTGGCCATTCGTGGCGGCAGCGCAGGAGGTTATACTACCCTTGCTGCGCTGGCCTTCCGTGACGTCTTCCAGGCTGGCGCCAGTTACTATGGCGTCAGCGACCTGGAGGCGTTGGCCAAGGAGACGCACAAGTTCGAGTCGCGTTACCTGGATCGCCTGGTTGGGCCCTACCCGGAGCGCCGTGACCTTTACCGACAACGTTCACCGATTCATTTCATCGCTCGCTTGTCTTGTCCGATGATCTTTTTCCAGGGATTGGAGGACAAGGTGGTGCCTCCCAACCAGGCAGAGACGATGTTTGAGGCAGTGCGGGCCAAAGGTTTGCCTGTTGCCTACCTGCCCTTTGAAGGGGAGCAGCATGGCTTCCGCCGCGCTGAGAACATCAAGCGAGCCTTGGACGCCGAGCTGTACTTCTACTCGCGCATCTTCCGTTTCGAACTGGCCGATCCGGTGGAGCCAGTAGCGATTGAGAATCTTGATTAGCGAGGGAGCGAGCATTGGAATTTCGCAACTATGATCCTGAACGGGATAAAGAGGCCCTCCACCGCCTCTGGATAGGCATTGGCTGGTTGGAGAAGGGCAAAGAAGAGGGGATGGACCTCTTCATCGGCTGCGGTCGTGCGCTGGTCGCGGAGGTGAACAGCGAGGCAGAGGCTCTTGTCTCCAGCATGCCAGGCACGATGCGCTATTTGGATAAGGAACTATGGCTCTCTGCCTTGACTGCTGTTACCACCAGCAGAATGCTGCGCAAGAGAGGGGTGGCCAAACGTTTGACCTCCCAGTTAGTCGCCAAAGATGCTGCCGAAGGCGCATTGGTTGCCGGACTGGGGATGTTAGAGCAGGGCTTTTACGAGCAGTTGGGTTTCGGCACCGGCGGCTACGAGCATTGGATTGCCTTGGACCCCGCTCACCTCAGGGTCCCCAGCTCAGAGCGCTTGCCGCGCCGGATTACGAAGGGAGATTGGGCGATTGCACATGCTGCACGGCTGGCCCGAATGCGGGGGCATGGCTCCTGCAACCTGATCCCGGTCGAATTCACCCGTGCGAGCATGCTCGATGCCAAGAACGGCTTTGGCTTTGGGTTCTGCGACGGCCCGGATGGCGAGCTGACTCACCATTTCTGGTGTTCGACCAAAGAACCGGAAAGCGGCCCCTACAACGTGCAATGGATGGCCTATCAGACCTGGGAGCAGTTTCTGGAGTTGATGGGGCTCTTGAGGAGCTTCGGTGACCAGGTGCGGCTGGTGTGGATGCGCGAGCCTCCGGGGATACAGCTTCAGGATCTGCTCGATCAGCCTTTCAAGCGGCGCTAGGTGAGTGAGAAGGCCAAGTTCGAGACGATCATACGCGCCACAGCCTACTGGCAGATGCGCATCTGTGACCTGATGGGATGCCTGGCTCGTACTCACCTGAGGGGCGGTGAGGTGCGTTTCAACCTGGCGCTGCACGATGGTATCGAGCGCTTCTTGGATCAAAGCGCCCCGTGGTCTGGCATCAGCGGCGATTACGTGGTCACCCTGGGTCCCTCGTCGGGGGCTGAGCTGGGCACAAACGACAGGCTGCCCACACTGACAGCCTCGGCGGGCGCGTTCACCCGCCTGTGGCTGGGCGTGCGCTCGGCCACCAGCCTGGCGGTGACCGATGAGCTCTCCGGGCCGCAGGAATTGCTGCGGGAATTGGACAAGGTGTTGTTGTGCCTTCCCGATCCCGAATGGGACTGGGATTTCTAATTGCATGAGCAGCATAGGGCGAAGGTCAGCATCATGCGCATGCTGAAGGGCGGCAGCCGAGTCCTGCGCCGGGTGGAGATTCTGCGCACCATTCCCACGGAGTTTGAGGGGGACTGTGCGCAGTATAACATCGCAGGGGAGTAGAGGCTAGGGCGCAATCGGTCACCGATTTGGCAACCTAGCTGCGGTCGGCCTGTCTGTAGAGTGAAAATGACAGCGGATTGCCTTCCCTCTCTCGCCGTGTCTCGCCCTGTCTCGGGACGACAGGACCGAGGGGACGACAGGACTGAGGTGGCATAGCGGATAAGCGGATGGTGCGCGCCGAATCCACTAATCCGCCAGCTTCATCCGCTATCATATCTCCATCTCACCTTCACCCCAGCCACACCTGACACGGCCTGATCCAGCGGCAGGCCAGCCAACAGGGCCTGGTAGAAGTGGCGGCTGAAGGCCATGGCGCTGTCGTCCCAGATGGTGTACTGCATGGCCACGGTCGCCGGAATGCCAGCTTGCATCAATGCCGCCACCACGCCGCTCCACACGGTTTGCTCGTCGCGCCGACCAGTCTGGCAGGCACCCAGCGCCAGTTGTACGCCGCAACCGCGCAGGTTCACTGTGAGCTAGTCGGCGGGCATTGGTGCCGGATGCTTGTCTTCGTCCACCAGTACGATTTGGCCCTGGCCGACGACGCTCCCAATGCTGGTGCCCAATCCTGTTACCTGCCGCCATCCATTTTCACCGCGTTGGACTCCAGCACGAAATCAGGCCGCACGTACTCGCTGATGGCCATCCGTCACCTGCTTGCCTATGTGGCAGACAAGTTTGCCTCCACCACTTCGCGCACGCCAGGGACGCGATTCAAGAGCCTTAGCTGCGGGGCATCCACGTAGTCGGCGCCGCAGAGAATCACGTAAGCTGTCAAAAGGATGTACGCTGCTCCCAGGAGCACCTGGGGGTGCGGCAACACTGCCAATGGAAGGGTGCCCACAAACGCCAACGCCCGGAGGATCTTCTCCGCCAACGCGGTCTGCTGGTGGTACCTTTCATTCAGTCCATCCACGCCATCAATCGAGGTCACGAACCCGCCCAGGTCGGCCTGGCTCTCCGCCACGAGTTCGCGCAATGTCTGACCGGTTGGGCCAGTCTCGTAGAGCTTTTCCAGTAGATCGCCAAAGAGCTCGCCTTCGCTCAGCTTGTCCAGCCAGTCCAGTACCTCTTTGGCCGCCGTTTGAGCTAGCTGCCGCCCCAGCAGTGCCAGCAGAGAGTCATAGGACTGAATAGCAAAGCCACGGAAGGCACTGTACAGACGGCTGAACTTTTCCCCGTACCCCAGCGCCTTGGCGATGTCCAGACCCACCACTCCTGCCGCCTTGGCGATGTCAGCCACTCCCATCCCCAGGAGCCCGATCAGGGCAGCCTGACCCATCCTGACGGCCCGCTCCGAGATCAGCGCCAGCGCGTCCACCGCGGCGTTCGACAGTTCCACGCGCGCTGTGGGGACATCTGTTGGCCTTACCTCGCCTCGCTCCGCTGCCTTGGGCTGGATCTCGACCTCGCCCAGTAGAAGCGCAAGGCGGTCTTCAAGATCTCCGAGGTGCACAGCGGTGCGTTCTGCACCCCTGACGTCGTCCGGGGTGATGCCCTCCTCTTCGTCCACCGCTGCCTGGAACAGGTAAGCGCTGATCTCCAGATCGGTCAGGGCTTTGGCCAGCAGCCGCGTGGATGCTTGGGCCCGAACGGTTGGGTCCTCTTCAGTGAGCTGGGCCGCCGCTGCCTGGGTCAGTTCTGCGGAGAGTGGGGATAGCTGTTCCGCCCGCTCCGCCAGATCCTCCGGCAGCGCTGGGCCCCCTGCACCCCGTTCGCCTGTGGGCATAACGGTTGGGGCAAACAGCGCCCGCACGCCGTCCACGTAGGCTCGGGCAGCTTCGCCATAGTCGATAGTTGTTGTCATCAATGTCCTCCTGTACAAAGAGTTCTGTGTAGTATGTCTCTGTCAAGCGGCTGGCTTCGTTGCGGTCGCTCTTCTCCTCCAGCTTGGCGAGGTATCGGGTTCAGCAGCCTTCTCCGAAGAGCGCAGTTCAAGTGGCTTGATAAGCTTGCAGCATTGCCAGCGTTGTCAAACTCGACCACAATGTTGATCTCGTCCGTCGCACCCACCGAACGCATCTCTGCCAGGTCTTGGTCACCCGCATCAGACAGGTTGTCGTCGCCGGCCAGATAAACTGCGAAGGTCCATTCGGCCGGTGGTGTCATTTCACGTCCTCCTTGACGACGGCAGACAGTTGATAATGGCCCTCTCCTTTGGGCGCTCGCAACTCATGCTCTGAAAGCAAGAAACCCGCCCAGTCGGGAGCGGGTTTCTGTCGATGTTGGCCGTGGTCCCCCCAACTGAAGGAGGGGCGCAACTGAATTGCGCCCCTGCCGCTTTATCCTTGTAGCACGCACATAGCCCTGGGCTGACGGGCGCGGAGGGCAAGGCTTTCGGAGATGGAGAACTCGAACTCGCCGGCGATGTCGATACGGATGGCCTGGATCAACTCGTTAGAGTTCATCTTCCGTTCACGGATGTTGCCCGTAAACGAATTCGGGAAGTTCGGCATTTCGGTCCTCCTTTGGAATCTGCTCTACAGGCTCAACTCTACACACATTATACACCGAAATCTAGTGGGGTGCAATCCGAGTACGCGATATTCACGAAAGCCGACGAATAACACGAACCTTCTTAGGCTGGTGGCAAGGTGTATCTCGCAATCAGGGGGAGGAACCACAAAGACTTGGCGCGTTAGCCCTGTACAGGAGTATCACAGGTGCATAAGCAAGACCCGAGGGAGTTGGTCAACGCTGCAGGGTATGGATGTCCAGGTGGCTATGTCCCGCTGGCAAACTCTGAGCCAGCGCTGGCCAGGCGTCCCTGGGCATCGAATAGCTGCGGGATCCCGCCGCGCAAAGAGGCGGGACGCCGCACAGCGCCAGGCAGCCACAGTTGTGGGGCGACAGGCGTGCTGTGCTCTGCCACCCACTGCGTCAGCTCGCGCTGTTGGCGTGCCCCCGGCGTCAAGAGGAAGAAACGCACCCTGCCGCTCGTGACGTACTCGGCCAGTTCATCCTCGGTCAGAATGGGGTCACCGCCGGTGAATCCGCCCAGGGCCATCACTGGCTTGCCGGTAGCCAGGATGATGGGGGCGGCATCACGAGTGTTTAGGGTGGCCAACAGGAATTCTCCGCTGTGCTGATTCTCCAGGTACTGCACCAGCTTCTCCACGTTGGGCACTTGGCCAGGCTGTTGCTGGGTCAACAGGTCTGGACCGGCGAATGGAAGCCCAGAGTGGCCGCCATGCCAGACGGGAATGAGCGCCCAAACCGTAGGTGCGACGAGCAGGGCCAGCACGCCCGCTGCAGCAATCAGTGCAGGTAGGGTGTTCCTGTTGAGGTGCTCACTGAACTTGGCGATGGCCAGTGCGAGGGCAGTGGCCAGGCATCCGCCAACGACAATCGGCGTCAACCAACGGCTCCACTCTGGAAACTCGGCCAAAATGTGCGCCTGCACCACGGCGCTGCCCAGCAGAGCTAGCGGCAACAGCGATGCGCGCCAGCCAGGGCGGCGATACGTCTTCCACAGCGCCACCACGCCCGCACCAACCAACGCAGCGATAGCCGGAGCCAGCATGTTCAGATAGTAGCGGTGAAACAGATTGGCCACGCTGAAGAACACCACCTGCACCAGCAGCCAGACGGCCCACAGGAGCATGGCCTGGTGACGTGGGTGCAGAGGGAGGCGGAATCGCTCTTGGGCGGCAGCTACGATCAGGCCCAGCCCCGCCAAAGGCAGCAACCAGCTAATCTGCCCAGCCAGTTGCCGGTTAAAGAGCCGCAAGGCACCTGGCTCTCCGGTCTCATCGCTGAAGGCAGGGCCACGGCTCTGGGCAGGCGTGGGCGGCGTCCCACCGCGTGGCGGAAGGCTGGATTGCCCACAAGGTGGTGGTGGGCGACCGGACGGCTGGGATGACTGTTGCCCAGATGTCAGGCTGCGCAAGCCGCCAGGCAGCAGCCGCTTCAGCCCGTTGTGCCCAATGATGAGTTCCATCACGGTGTTGTCCTGACTGCTGCCGATGTAGGGCCGCTGTTCGGGCGGGGTCAGGTCTACAATCACGGCCCACGACAGCGAGACGGCGAGCAGCACGACCGTTGCTACACCCAGGTGCAGCAGCCGCTTCCACCAGGGCAGCGGCGGCGCCACCAGGTAGAGCAGGTAGAGGGCTGGCAACACCAGGAAGGCTTGCAGCATCTTCACGTTAAAGCCCAGCCCCACCAGCGTGGCACAGAGCAGCAGCCAGCGCAGGCGGCCGCTCTCCGCAGCGCGGAGGGCTGCCCAGGCCGCCAGCAACAGGAGCAGTACCAGCACGCTGTCCATGGTGTTGTTGCGGTTGGCGGCTACGCTGATCGGCGTGACGGCCAAGATCAGCGCAGCCAGCAACCCGGCATTGGGTCCGAAGGTTCGTCGCACCAGGTGATAGAGCAGGGCAACCGCCAGAACCCCGGCCAGTGCCTGCGGGAGCAGCAGGCTGAGCCCTTCAAAGCCTAGCAATGCCGCGCTGGCAGTTTGTATCCACAGACCCAGCGGCGGTTTGTCCACCGTCACAAAACCGCCAGGATCGAAAGAGACAAAGAAAAAGTTGTGCCAACTGGTGAGCATGCTCTTCACGGCAGCAGCATAGTACAGGTTGGCGAAGCCTTCCTGTGCCAGTCGGAAAAAGTTCATGAACGCACTGAGCAAGAGGATGTCGGACAGGGCAAGGCGGTGCCAGGCTCGGGTGACCCACTCGGGCCTGGCACCACTAGCGTGCTGCGTGCTCTTTGCGTTCGTCGTCACAGTTGTTGCTCCTCACCGCACTGTCCCCCACTTGATCATAGCAGGTACTGTGCTTCATTATCGCTCACGGTGATGAACCGGATGTTGTGCAGGTGTAAACTGTTTGTAAAACGTATTATCTTTCGCAGGGGCGCTGAGGTATGGGGCAGATGTCGTTGTCTTCAGGCCGCACTGTCCCCGGAGCAGCATCATGGCGCGACACCTCAGCAGCAACGTAGGTCACAGGCCGGGGCATTTTGCATCTATGCCTGTTTCCGTTAGAATGTGGTCGAAGGTTGGGTGCTGTGGCAGAATACTCTTTCTCATCCAAGGAGGTCATCGTGGATAGTGGACGTAGGGCAATGTTGGCTTTCGGGGTGGTGCTGATCCTCCTCGGAGCGTTTTTCGCTGTTCTTCAGTTCGTACCGGGCCTGCGGGACTGGCTCGACTTGTACTTCGCGTGGCCGCTGGCCATTATTGGCTTTGCCATATTGTTGCTCCTGCTCGGCCTGTTGGCTGAGATTCCGGCAATGGTTGTCCCAGCTTGCATTTTTGGCGGCATCGGTGGGTTGCTCTACTGGCAGAGCGTTACAGGAAACTGGGACAGCTGGGCCTACGCCTGGGCACTGATCCCGGGCTTTGTGGGCGTAGGGCTTTTCCTGCTGGGTTTGACCTCTGCCAGAGAGCGCAAAAACATCGGCGCAGGGATTTGGCTGGTCCTTATCAGCGCGGTGATGTTCCTGGTCTTTGGCTCAGCGTTCGGGGCCTTTCTCGGCGGATGGGGCTTGGTGGCAAGGTATTGGCCCGTGCTCGTGATCGCTTTCGGCGTGCTGAGCCTCATTGAAGCCCTGCTCCGCTTCCGCCGCTGATCCTTGCCTTGACCTTGAAGGGCTGAGCGGCTTCCGAGATTCCTGTTTCTATCGCGGGTCAACCAATCTGACAATCCGCACAGTGTAGTAAAGGGCGCATGTGTGCGGGGTGTCCAGGGCGGACCAAAGCTGCAGTGCTTCTTCCAGCGGGTGGCTGAGCAGAGTCACGTCCAGTTCGCCGCCTGCCTCTGGCACCTGGAGTTTGGCATGCTCGTATAGAGTGCGCAGCACCCGGCCCAGGATGTGCTGGCAGTGCAGAGCATCGGGGCCCATAGGCGCGATCAAGTAGAACAGCGAGAACCCCAGCGGCCTGCGGATCTGCATCGCCTGTGGTCTGGACAGAGGGTGCTCACTCACGCGGTATAGGAATATGCCCAGGCGGGTGTGGCGGTCGCGTGGCATCTCCGCTGGCGAGGCCAGCACAACGTGCTCTTCCTTCTCTACCAGCGCTGGATCGCGGAGCAAGGCTTGGCCCAGAATTCCTCGCAGCGCCTCAGAAACAGCCGCGATTGCTCGTTCTCCCATTATGGCCTCCTTTCGTTCGCTCATCACAGAAATGCCCGCCAGGGCATGTGTGCCAGGGGATGCTGGGTTTCTCTACTGCCAGCCACTGGCTTGCCCAGTAGGCGTTGGCTGCGGCGTCGCAGACGGCTCTGGTGGCAAGGTAGGGCTAGGCGTGGCCGTCGGCGGGACCATCGTGGGCGATGGCGTTGCGCTGGGAGGCACGGTTGGCGTCTCCGTCGGTGGCACACGCGCAGTGTCTGTTGCAGTCGGTGTGACAGGCACTGCAGGCGTGGGAGACGGCGTAAGCGTTGGTGTGGGTGTCTCCGTGTCCTCCGGTATCTCCGTCTGCGTAGCGGTGGGCGTCATGGTCTGGGTTGCCGTGGTCGTTGGCGACGGGGTGACCGTGGACGTGGGAGTCGTCGTTGGCGTAGGATTCATCACCCGGACCCGAACCGCGGGCGAAGCTGCGCTGTTGCCATGATGGTCAAAAACGACCACACGCAGTGAGTACAGGCCGTTCCTCAGCGGGCGTGTATCCCAGGAGGCCAGCACGCCGTCTTCCAAACTCATATTGTGCCGTGCGATCTGCCCCCAACCGATGGGGTTATCACCGATACCATATTGCAGCTCGTAGTGGTCTAGGTCATCGATCCGCGCGCTTCCGTAGATGGGCACGATGCCTTCCACCAGATCGCCATCGCGTGGCTGTGTGATCTCCACGCGCGGAGGCCGCGTGTGTATGTGGCAAGAGTCAACTGGTGGCTGGGGCTTGCCATGGGCCTCCGCCCAGGTGCGGTACTCGGGTGGGTAGGCTTCAAAGTACTGCGTTCGCACCACGTTCTGCGGGCAGAATTCGCTGGCGCGTTGGTCGCTTACCGAGCAGATGCGCACGTCAACGTGGATGTCGCATGGCTCATGTGGAGCTGTGCCGTCCACAAAGATCTCCATGCGGGCAGGGGGACATTTGTCGGTACGCAGCTTGCCCGACACAGGGCAGATTTCGGCTGTTTCCATGCCATCGGGCACAAGGAACTCACGCACGGGTATATCGCGCAGCATCTCTTCCATAAAATCGTGCCAGATGGGTCCAGCCCCGCGCGAACCATACACGCGATCCATCGGCGTGTTGTCAGCGTTGCCCACCCATACGCCGGTCACCAGGTCTGGCGTGTAGCCAATTGTCCAGGCATCCCGGTAGTCATCGGTGGTACCCGTCTTGACTACTGCTGGCCGTGAGAGTTCCAATATGTTGTTGGGTCCAAATGTGGGCAGGCGTGCCTGATTGTCCGACAAGATGTGGGTGATCAGGTAGGCGTGCCGTGGGTCCAGCACCTGCTGCCCAGCTTCCTCTGCTGCCTGGTCGATGAGCCGCCCGCTGCTATCTTCGATGCGCAGAATGGGCGTCGGTCGGAGACGTCGTCCACCGTTGGCAAAGGCACCGTAAGCGGCAGCCATTTCCAGTAGAGTCACATCTCCGCCTCCGAGGGTCAGCGAAAGGCCATAGTCCTGTCGGTTCAACGAGCTGATGCCCAGGCGATGGGCCATCTCTAGCATGCCTGGCACGGTGACGAACTGCAGCGTCTTGACCGCCGGAATATTCAACGAACGGGCCAATGCATCCCGCACTAGCACGGCCCCGTGCTCCTTCTTGTCGTGGTTGTGCGGCTCGTACGGTGGGTTGGCTCCGTCGGGGAACTGCGTTTCGATATCCATGATGAAGGTAGCTGTCGTCCACCCGCGCTCAAAGGCAGCCACGTAGTTGATCGGTTTGATGGATGACCCTGGCTGGCGCAGCCTCAAGGCCACATTCACTTGCCCGTCAATGTCTTCGTTGTGGAAATCGGCACTGCCCACCATGGCCAGTATTTGCCCATTCTGCGGGTTCAGGGCCACCAGCGCCGCATTGGTGGCATGCAGGTCAGCCAGCGCGGCTACCTTCTCACGGACGATGCGCTCGGCCGTCTCTTGCATCGCCATATCCAGGGTGGTGTACACACGCAAGCCGCCGCGGTAGACGAACTCGGTACCGTACTGGGCTTCGAGTTGTTCGCGCACATAAACGACAAAGTGCGGGGCCTTCATTTCGATGCGCTGTGGCGCTAGGTGCAGTTCTTCGCTCAGCACCTGGCGGGCCTCTTCGCGCTTGATGTAGCCGCGCTTGACCATCAGGTCCAATACGATGCCTTGACGGATTTTGGCCGCGGCCAGGTTGGTGTAGGGATCATAGATCGCAGGCCCCTGCGGAATCCCCGCTATCATCGTGGCCTCGGCCAGGGTCAGCGTTTCCACCGGCTTGTTGAAATAGACCTCTGCGGCGGTGCCGATGCCATAGGCCATGTTCCCATAGTAGCTCTGGTTCAGGTAGATCTCCAGGATTTCGTTCTTTGAGTATCGTCGAGTGATCTCGGTGGCCAGTATAGCCTCTTTGATTTTGCGCGACCAGGTTACCTCGGGTGAAAGGAAGGTGTTCTTGACCACCTGCTGGGTAATGGTGCTGGCCCCAGAGACAATCTCCCCCTCACGCAGATTCTGCCACAACGCGCGCAGGATGTGCCGTGGGCTAAAGCCCGGATTGTTGTAAAAGGTGGGGTCCTCGGTAGCGATGGTGGCCTGGCGCAGGTGCAGGGGAATGCGCCCCAGAGGAACTACAGTGCGTCGGCCACCGCTGGGGTCAAAGATCTCGTACAGCAGCACGCCGTTGCGGTCATAGATCTTGGTGCTTTCGAACGTGTTGGAACGTATCCGCAGCTCCTCGGGGGAGGGCAGCTTGCTGGCGACATAGGCGTAAACGCCCGCAGCCAGCGTCGAGGCCAGGCACAGGAAAAGCGCGGCCCCGAAAAGTACAATCAACATTCCCTTGAGGAAAGAGCGGCGCCCGTCGTCGTCGGGCAAAGAAGGCCGCGTCCAGAGGCGGTTTCGTGTTGAATTGTGACTGTTGTCTACTGTCAGCAAGCGATGACTCCGGCGTGAATGAGATCAACTTCAAGACGCGTGGCCCCGCCCACTGGTTCCATGGGGGCGCTTCCGCGCACTTTGTCATTATACAACTGACGCACAGTCACGCCAAAAAGGGGCTTGGCTGGGCAATCCTGCACACCGCGCAGACGCCCTTGGGCAGATTCGCCGGTTTGGTGTATAATAGGTGTGCATTTGGAGTACAAACAGTAACATCTCGGGCACAATGGCGGGATGCGAGATGTGAGCCATCGGCATACTGCCACGTTCTCCTCTCGCAACTCTGTGACTGGCGATACGTCATCATGTAGGGCGCCTTCTTCACCGGCTTCTGTGAACGGCCCAGCCACGGGGCTGGCTGCTGGTCATAGCAGGTCGAGAGGCGGCGCCTTTGCGACCGTGATCCGCCAAGTGCAACATGGATCGGAGACGTTGCGATGCAGAAGGCCAAGATGAGAGTGAAAGTCCTTGCGGTCATGGTCCTGGTTCTAGCGGAGGGCTTGTTCATTGCCACCGGAAGCACCAGCGGAGCAGCGCCAAGTGGCCTGGCGTCACAGCGCATGCCAGCGCATGCTCTCCGAAGCACACCACTACCGCAATCTACCACCGAATGGCCTGCGGTCCAGGAAGCGCCCACCAGAGCAAGCCATCCGAGCACAACGGCCGAAGGTGGAGGGTTTGTCCCAGATCCAATCGACTTTTCTCACCTGAAAGGGGATCGGCTGTCACGCAACGTCATGGCACAGGCCCTTCCAAGCAGATGGGACTGGCGTGAGCGTGGCAGGGTGACCTCTGTGAAGAACCAGGGTGCCTGCGGGTCGTGCTACGCCTTTTGCGCCATCGGCAATGTGGAGTCCAAGATGCTCATGGACGGCGCTGGCAGTTACGATTTCTCCGAAAACAATGCCAAAGAATGCAACTGGGAGGAGCTGAATAACTATGGTCCGGGCAGTTGTGACGGCGGAAACTATCGTATGCTTGCCAACTTGTTTTCACAGCAGGGCGTCGTGCTGGAGTCGTGCGACCCCTACGTGGCCAGCGATGTTGCCTGCAATTCCTCCTGTTCCTATGAGAAGACCTTGCTGGGATGGAAACAGATCAGCGATGGCGTGCCAGACACAGAAGTGCTCAGGTGGTACATCTACACTTATGGTCCGGTAACTGCGGCAATGAATGCTGGCCACGACGATGCCTGGGGAACTGAGTTCCAGAACTACGACGGATCGTATACCTTGTACTACTCTGGTCCGGAGAACGCCAACCACTGCATACTTATCGTAGGTTGGGACGACGGCCTCTCGCACGCAGGTGGCACCGGTGCCTGGATTGCGAAGAACAGTTGGGGAACTTGGTGGGGGGATAACGGATACTTCACCATCGCTTACGGCTCAGCTCAGATGGGCACGAGTGCCTCTTTCATGAGCGAGTGGCAAGACTATGATCCGCTCGGGGGACTTTTGTACTACGATGACGCTGGCCGTACGTCCGCTTTGGGTTGCGGTGACACCACATGTTGGGGTCTGGCCAAGTTCTTCCCGACTGTGAATACCTATGCCGCGCGTGTAGAGTTCTGGACGACGGATAGCACCACCGACGTAGATGTGTACATCTACGACAGCTTCGACGGGACAAGCCCGAGCAACTTGCTGTTCACCCAGCTCAATCTTTCGTACGACGAAGCAGGATACCACTCAGTGCCAGTCGATCCGCCACTGCCCTTGGCAGTGGGCAATGACGTAGTGGTTGTGGCAAAGTTCACTACCGCCGGCTACCGTTACCCTCTTGCCTTTGACCGCCGGGGGCCGTCGGAAAGGCAACGCACCTACTATAGCTGTTCAGGAGGCGATGGTTCCTGGCACGACATGGGAGACAGCTTTGACGGGGACGTAGCCTTTCGTTTACGGACTTTTGGCTCGTTCAGCGAAACGCCTACACCCACGCCGACAGAGACACTGACGCCGACGCAGACAGCGACACACACTGCGACGTCCACGGTCACTGAGAGTCCGGTTGCGACATCCACCTTTACGGCGACGCCGACGGCAACAGAGACCAGTGTACC
>JAUWJD010000024.1 GCA_030607875.1 Chloroflexota bacterium
AAAACAGAGAGCGCCTTAGAGACCCTGTTCATACCTCTACCAGTCTAGAAAGGAGAAGGCAGCCCCGTGACATTATCATTTGGTAGAACCATCACCCTTCGGTGACATTATCATTTGATTTGGCACGAAGGACGGGCACTCGGGATTTCGAAGTAGAACGGTGCGGCGAGCTTGCATCCAATGGCTCACAGGCTGCCCGCAGTGGAAAGGTGCACAGTTGCCTCGGCGTTTTCGGTGCGCCAGTGGAGCACCATGGCACGGGCGGACGCGGCGACTTTATTAACCCGTCCAACGAGCTGGTTTGCGCGAATAACTCGCATTATTCAGTTTGAAATCCCGCCAGGCGAGCGGCTTCGCGGCGAGCAGCTTCCTTGGTCACCACCCAGAACTCCAGTGTGGCCGGCGCCAAAGCTACTGACGCAGTGTCTACGATGGTCTCGTCAAACGCGAGAGAAGGGTCAAGGTGCAGATACTGGAAAACCAGCATCTCATAGATGTCGGTCTCATGTTTCCGTGAGCGTCCCTCAGCCCACGCCATTAGTTTGCCAATGATGACATCTTCCATACGAGCGCACCAGGTGTCAAAAGGCGCCTGTCCAGGCGCTTCAACCCGGTGGCGCACGCGATGGACCAACACCTGGCGATAGAAAGGATGTATCGACATCGGCATCAAGTCAGCTTTTTCCCCTCGGTCACCGTCAATGATGTTGAATATCATGCCGTGGTGTATTGAGTCACGTATCTGCTCCGGATCCGTATAGTAGCGCGGAGGCGGATAATGGGTCACCAGAGCCTGAACCTGCTGCTCAGAGAGATCCACAACGATGTCAATATCAAAAGTGGTTCGCGTAATCCCATACACTGTGGCGGCAAAGGCACCGACGATAGCGTATGGGGCGTCGAGCGCCTCGAGAACACGCAGGATGTCTACATATAGGCTAAGATCGGGGCGGCGTTCGGTTGCCACGCTCCACCTCCTCCAGGAATTTGAGCGACAGTTCGTGTTCCGAGGCGCTCGGATACAGACGACGCAGTCGTCCACGGATCAGCGCGCGAGCAAAGGCTTGAGCATCCAGCATAGTGCGTATGCGTCGACCTGGAGGAAGCTTGGCCAGCAAACGCATCTGCACCAAGGCCACCGGATCAAACCATAGGTCCGGAATCACGGCCTCCCTTGGACTGTCCGGTGTACCTGCGCCAGAGGCTGTACACGATTTGCCTCCCTGCCCTACTCTAGTTGCCATCCGTCCCTCATCTTCCCCAAGATGATGTTCAGCCCTTTCAAAGTCTCTGCAGTTGGTCGGTGTCCCTTTGCGGTGACCAGAATCTGGAAAGTAAGAAGCAATTCGGGGGCAACGGGCAGAAGTTCACCATCCCGTTCACCAAGACACTGCAGTTCGATAGCGCTCAAGCCCGCCTGGGCAGCAAGGGCTGACTTGGGCCTGGCGATCCTGCAGACGACGTCGGCTCATTACCTCATCCTTGATCACGCGTCACACTCCTAACGGAGATCAGCCCGGGGCACGCGCCAACCGGGGCTGTAGGTGGGCTCAGGCGTCCGACCACTCAGCTAGTGCTTCGGCAGGCCAGCGCGCCGCGAGCACCTCGTCAAGTCGCTCCCGCTGTTGACGGTCCAGGGTGACCAGGGTGCTGCCGAAACGCAGGGTGACAGCGGCGTAGACCGCATCACTTCCTCTGAGGCAATGCTGGGCAGCCAAGTCAGCAGCCTGCTGCGCCAGGGTCAGATCCAAGGCGATCAGCACCAGATGCGGCAGCCGGCTCACGGCAGCGCTAAAGCGGCGGGCCAGGTCAGCATCACCTCGCCCTCGTGCTACAGCAGCAGCCACTTCAGGCAGCAACAGTGTGGGCACAACGATGGGCGCAGCCACACCTTGCATCAGCGCCAGAAGCCGCTGGCTCTCATCGTGACCCGTCTCGTAAGGATTGAAGGCGTTCAGGAAGACGCTGGCATCCACGGTGTAGGGGCCGCCCATGTTTGCCTCCTAGCGACGCATCTCGGACAGCAGCTCCGCGGCCGTGAGGTCGGATTGCCAGCCGCTCCCAATCTCCTGTCCCAGTTGGACCAATTCCTCCCACACTTGCTTTCGCTGCTCGTCGGTCTCAGAGGCTTCCTGCTGTTTTGCCTCGCCCAGGGGCATCAACATCCCGACCGGTTTCCCCCGGTAGGTGATGAGATAACGGGCCCGCTTCTCCCGTACCAAACGGATGATCTCTGAGGCCCGTGCCTTTAGTTCTCGCACGCCGATTTCGCGCATCGCATCCTCCCTAAAAATGTAGGCACTATTGTGACCACATTATGTACCCAAGACGCCGTCCTGTCAACTGCGCGAGGAACTATGTTCGGGCGAGGCCGCAGCCATCCGCGCCAGCTTCTGCCCCATCTCTACCGCATAGTTGGAACCCCTGTCCCACGGATAGACGTGGCTCATGCTGGCCCAGTAGAGATCGGGTATCGGAGTACGTATCGGTGGAATCTGCTCAGAGTAGTTCACCGGTGGCACGGGTTGAGCATACGCTTCACGGAACAGCCAGCTCTTGCGCACCCAGGAGGGCTCAAACGCCGGATTGAACTTGGTCAGGTGAGGTAGGAACTCCTGCAGCAGTTCTTCCTTGCTCATGACCGAATGCGGCTCGTCAGGCCCTGGATAGTCGCCCAGGTAGACGAGGTAGTCACCACCATAGTGCTCGGGGGACTGATAGTTGGTGTGCTCCACAAAGGCCAGGAAAGGGAACTGCCCCTGCGGTAGATTGATCCAATAGAAACCTTTGGTAAATGGGCGGTGGAGAGCCAGAATCAGGGTCAAGGCACCAAGGGATTGTAACCCACGAACTTTCGCCAAGTACTCCTCAGGCAATGTCGGTGCCAGCTTCAGCATAGCCTGCGGCGAGACTGTAGCCAGCACCACATCGAACGAATGGACTCTGCCGCCCACCTGAAGACAGACCCCGGAGCTGCAGGCCTCTACATTGGCCACAGGCGTGTCCAAATGGATTGGCGCACCCTGGGAGCGCACCTTTTCCACCAAAGTGTCAACTAGGGTCTGATAGCCGCCCACGTAGTAGCCCAGGCGCGAGGTGCGTGTGTAGATGCGTGCCCAGAACCAGGCCATGTTGACCTGCTGGTAGTGCTTGCCCATTTTGTTCGCCAGCAGCGGCTCCCACAGCAGGTGGTAGGCGCGTGCGCCTATGTATCGGGGAAGCCATTCGTGCGCAGTCACCTTCTCCAACGGTTGCCAATTCTTGGTCAGACGAAGATAAAGAGTAACCAGCCCCACGCGCATCTTGTCCACAAAAGACAAGTGCGGATAGCGCAACACCGCCAGAGGACTGTCGAAAGCGTTGATCGTACCGTTCTGCCAGATGGCTGTGATTGGTCGAGGGAAAAAAATCTTGTCGCCCAGCCCGAGCTCCCGGCTCAAGTTCAGCACAATGTCATCGGAAGCGAACAGGTGATGATAGAACTTTTCCAGGGGCCACTCCCAGCGCTCGTCCTTGAATGTCCCAGACAGGCCTCCGGCCTGTGCCTCCTGCTCAAACACAGTCACCTTGTGACCGGCCTTGCCCAACTCATACGCTGCTGTCAGCCCTGCAATGCCTGCACCAACAATGCCCACCTGCATGTTTGCACCACCCCCATTCCTCTGAAATGCATCACTCTAGCAGTGCCAGAGTGCCTTCATCTGCCAGTAGTGAGAAGCAGCTCTTTGCCTACCAATGTGCGGCCATCCTGGGAACTCGCGCCTAATCGGACGAGCCCTCCTCCGACAACATGCCAGCCAGGATTCGTTCCATGGCCATAGTATGGCTGCACACGCCTCTTTGAGCAAAGAACCTGCAGCCACAGCGCCAAACACCCTTATCGTAGCCCACAGTGTAGGTACTGTGATTCCCGCGGAAATTTACCTCAAACTGCGCAAAGCGCACCCGCTCCCTTTCTTCGGCATAACGCCTTGCTTTGTCAATCTTGCTCACCATTCCCGAGTCCATGCACACCTCCTGGTGTAATTTAGGCTTCCGTCTCTGGCCGTCCTAGACGCTCCTTCACAAATTCAATGTTTCCAATAGACCAGGGATTTACCCCGTTCAACATCGCCAGATAGTAACTGACATAGTCACCAAGGTGGACGGTTGACAACATTTGTGCCAGCGTGCACTTGCCACGTGCCTCAATGACGTCGTAGGCGTACCCATGCCGCTGTAACAACTCGCTGGTAATATTGAAACGCAGAAGTACGCGCGGATGGTTCAACGATGAGGTCAGCATCAGCACATGTGCCAGTCCGGACAGGTCAGGCGGCAAGGGATAACCCACCACACTGTTATGATTCAGTTCCGGCAGCACATCGAAAACGCCCCAGGACTTGCTATTCTCGTTGAATTGCCCCTTCCAACGACGGGCAACCTCACTCAGGTGTTCTGCCGCGTACACCACCGGCAGCCGCCGGTAGAGCTTCAGGGCCAATTGCTTGGCCGCGTTCTCGGCTGTGGGCACCGACTCTTTGATCTCGGCCTGCCACCGTCTCATCACCGCGACCGCCTCAGCCACATCCGCTGACTTGTCGCTGACCAAACCCAGGCACTGCACCACCCCAAGCAGGAACATCAGAGAGTAGCCAAGCGCTGCACGGGGCTGCGTCTCATAGTGATATAAACACAGCGGCAAGCCCTGCTTGCGCGTTCGCCGTTCCAGTTCCCCGCCCGTGGTGATGGAAATCAGCCGTGCTCCTCTCTGCAGCGCGCTGTCAAAACCGAGCATCGCTTCCTCCGTATTGCCGGAGTAACTACAGACGACAACCAGAGTACTGTGGTCAACAAAGGCGGGCAGGACATAGTCGCGATGCACAGCAATCGGAATGGGGCACTCCTGGATCAGCAGCGTGCGCAGCAAATCGCCACCGATGGCCGAACCGCCGATACCCACAATCACGACTTGACGGGCTTGGCGATACTCATCGGGCAGCTTGACGTCCTGAATCTCGTTCCACCCATCCTCACACTGCTGTGGCAGTCCAGCAATAGAGGACAGCATTCCCTGTGGATCCAATTCGACAAACCTGTCAGGAGCATCCAGCTCCAGCATGTCCTTCCTCCTCAGCATTCTCGCAGATTGGCTCTTGCGCCGCCAAGCGGTATACATCACGTCTGGCCCAGTGGGCCACTTCGGCAACTCGTGCTGCGGCATCCCGGCGGCTCACGCCGCTCTGAACCAGCTTGCCCAGAGCCCGCCGCACGCGCGTTTCCTCCCAGGCAGGCTCTCCCGATCCAACCGCACCGGCAAGCACCAGCGTGAACTCACCACGCGGCCGCGTCTGACTGAAGTGAGCGAGCGCTCCACCCACCGTGCCGCGCCATACTTCCTCGTACATTTTGGTCAGTTCACACGCCGCTGCCATCTTCCTGTCACCGAGAATCTCAAGCACATCTTGCAGCGCAGCCAGCAAACGGTGTGGAGATTCAAAGCAGACAAGGGTACTTGTCTGATCACAAACAGTGGCCAGCCGGCGCTGTCGCGCAGCGCGACGCCGGGGGAGAAAACCGAGGAACAGAAAGCTGTCAGTGGGCAAGCCTGACACGGCGATGGCCGCCACCACAGCAGAAGGCCCTGGCACAGGAATGATGGGCACCCCCTGAGCGATCACTGCCTGAACCAAGCGGTAACCAGGGTCGGATATCGTCGGCGTTCCCGCCTCCGAGACCAGAGCCACATCCTGCGTCCTTAAGGCACGCAGAATAGCGTCCTGTCTGATTAGCTCGTTGTGCTCAAAAAAGCTAACCATAGGCGTATTGATCCCGTAGCGGGCCAGAAGCTTGGCAGTCGTTCGCGTGTCTTCAGCAGCGATCAGTTTCACCTCACGCAACACGCGTAGTGCGCGCAAGGTGATGTCTTCCAGGTTCCCAATCGGTGTGGCTACTATATACAGCACGCCCATCAACACCCATTATAGTGTAGAATGCACGGAACGCCTAACGTGAACACGTTTGTGGAATGCGCCAAGTCCCTGTATAATTTCAACCATAAACTGTATAACTGCTTTGCTAGGACGATCCCATAATGGATGAGCCTTAGGAGGATGACCAGGAGAAATGCAGGAGCTACGTGATAGAATCGCCCGTGAAGGCCAGAACTTGGGCCGCGGCATCCTCAAGGTTGACAGCTTCATCAACCACCAGGTTGATCCCAACCTGGTGCTGGCCGTTGGTCGCGAATTGGCTCAGCGGTTTGCTGGCCGTGGCGTCAGCAAAGTGCTCACCGCCGAGATTTCCGGCATTGCCCCTGCACTGACCACTGCCTTGGCCCTGAACGTGCCCGTCCTCTACGCCCGTAAGACCAAGCCTATCACCATGCCTGAGAACGCCTACCGAGCATCGGCGCCATCGCACACCAAGGGGCATTTTGTTGAATTGATGATCTCGCCAGAGTTTCTGCAGGCTCATGAGCGGGTGCTGATCGTCGATGACTTCCTCGCCAGCGGACAGACCATCTCCGCACTTGCGCTTCTGGTGCAACAGAGTGGAGCTACGCTCGTAGGCATCGGGGCCGTGATCGAAAAAACCTTCGAAGGTGGGCGAGCATCTCTGCTGTCTCAGTTCAACGTGCCGGTCGAGTCATTGGTGGCCGTCACCGACATGAGCGACGGTCGCATCATCTTCGGCGATTAACGAGGGGAAAAACGGGTGCCGGAAGCCTCTCTTGCCAATCATGAAGAAGCAGTTGCCATACTGGATTTTGGCTCGCAGTACAGCCAACTCATCGCGCGACGGGTGCGTGAGTGTGGCGTCTACTGTCAGGTATTCCGTCACAACGCAGAGCAGAGCGCAGTGGAAAGCCTGGCTCCCATGGGCTTTATCCTGTCCGGCGGGCCAGCCAGCGTCTATGAGCCCAATGCACCATCCTTGCCGTCCTACCTGCTCGAGCTGGGCAAGCCTGTGCTTGGCATCTGCTATGGTATGCAAGTGCTGGCCCACGAGTTGGGGGGACAGGTAATCGCCTCCACACAGCGTGAATACGGCCCTGCCGCACTGACGGTAGTCGATGCGTCGCACACCCTCTTCCGCAACCTGCCCGCGAACCTGAGGGTATGGATGAGCCACGAGGACCAGGTACAACGCTGCCCGCCGGGATTTCGTGTGCTCGCCAGCAGCGATAATGCCCCGATTGCAGCATGTGGAGATGAGCAACGGCACATCTACGGATTGCAGTTCCATCCCGAGGTCATCCATACGCCACGGGGAATCGACATTCTGCGCAACTTTCTCTTTGGCGTGTGTGGCTGCCATGGAACCTGGCAGCCCGCTTCGCTCATTGCCAACACAGTGGCCGCCATAGCCACGCAGGTAGGCTCCGCTAAGGCTATTTGTGGTCTGTCCGGCGGAGTTGATTCGACCGTTGCAGCCACCCTGGCACACAGAGCCATTGGAGAGCGCCTGGCCTGTATCTTTGTCAACCATGGCCTGCTGCGGCAGGATGAGGCCAGGCACAACCTGGCGCTGTTTCGCAAACACCTGGGCCTGCGTGTTGTATACGCCGATGCATCAGCGCGCTTCCTGAGAGCCCTGCGCGGAGTCATCGACCCAGAAGAAAAACGGCGCATCATCGGCCGGGAATTCATCCAGGTGTTTGAGGAGGAAGCACAGAAGCTAGGAAGCGTCAGGTTTCTGGTGCAGGGGACGCTGTATCCAGACGTCATTGAGAGCAATGCAGCGGATACCCGAGCTGCAGCGCGTATCAAGACCCACCACAACGTGGGCGGCCTGCCCGAAGACATGCAGTTCGAACTGGTTGAACCACTCAGGTACCTGTTCAAAGACGAAGTACGCCGCATCGGGAAGGAACTGGGCCTGCCAGACGAGATCGTGTACCGCCAACCCTTTCCAGGCCCGGGCCTGGCGGTACGCATCATCGGCGAAGATACCGCAGAGCGGCTGGAATGCCTGCGCGCCGCTGACGCAATCGTCACCTCCGAGGTTGCCTCGGCCGGCCTGTCGCGAGGAATCTGGCAATACTTTGCGGTGCTTACGCCCGTACAAACCGTTGGCGTGATGGGCGACGGCCGCACGTATGGCAATGTGGTGGCTGTGCGCGCTGTGGTGAGTGAGGACGGCATCACCGCGGACTGGGCGCGCTTGCCTGGCGATTTGCTATCCCGCATCTCCAGCCGTATCGTCAATGAGGTAGCTGGAGTGAACCGAGTGGTCTATGATATTACCAGCAAGCCGCCCTCCACGATCGAATGGGAATGAGCGATGGTTAAGGTTCTACATTTCGCTGATCTGCACCTGGGCGTAGAGAACTATGGCCGGCCAGACGCGGCGACCGGTCTGCACACGCGCCTCTTGGACTTTTTGCGGTCCTTCGACGAACTGGTAGACTATGCACTGGCGGAACCGGTTGACCTGGTGCTCTTTGCCGGTGACGCCTACAAGAACCGTGATCCCAACCCTACCCACCAACGAGAGTTCGCACGGCGCATACAACAGTTGGCTTCAGCAGACATCCCCGTGTTTCTACTGACGGGTAATCACGACATCCCGAGCACTATGGGACGCGCTAGCACACTGGACATCTTTGCAACTCTGGAGGTTCCCAACGTCCATGTGGGCCGACGGCCAGCCACGCACCACATCACTACCCGTTCTGGGCCTGTGCAGATCGTAGCACTGCCCTGGATCATACGGAGCCATTTGCTCAGCCGTGACGAGTACAGGAACCACACCCTGTCTGAGATCGAAGAACTAACGCTCAGCAAGCTGGAGAACATCCTGAAAAAACAGGTGGAGGGCTTGCATCCTGACCTGCCGACCATTCTAGCAGTGCACGGTGCGGTGCAAGGAGCCGTCTATGGATCTGAAAGAAGCGTGATGCTGGGTCAGGAATTGGTGCTTCCATCGAGCCTGCTGAAGAACGACGCATTTGACTATGCAGCGCTAGGACACATCCACCGCCACCAAGTCCTCAACCAGCGCCCGCCCCTCGTCTATGCTGGCAGCGTGGATCGAATTGACTTCGGAGAAGAGCGGGAAGCCAAGGGTTTTGTCGTCGTGGAGGTAGAAAAAGGCAGGGCTGACTTCAAATTCGTGGAACTCACCAGTACTCGACGCTTTGTCACCATCAAAGTTCAAGCAGATGGCGCTGATCCAATGGCCCAGGTTCAGCGAGCCATTGCCGCTCACGATATCAAAGATGCCATTGTCCGGCTTATCATTCACACCACGATGGAGAAGAATCACCTGCTGCGCGATCGCGAGATTCACGATTGGCTGCGTGAGGCTTTCAAGGTAGCCGCTGTGGTCAGAGACGTCAAGCGTGTATCGCGGCTGCGCCTGGGCAGCGATCAAACCGTGGAACAGATGACGCCATCGCAGGTGCTGGAGAGATACCTCCAGTTGCGTCAGTTGTCCAAAGAACGCATTGAGAAGCTAATGGAGTATGGCCAGCGAGTGATGGATCTGGAGTCATGAGCAGGGGGCAGCCCGCTTCGTCTGCACCCTCCTTCTCGCTCGCGATTCAGAACTCGGGGAAGGGGAAACGTTATGAACACGAGACTGCAAACGTCCGTAGACTCACTAAGCATCATAGACGGCGTGTGGCAAGAAAGGGCCAGCAACGTAGGTATCATTGAGCACTCTCCTATTGTCCCGTCTAAGCATGAACGGGGAAACGTCTATGTCCTGGTAGAGACAGTTGGGAGCTTTCCAGACCCGGCCAAGATCCAACAGCAAATCATCCGCATCGTGCAGGAATGCTACCACACACCCGGCAGCGTTACCGCCGGCATGCGTCTGGCGATCAAAGCTGCGAACACCTACCTATTCGAGGAGAACCTCAATGCTCCACGCGAGGAGCGTGGCATTGCTGGCGTGACTTGCGTGGTACTGAAAGATCGAGATGCCTACATAGGACAGTGTGGCCCTGCAGTGCTCTACCACGTTGGCCAAGGGCAGTTCCAGCGTCTCCCGCAAGAGTCTACCTGGCTGACCAGCAAGACACTGCAAGACGTAGACGTCGGCAAGCAACCACCGTTAGGGCTGCGACGAGACATCGAGCCAGAACTGTCTCACGTCTATGTGCGGGAAGGCGATGTGTTGATCCTGGCTTCCACCTCACTGGCCAAGCTGGCCAGCGATGAAGAAATCGCCAGCGCGACCCTGCATCGCGGTGCACATACGATACGTGGCAACCTGGAAAGCCTGGCCCGGGGAGAGGATTTCTCGGTAGTGACCATCGAGGTGCTGGCAACCGATCAAGCATCAATGCAAGTAGAAGCGGAGGAGTCGCGTACTCCTTCCAGCCCTGTGGGACCGCCAAGTCTGTGGGTCAGAGCATCGTCTGCATTTCGCAAGTGGTTCCTTCCGTCCCCAGAAGGTGAAGAGGAATCTGAGAAAGATCTGGAGAAGGCAACCGCTCCCCAGTTCATGGGAGAGGAAGAAGAGGCCGAAGGCTTCCTGCCATCCATTGATCTAAGAGGAGCAGCAGAGTCAGCCCGCCGCGCACTGACCAAAGCCGGACAGGGACTCGGTGCGATACTGGTGCGGGTGCTGCCAGAAACAGAACCAGGGCAGCGCAAGAGGCAGTCACGCGCTCGGGCCATTGGGCGGAGGAAGCAGGATGCAAGCAGGAAGGGAGCGCAGAGAGCTACACAGATGGATAGGAGATGGTTGTGGGCCACTCTGCTGATACCGGTTGTTGTTGTCCTGCTCTTCGTCATCACGCGTTTCCAGTACCAGCGCTCGCAGCAGGCCCAGTTCCAGCGACTGGTGCAGAGAATCGAAGAGGCCAAAACCGCCGCAGAAGCCAGTCCCGTTGTAGCCGAACAGAGAGTCAGACTGGCCGAAGCACTGACTCTGCTTAACGAGGCTCTGGAAATAAAGCCAGAGGATGAGCAGTTGCTGAATGAGCAAGAGGCAACGCGGGCTTGGCTGGATCGCGTCAATCAAGTCTCCAGGATCTTCTACTTCAGCGAATTGCAGGAGTTTGCCGACACCGAGAGCGCCAAGAGCCATCTGCACAAGGTGCTTGTCCATGGCATAGATGTGTACGTGCTTGACCTGGGCACAAACCGGGTATACAAGTACATCCTGAACGACGCCAGGGACGGCTTGCAGATACTGGAGGGCGATCAGGTCTTGCTGCGCAAGGGGGATCAACGTGGCGAAACCATCGTTGACGATTTGCTCGACATCGCCTGGGTGGAAGCCGGCGGGCTGCGAGGCACCAGCAACCTGCTGATATTGGACAAAAAGGGCCACGTGCTGCAGTATGACCCGCTGTTAGGGTTGCAGCTGCTCCCCTCCGCAGACCACAGCTCATGGAGTGAGCCGGTGGCTGCCGCAGGGTACTATGGTAGATTCTATCTGCTGGATCCCAAGGCCAACCAGGTTCTCAGGTACGTCCTGACAAACAATGGTTATGACGGACCGCCAGGCAACTACTTCCAGGCCGAAACCAGCGCCGACGCCAGCAATGCGGTGGACATCGCTATTGATGGAAACGTGTACACCCTGCACTCGGATGGCGCAATCTCCAAATACCAGCAGGGCGTCGGCGTTCCCTTCCCGCAGAACAATCTCGATGAGCCTTTGAGCAATCCGTCTAGCATCTTTGCCACCGGGTTCATGGACGAAGGGGGCTACATCTACGTTGTGGATACCGGGAATCAACGCATTGTTCAGTTCAGCAAGGCGGGTGAGTTCGTCCGTCAATTCCGGGGCCGGGACCCAACGTACATGAACGACCTGAAAAGCATATTTGTCGACGAGGCAGAAAAGAAGGTCTTTCTCCTCGATGGCAGCAAACTCTACCTGGCACACCTGTCTGAGTAATGTAGGCAAGATCGAATGTCGCTGATATTAGGGCTGGAAACCTCATGTGACGAAACCGCAGCGGCCGTAGTTGCGGACGGCCGAAAGATTCTTTCCAGTGTGGTGGCGTCACAGGTCGAATTGCATCGCCAGTATGGTGGGGTCTTCCCTGAGATGGCATCCCGACAGCACATACTGGACATTGTGCCCGTCCTTGAAGAGACACTACTCGGTGCGGCCGGAGCAGAATGGACGGCCCTGGATGCACTTGCCGTCACTTCTGGACCTGGACTGGTCGGCTCGCTTCTCGTTGGCGTAAACGTGGCCAAAGCCATCGCCTGGGCCACAGCATTGCCGCTTATCGGCGTGAACCACCTGGAGGCTCATCTGTATGCAAACTGGCTCTTCACTCCCGCTGAGGGGACCAACGAAGAAATCAAACCATTGCCCGCGCCCAGATTTCCACTGATTTGTCTGATTGTCTCTGGCGGACACACCGATCTAGTATTGATGACAGGGCACGGGCAGTACCGTGTGCTCGGTCGTACCGTGGATGATGCGGCCGGAGAAGCGTTCGACAAAGTGGCTCGGCTTCTCGGTCTGGGCTACCCAGGTGGCCCCGCAATCCAGGCCCAGGCAGGAGGCGGCAACCCACAGAGGTTTGATTTGCCCCGGCCGATGCTCAAAGATGGCTACAACTTTAGCTTCAGCGGGCTCAAGACCGCCGTGCTGCGCATTGTACAGAAGTACGAGGGAAGGGGCAGGAAACCCTTCAAACAGCGATCGAGGATGGTGACCTCGCGTACCGCACCGCTACTGCGCAGACTGCCATTGGCCGACTTGGCAGCCAGCTTCCAGGCTGCAGTGGTCGATGTGCTGGTGGAGAAGACGAAGCGTGCGACAGAGCAATTCCAGGTCGAACAGGTACTGCTCGCCGGCGGAGTAGCCAGCAACACGCTCCTCCGCCAGCAGATGGTAGCCCGATTGAACGTGCCGGTACGCTACCCGCCACCCGAATTGTGTACCGACAATGCTGCCATGGTCGCCTCAACTGGTTATTTCAAGTATATGACCGGAGAGCGACACAGTTGGGATCTTGATGTCTGCCCATCCCTGGCATTGACGCACCCATCATAGGGAGCAAGGCCAGTTCCATGAGCCCAAAGACATCAAAAGATGAAAAGGAAGGCTTCTTCCAGAAGGTATATGAGTTGGTGAAGCAAGTGCCAGAAGGACACGTAGTCACGTATGGCCAGGTCGCCGCCGCACTCGGCAACGCCAGACAAGCCCGGATAGTAGGCTGGGCCATGCGCACCTGTCCGCACGACGTACCCTGGCATCGAGTGGTTAACGCTCAAGGCAGGCTGAGCACGCGCCCCATACACGGCAGTTTCAACCCCCAGCGTGCACGATTGGAGGACGAAGGTGTCGAATTTGATCACAATGGGCGCATCGACCTTGACACCTATGGATGGGACGGGTTGGGAAAGATATGAAAGCTGCAATAGAAAAAACGGTACAAAGAGAGCTGAGGAAACTGCCCAGTGTAGACAAGCTGCTGAAAGAGGCTGGCATCCAGGCCATGCTGCGAGAGCATAGCCACAAACTGACAGTAACCGCCATCCAGGAAGTGCTCGCGGACACACGGCAGGCTATCCTGAGCGGTGATATGTGTCCCAGCAAGGTGAACCTCAGCGCAAGAGTCGCGACACGGCTGTCCAACCTGTTGCGTCCCAGCCTGTATCCGGTCATCAATGCCACAGGTGTGATCCTACACACCAACCTGGGGCGTGCGCCGCTGAGCCTGGCCGCGCAAGAGGCAATGCAGGAGACAAGTGCGTACAGCAATCTTGAGTATGACCTACCAGCCGGCAAGAGAGGCTCTCGCCACGTCCACGCGGAAGAACTGCTCTGCCGGCTGACGGAAGCAGAAGCAGGCCTGGTAGTAAACAATGACGCCGGGGCTGTCTTGCTCATCCTGACCGCCCTGGCCAAAGGGCGCGAGGTCATTATCTCCAGAGGACAACTGGTAGAGATCGGCGGTGGATTTCGTATCCCAGAAGTGATGGCCCAAAGCGGCGCGCGCCTGGTCGAAGTGGGCACCACCAACCGCACTTACCTTTGGGACTATGAGGCTGCGCTTACCCCGGATACGGCCATGTTGCTGCACGTGCATACCAGCAACTTCCGCCTGATTGGCTTTTCCCACCAGACGCCATTGGCTGATCTGGTGACTCTGGCACAACAACACGATTTGCTGGCGGTGGAAGACCTGGGCAGTGGCGCCCTCCTCGATACTGCTCAATTTGGCCTCAGCCACGAACCAGCGGTACCGGAAAGCCTGGCCACGGGTGTCGATCTCGTTTGCTTTAGCGGCGACAAACTGCTGGGCGGACCACAGGCTGGGATCATCCTGGGCAAAAAGGCATTGATCGATGTGCTCAAGCGCCACCCCTTGACCAGAGCCTTGAGAGTCAGCAAGACAGTCATCGCCGGCCTGCAGGCAACACTGCTGCACTATCTCAAAGGCGAGGCGCTGGAACAGGTACCTGTCTGGCGGATGCTGACCATGGATATCGAGCAGATCGAGCCCCGCGCTGCGGCCCTTGTCGAGTGGCTCCGCGATGCCGGCGTGCAAGCGACGGTCATCGCCGGGTTCTCCGCGGTGGGTGGAGGTTCACTGCCCGGAGAGACGCTGCCCACAGGTCTGGTCGCCATTGACGTCGATGCTCCCCACGAGCTGGCACAGAGACTGCGCCTGGGCTCTCCTCCTGTGATCGGCCGGATCGAACGGGATGCCTTTGTACTTGACTTGCGCACCGTTCTCCCCTCTGAAGAGGCCGCACTTGAACAGGCACTGAAGGCCACGCTTTAGACCGCCATGAGAGTGTATCTGAGAGCTCTGGGCTGCAAGCTCAACCAGAGCGAAGTGGAAAGCTGGGCGCGCAGGCTGGCAGCGGCGGGCTGCGAGATCGTCGAATCCTCAGCGAACGCCGATTTGTGCATCCTCAACACGTGCACGGTGACACACGTGGCGTCACGCAAGTCGCGCCAGATGGTACGACGCTGCGCCAGAGGCAACCCCCAGGCCCCAATCGTGGTCACTGGCTGCTTTGCGGAGATTCACCCAGGGCAAGCAGCCCGATTGCCCGGTGTGAGCCTCGTACTTGGGACAGCAGACAAAGAGCGCCTGGTGGACAACGTCGCTGAACGGCTTGGTTTCCCCGTCCTTTCCCCTCGCCCCGAACAGCACGCATCCATTGCGTGTCTGCACACCCGTGCCTTTGTCAAGATCCAGGATGGCTGCAACAATGCTTGTACTTATTGCATTGTGCGCGTGGCTCGTGGACGGCAGCGCAGCCGGCCAATGCGCGCCATCCTTGACGAGATCCTTGCCCGACAGAGCGAGGGCTACCAAGAGATCGTTCTCAGCGGTGTACACATTGGCGCTTATGGACGCGAGCGCGACGAGACGTTGCCCGACTTGGTGCGCAAAATACTACAACACACCCGCTTCTCCCGCCTGCGGCTTTCCTCCATCGAGCCCTGGGATTTGGCGCCAGACCTTCTGCGGCTCTGGGAGAACCGGCGCTTGTGTCGCCATCTGCACCTGCCGCTGCAGAGCGGATGTGACGCCACGCTCAAGCGCATGAACCGGCGCTATACGACGGCACAATTCTCGGAGCTGGTGCGCAACGCACGCGCCGCCATACCCGATCTTGCTGTGACTACCGACGTGATTGTCGGCTTCCCAGGAGAAGACAAGCAGGAGTTTGCCGCGAGCGCCGACTTTGTGGCCAGCATGGATTTCGCACGAATCCACGTGTTTCCCTTCTCGGCACGTCCGGGCACAGAGGCGGCTGCCATGCCCCAGCAGATTGCTCCACCGACCAAGAAGCAGCGTGGCAAACGTATGGCCGGGATAGCCCGCCAAAGCAGCGAGGCCTTCCGCCGTCGCTTCCTCGGCAGGATGATGGATGTGCTTTGGGAAAGCGGGAAAGCTGATCAATGGAGCGGTCTGACCGACAACTACATCCGCGTTGCAGTTACCCATACTGAGCCGCTTCGTAACCGCATCCTCCCGGCACGGCTGCTCGAACTGACCACTTACGGTGTGCGCGGGGAATTGGCTTCCTCACGCACGACCGCGGAACAAGCGGATGGTCCTGTCAACTCGATTTGACAATTCATGCAAATGACGCTATCATCGCGGTAATTCTGCAGCAACCCCTTCGAAGGGGTTGCTACATTTTCGCCGCCTTGTTCACTAATCCTGTAGAGATACTACACATTGTGACAGAGGGACAGTGAACCATGTCGCTCTTCCTGCCTATCATGGTACTGGACTTTGCGAGTTCCTCTGCGCAGTCTTGAGCATTGAGGCGCCGCTTTCATCTTTGGTCACAGCGGATTTGTTTGGTACACACTCAGCAAACTGAACGTGGGCCCAGCACCTGCACCCTAAGCTATCACTACTGGGCAAAGCGCATTAACTGAAATCACCTGTTTGACTAAGGAGGTAAGATGACCACCCCAAACATCGTCGTTTTCATCATCGTCGGCTTTGTGGCCCAGATGATTGATGGCGCCCTCGGAATGGCCTACGGAGTTAGCTCAACCACCTTCTTGCTCAGCATCGGCATTCCACCAGCCGCTGCAAGTGCCAGTGTTCACGCCGCAGAGGTATTCACAAGCAGTGTATCGGGGCTCTCACACCTGAGACTTGGCAACGTTGACAAGGACTTGGTCAAGCAACTTCTGATTCCTGGAGTCATAGGCGGGATCTCGGGAGCGTACATTCTTACTGCAGTGCCAGCCTCGATAATCAAGCCCATCGTCTCCATCTACCTGCTGGTGATGGGCTTGGTCATTCTCCGAAAGTCGTTCCAACAAGTCCAAGAGAAAGCCAGCAGAAACCACATGTTTCCATTAGGATTGGTAGGAGGGTTCTTTGATGCCATCGGAGGAGGTGGCTGGGGCCCAATAGTGACGAGCACTCTGGTGGCGACAGGAAATCATCCCAGATTTGTAATTGGTTCGGTAAACTTGGTAGAGTTCTTCGTAACTGTGTGCGAGTCCATGACTTTTTTCCTGACCATTGGGCTCACGCATTGGACAATCATCCTTGGCTTGATCATCGGGGGAGGTATAGCTGCCCCCCTGGCAGCCTACGTCTGCAAGAAGTTGCCAACTCGAACGTTGATGAGAATAGTCGGGGTACTGATCACAGTTCTGAGCATTCGAACCATATATCTAACTCTACCACAATAGGACAAACTGGCAGCATCTGACGGCTTTTCCCACTGCCCGAGAGCCCGTTGCTCTTCCAGACTCGCTTTGACCGCAATGTCGAACTGATGTAATATTCGGCTGTTCCAAACCAACGCCATTGTGCCAAGGCATACGAGCATTTCATGGGAACAACCGCTATCTATGTGGCGCTGGGGAAGCGTGACGCTCAACCGGGAAATCGAGACTATGGGGAAACAGCCTATGGCGCACTTTCACTTCAGAGGTCCTCTGCCAGCAGACAGTAAGCTCTTTGTCGGCCGCCAGGAGCAAATACAGCAGGTGCGTGCACTCTGCCTGGGTCCACTGCGTTCGTATGTCACCCTGGTAGGAGCCAGGCAGATGGGCAAAACCAGCTTCCTCCACCGGCTACAGAAGGAACTTGGACCCCGTGGTCTATCCGTCTTGGTCAATCTACAGATGATCCCCGGTGCTGCTCCTTCTGATCTCTTCCAGTTCGTGTCCACCGAAGTGGTGAAGCAGTTGGGCTTTCCTGCCTTGTTGCCTTTCGCAGATGGAATCAGCAGTGGTTCTGGCTTCGAACGACTGCTGTGCGAGCTGCCCTATGCAGGCTGCAACGTAGCCATACTGGTGGACGAGATAGGCGCTCTACCGCAAAACACGGCGATTTACATGGCGAATGTGCTGCGTGCAATATTCAGCAACCGTCTGCTCACGGGATTTGAAGCACTGGGCCGCTTTGTCTTCCTCCTCGCCGGTGGTAGCGAACTACAGAATCTTACCATGACGATGGTTTCACCATTCAGTAACATCGCTACCAAGATCTACTTGCCTGACCTAACGCTGGGCGAAACGAAGCAATTGATGGCATATGGCTTCGCTGGCATGCGCATTGAAGTAGGTCTGGTCCATGAACTTGCCGAGGCCACTTACCAGCAGACGCACGGACATCCTTATCTGACCCAGCGCATCGGTGCTTATCTTGTCGAATTCCTGGCGCAAGAGAATGATACCGCGGATCCTTCCTGGGTCATCAGAGCGCGTGATTTGATGATGAGCAGCGATGAAAACATCCGCCACGTGCGCAGTGCCCTGGAGGATCCCGCCCTGATAGATGCCGCCTTTCAGGCTCTGCAGCGTCCCACACCATTCAGGTACTTTGACTTACGCCAAGAGAAACTGCACTTGCTGGGCATTATCCGTGACGAGACTGGCCTGGCGGTACCCCGCAATGCAATGTACGCCCAGGTGATTCGCCAACTGGCGGAACAGGTTGGCGTCGCCCAGGCCGAGGCCCCATCGCAAGGTGCTGCTCCCAAGGTATCGGTGAAGTTGCTGACTTCTGTCGTGCCCACCGCTTTCTGTCACAATCTCTCCGCGAAGGACTTTCCACTGGTCGAAATCCGCATAGACAACTGTGCAGAAGCCAGCAAGTTTGCCCAAGTCTATGCCCAGGCCAGCATAGAAGGATTCAGTGACGCAGCAGTTTCCAGTGTTACCGTGCCCGCAGGCGAATGCTCAAAAGTCACACTGCTCCCTGTGCTCCAGCAAGGGCCCTGCATGACTCTGAATGAGATTCGCCCGGCTACCCTGCGCGTCACGATCCCCAGTTCGGCAGCGGTGACGAACTGTTATTGCATGACCAGACATATCCCATCAAGCTTCATGCCTACGACACAGCCTTGCTAGGCATCCGCGCGCCTGACGGAAGCATCATCGATTTGACGGACTATCTCTGCGCCTTTGTTACGCCGCACGCACTAGAGGTCGAGGCTCTCTTGCGCAAAGCGCTGGATTACCATCCGCAACACCAGATCGCCGGCTATCAGGGGGCGAACAGCATCGAAGAAGCCCGCTACGTTACGCGGGACCAAGTGCGCGCCATCTACAGCGCCGTGAAACGGGATGCCCGCCTGGCATACGTCAACTCGCCACTAAGCTTTGGCAAACAGGAAGGGCAGATCACACAACGCGTGCGCTGGCCAGCAACCAGCCTGCACGAGGATGGGAGCCGAGCCAACTGCGCAGATGGTACTGTTCTCTATGCCAGCTTGCTGGAACTTGCCAATCTCGAACCGTTCATCGTTATCGTGCCAGGACATTCCTTCATCGGCTGGCGCATCTGGCGCGGCGTTGACCAATTTGAGTTCCTCGAAACCACCTTGACCGGTACAGACAGCTTCGAGAATGCACTGAGAGTGGGCAAGCAGCAGTACAAGCAGGCGCTTGATGAGAGCTACTTCGGACGCCAGCTATTCGACCCCAAAGGCTTTGCCCGGCTGATAGACGTGGCGGAATGCCGAGCAAAGCAGATTCTTCCGCTGATGTAGCAAAACAAAGGGCTGTGCCCGGAGGAACTCCTCCCTTGCAGTTATAGACCCAGGTTGGCCAGCCGAAGACAACTCCCGAACAGCGGGTGGTGCCCCCAGGCGGTCGAGCAGTTGCTGACGGCTGGTAATCACAGATGCTGTGTTCAGAAACGCTCGCAGTGAGGGGCTCTGAGCTCTCAATCCCCTCATCTGTTCTCCGAGGGGATCAACCGAAGTCGGCTCATCTGCATACGTGCCGTGAAAAGCGAAATAGGCCTGGTTCAGCTTCCGGATGTAGTACCCTTGAGACGCCAGATACTGCCGGCATTCTTCCATAAACTGCTCAGCTCGCTCAACCTGTCCATTGGCTAAGAAGTCGTCAACAGTGAGCCTTATCTGGCGCATTTCCTGGTCAAAGTCAAACTCCCCTTCAGTAGGCTCCTGCGCACCACGCTGCGCCGCCCGCAGTTGCGCGGCATAGCGAGGGTAGTACCTCTCAAGGACGAGTTCACCAACCTCGTCGCTGAAAACACCTGCCAACGTCTCATTCAACGTGGCGATTTCATAGTTGCGGGATAGGCCAATCTGATCCAGCACATACGCAAACCCGAGCGGAGTGAAGGCCAAATACTGGTGGAGCCATTCCTCGACCGCCGTGGGAATCGTCCACTGCAGCGTGATATCATCGGCGACGAAAGTAGGATAGGTGCCCCCGAATCCTCCCAGCCCTACCACCAAAGACGAAACGCCCAGAGCATCCACGTTGGCTTCGATGCCCTCTGCCGTTTCGCGATCGAGGGCCTGCACCAGTACCACTTCCCGCATGCTCTCGATGCGCTCGCGTGGTGAAACCACAAGGATGTGAGGCAATTCGTCCAGCTCGAAATTCATGGGCGGGAACCCGACTTTCAGAGGAATGTACCTGTCTGCAGGATTGAAAATGCCTTGCGCATTCAGAGTCTCCCTGATCTGCCTCCCGATGATCCATTCCACAGAATCCCGCAAGGCCAGCTTCCGTTGCTGCAACCGGCGCAGCTCTTCCTCTCGTGTTGCCAATGGCTGATGATCTTCAGAAACCGCGAGGGCGTTGATCTGGGCTTGTAGCGCTCGTATTCGATCAACCAGCGAAAAGTAATTCAGCACCAACTCTGTTGCGGCTGGATCCCCGGGATCCCAGCGTTCGCTTCCTGCCAGCGGCCTATCAGCGTGCAGCATCTTGTCCAACGACCATCCCAGAATGCTGAAGCGGTACGGCTCAACGACTTGGTTCAGGCGGCCGTCAAAGCTCGGCTTCCGCTGGCAGCCGGCGCCCCACAAGCTGCTGACAACTATGCTCACGGTGGCAAGCAAGCGCACCGATCTCTGTAGTCGACTCACTACTTCATGCACCAAAGGTTGCTGAACCCCCTTAGGCCCAATTGTCACGTAAAGACGGTTGCCGGACTCTGGCCATTAACGCAGCACCCTGTATCTCGTTCCCTTCGTTCACCTGCTCGCAAGAAGCCTGTTTGCCATTACCAGGAGAATCGTGTATAATAGCCAAGTCGGGGCGTAGCGCAGTCTGGTAGCGCACAGCGATCGGGACGCTGGGGTCGGAGGTTCAAATCCTCTCGCCCCGACTACAAGCGCGGCTGACCACTCTGCCAGTGGCCAGCCGCTTCGTTCTTGCCCCTGCTCCTACAGTGTATCCTGCTATGCCCCTTCCCGGTCTGAAAGTTGGCCTCCCTACGCGGTCCGTTCGCCTGCAGTGTCCTCGAAGCGGTGCTCAAAGCTCGTCCCCGCCTGGCGGAGCGCACACTCCGCATCAATGTTCAATTGGCGTGCCAAGTCAACCACAGAGAAGAGCAAAGCCCCCAACTCGGCCGCTGCATTCTCCTCTTTTGCTGCTTTACGTAGCTCCTGCCACTCATCCTCAATCTCGGCCCACAGCGCGCCGATACTGGGCCCATCGAATCCCAGCCGTGCCGCCCGACTCTGCAGCGCTCGCGCGCGCGAAAGAGCAGGCAGGGCAGCCGGAACGCCAAACAGGGTTCCCTTACCCCGCTCGTGATTCCTCTCCTCGTCTTTAATCCGCTCCCAGTTGGCCAGCACTTCTTGCGTACCGGAGACCTGCACCTGGCCAAAAACGTGAGGGTGCCGGCGCCTCAGCTTGGCCACAATGTGTGCCACAACATCAGCCATTTTGAATTCATGTTGTTCTATGGCAATCTGCGTATGCAGCAAGATCTGCAGCAAGAGATCGCCCAACTCCTCCTTCAAAGAGGCAATGTCCTCGTCATCCAAGGCCTGCAATACTTCGTAGGCTTCTTCCAAGAGATACGGACGCAGAGAACCGTGCGTCTGTTCCCGGTCCCAGGGACAGCCTCCCGGCGCCCGCAGATGGGCTACTATCTCTTGGAACGCCGCAAGTGAACCCGGATCCGAAAACGGCGGCACGTACAACGAGGTCAGGTGGTCGATCTTTTCACAGCGATCCAACTCATAAAGGGGCATCGCCAGCAGCGGTTCTTCCCCTGTACTCGCCGCCCGGATGAGTATGATTGGCTGGTCTTCAGGATAGACCATCATCAACACGAGCTTGACGTCTGCAGCAAGGTCGCGGCTATAGAGCTGACTGATCAGCAGAGGCAGATCTGGGTTGAACTCTGGGTAATGACGCATTGCCAGCGCCGTGGCATCCGCAATCTGTAGGCCATCGAGAGGGTCAAGTTTCAGCAGAGTGCAAACAGGCTCTATAAAGCTCAGACCTTCGACGATCCGCACCGTCAGGTTACGGTCCTCCGCCAGGCTCAGGATGCGCTGCACGGAGGATTCGCCGACCAGTGGGTGGCCGGGCACAGCGTAGACGACCCCGCCGCTGCGCTCGCCCAGTTCCACAATTCGCCAGGCAATCTCGGCATAGACATCCTCGAAGGTGTTGGCACTCTCATAGACAGAGTCGAAGGAGTATACCCTGGCGGATGGCGGCAGAGCTGCCACAGTAGGATGCTTTCGTGTGCGCAGGTAAATTTCAGGTGCACCCTGCAACACTTGCTGTGCTTCCACAGTAAGAAGGCCAGGCGCACCCGGCCCCAATCCAACGATTGTAATCCCTTTGGGCATCCGCTCCTCCGTAAGACAACCTGCTCGCATTATACCGCAGAGACCAGACAGCACAAAGAGGAGCACCCGTCAGGTACAGTATCTTTGGCTCAGGAAATTGGGTCCCGAGAGCAGATGAGTATGTAGCATAGCCCCTTGTGGGCGTCACGGACGGGGACGAGCCCCTATACTGCATATGCAGCATTTCCTGAACCAAGGACACACTACCACCCGTCACCAGGTGGAGTGGCAGCAACAGAACGTCCGGCACTTGAGCAAGTGCCGGCAACCAGACCATGACTGGTCAGCGGAGTGTAGGATGGTGGGAAATGAGCACTGAGAACACAAAAGCCTGGAAGGGTGAACCTTCCAGGCTTGAACGCTCAAGAGGACAACACCGAACCTGGCAGTCGCAGGATATGCTACGTCAGGCTAGGCAAACGGATCCACAAAACGATAGCCAATCCCCCGTTCCGACAGGATATATCGCGGATGCTTGGGATCGGGCTCAATCTTGTGCCGCAGCCGGTAGACGAAGAGTTTGACATAGTCCGCATCGTCTGAGTACTCGTCACCCCAGACCTTGTCCAGTATCTGGCGATGCGTCAACACCCGGCCCACATTCTCTGCCAAGAACAGCAGGAGCCGCAGTTCAGTAGGCGTGAGGTCAATGCGCTTGCCGTCGCGCGTCACCAGCAAGCGATCGGCATCTATCGCCAGTTCCTGATTGGCAAAGAGGGGTCCAGTTCTACGCGCTTTCGCCTCCGGTACCCGACGCAGCACGGCCTCCAGACGGGCCTCAAGCTCCCTCAAACTGAACGGCTTGACGACATAGTCATCCGCTCCCAGCTTCAAGCCTCTCACCCGTTCATCCTCCTGGACCCGCGCAGTGAGGATCACAATGGGCACATCCGACAGCTCGCGAATGCGGCGGCAGGCCTCCCATCCATCCATCTTGGGCATCGCTATGTCCAGAACCACGATGTCAGGGCGCACGTTATACAGTGTCTGCAAGCCTTCAAGACCATTCACGGCAGTGATGACCTCGTAGCCCGCTCGAGAGAAATACACTTCGAGCGCCCCTACCAGCTCGGCATCATCCTCGATGATCAGCAATCTGCCCTTATCGCTCATGTATTGGCCTCCTCTCGCTCTCTGTCCATCCAGGCATGTTCCGCAAACATCTTATCACTGGAGTCTGCCTTGAACTCAAATGACAAGTTGCTGGCCAAACTCAATAGGGTGCTCGAGCAATTCGGTACAGCCCCCATCCTGGGCCAAGCGTCAAGTCGCATCTCGATGTGCTGGCGCGAATGATTCATCGGCAGACTACGGGTTGCTGTTGCGTCACCGGACTGTTCCATTACAGTATACCACATGAACATTGAGACCAGAAATCTAGACAAAACACTCCACTGCGCACCGAAATGAGCTTGAGGGAGATGCAGCCATGGTCCACAGCCGATGGAGTGTGCTCAAATTGCCTCACCAAGCGACCCACTGACAATCATCCTTTGTCACTATCGATAGAGCTAGGAACTGTCGTGCCCAACTCCTCTCGACTAGTGTTCCTCTCGTCCAACGCAAGATAGCCTGTTTTGGGGAGGACCACTGTGAAGCGGCTGCCCTTGCCCGATGCACTCTCTACTTCGATGTGTCCGCCATGTGCAGTGACAGCCTCCTTGACCAAGGCCAGGCCCAGGCCAGTTCCTTGAACTGCAGCGGCATCGCTCGACGCTGCCCTGAAGAACTTGGTGAACAGGTGAGGAATCGCATCCTCTGGGATGCCCGTTCCCCAATCCTGCACAGAGAACAGCAGGTTCTCGCCATCCTCCCAGACAGAAACGTGAACGCGGCCGCCCTCGTGGTTGAACTTGATAGCATTGCCTACCAGGTTCTTGACCACCGTCTCCATCAGCCCACGATCTGCCAGCAGTTGTGGCAAGTCAGGCTGTACGTCCAGTGTTACGGTTACGTTGCGCTGCTCTGCCTGAACCTGGAGCAAGTCCACCACGCTGGTGATGAACCCTCCCAGATCAAGCGGTCTCTTAGTCAACTTGACGCGCTGCGACTCCAGGCGCGCCAGGTTCAGAATGTCATTGACCAGGCCTATCACACGGTCGATTTCCTGATCAATCACCTCCAGCCAATCCTGCCGCAGCTTGGCATCCTCGTCTTCAGCGCCGGCAAGCAGCAACTCGGAATAGGCCTTTATGCTAGTCAATGGAGTGCGTAGTTCGTGCGATACGTTGGCTACGATGCTGGACTTGAGACGATCGACCTCCTTGAGCTTGCTTATGTCCGTGAAACTCAGCAGGCAGCCTGCGGGCGACTGGTTTCCGGTGGGCAATGGCGTCACGCCAAGCAAAACGTCCTTGCTCCCTTGTCTGACAGACAGCACAGTCTCTGCCGGTGGCACTTTCGCGCCAGTCTCACAGGCTCTGGTCAGCGGACTGCCGGGGGCTGCGATCTCTGCGCCAAAGACCTCGTCGATGCGCTTGCCCAGCACCTCTTCTGCTGTGTATCCGGTGATTTGCTCGGCACCCGGGTTCATGGAGACAAGGTGCAGGCTGGCGTCCACCACTACGATGCCGCTGAATGTCTCCTGCAGAATTGCCTCTGCCCTGGCCTTCTCCTGGATCGTTTGTTCATACAACCTGGCGTTTCCGATCGCTGCCGCCGCTTGACTGCCTATGGTCACGGCCAGGTTGATCTGTTCCTGTTCAAAACGCTTTCCAGGCTCTACCTGGTCAAGAGCCATCGCGCCAATGACACGATCTCTGGAAACCAGAGGCACCAATAACAAAGCATGGATATTGAAGGGCGTGACCCATCCCTCGGGCAGGCAACCAATCGTGTCAGCATCCAAGACAAGTGGCTGACGATCCAGAAGTACCTGGTTCAGAGCAGGCACATTATCAATTGGTTCCACATAGGTCTTGTGTCTGTACCGCTCCCAGAGTTGCTCGTCCATTGTTCCTGAAGCAAATTGCGACATCAGTGGCAATATGCGCTGCCGCTTCTCATCCAGTAGAAAGATGCTGCAACGATGTGCTCCGCAAGCTTCGGCTGTGCGACGTGTGATAAGCTTCAGCACGCGCGTGAGGTCCAGCGTCGAACTCACCGCTGTCGCAATGTCAAGCAGAACAAGCGACTCCTTGCCGCGCCGTTGTGCCGCGGTGTAAAGGCGCGCATTGGCCACGGCCACTGCCGTTTGATTGGCCAATGTAGCCAAGGTAAGCTGATCGGCCTGCGAGTAAGCCTGTTCTGAGAGTTTGGAGCCCACAGCAAAGATGCCCACCAACTCGCCTTTGACCTTCAGCGGAATGAAGAGTTCAGCACCCATGCCTTCTAGATCCGCCTTTTCCTGGCCCCAAAGAGCTTTGAAAAGCGGCAGCACCTCCACATCACGCCTGGTCAGTATGCCTGCGTGACGCCGCAGCCAATCCACTATGGGATGGTCTTCTCTCAGCCAGATATCAGGGCTCTCGTCCAGCCCCCTCTGCGCCACCAAACGCAACTCTCCACTCCCCTCCTGTTTCAGGAAGAGCGCTGCCCTCCCGATATGCATCGTAGTGGTAACCGCGTCCAGGATCATACCCGTCAGCTTGTCCTGATCGAGAACAGAGGCAGCAGTGCCGCTGAGACCCTCTAACATTAAGCTGGAGTCATATTGCTCGCGGAAGAAATGGCCGTCCCCCCAGACCTGCACTTTGTTCCGCAAGGGCTCCACAACCACAGCGGTCACAGCGCCTATGATCAGAGAGAGAACAAGCTGATAGCCTGCCACGAGATGGAACAGCCTTACGGCGGCGAAAGCAATAGTGAAGTAAGCAAGCCCAATGATCGCCGTGGGGATAGAGTAGAGCAGGCCCTTGCGCACAACAAGCCTGATGTTCAGGAGTTGGTAGCGATAGATGGCATAAGCGATGCAGAAAGCATTGATGATATTGGCGCCAACGTCAATCGGGTAGGGCTGGAAGTGGGGAACAAGATTGGCCGCGCTACCCAGCACAACGAGACCTACACCCAGCAGGAGATACTGAATGCGGCTGCGCTGGAGGTCGGATTTGGTGTTCCGATATGACCGCAAAAGACAAAGGACTGCATAGCCCAGGAAGGCGTAATTGGGAGCGGCGACTATGGGCAGCAGAGGACCAAAGATCGGCACGAACAAGCCCGTAGCCGCATCTCGCTGAATGCCGGTGAAAAAAGTAGGCTCTTTACCCAACAGAATCCAAACGACGGTCAATCCCCACACCAGCAAGCCCACCTGCACTAATGGGCTCGAGCTCCTGATGCGCAGGAGGGTGCTGGTGAAAACGAAGTAGAGGATGAATTGGCCCGATACCACTGCTACGACGACCCCGTACCAGAACAGGGCCCTCTCGGCGCTGTCGCTGATAGACACCATCAAATAGGCCAACTGCCACAGCACCATGGGGAGCAGATAGAGAGAAAAGACTTGGTTCAGGCGGTTCCCGCGCAATCCGTGGCGCAGGACCACATAGATCAGCCCCCCATAGCAAAGGAGAGCGAACAATGTAGCCATAGTCTGGAGATTCAGGTGGAGCCCCAGCGCCATTCTTAGTCGGCCTCTCCCTCCGGGTTTGTTGCCAAGAGCAGGCTAAGAACCTGATCGGACGCATTCATGTGGGGTGGTTTCAGGTGAGCCAGCTCCGCCCCCTCTCTTACACGCGCCTGATAATAACGTTTGAAGGAGCCCACAGGGAGCAAGGTCAGGCGCAACGGGTCCATCCTCCACATCTTTTCCAGGTCGGCGTAGGACGGCTCCAACTGTCTCAGATTCTGCCCAATGCGCTCTTTGATCTCGCTTGCCTGTACCTCGCCCTTGGGCTCGATATACAGGTGCAGCATCACCTCACCGCCGTGATACTCTTTCCTGGCCACCCAACCGCCGTACTCAAAATCGGCGTCGGCTATGGCTTGCCACATTCCTCTCTCGGTCAGACGGGCGATGGACGCCAGGTCTATGATGTCGTCCGCCCTGGCGTAAAAGAGCACTTGCGGCAAGTCAATCCCCAGTTCCTCGTCCGCGAGGGAAACGATCTGCAGGATATCGCCCATGCGGTAGCGCACCAGGGCCCCTCCGTGGAAATTGGTGAGCACCAGCTCATACCGCTTCCCAGCCTCCACCTCGTCCAGAAGCACAGTGCTGGGCCTGTACGTGGGATCCTCTCTGATCTTGGGGAGCTCCTCTTCAGGAAGAAATTCCAGGAAACAGACGTCGGGGTAAAAGGTCATGCCTTTGCGGTTCCACCATTGGGTGGCCAGGATCCCACCCTCGGTGCAGGCAAAAGTCTCGACGGGCTCGCGCCCCCAATACTCTGCTACCCGTTTCTTGAACAAAGCGGTATCGGTGCCTCCACACGCAACACACTTCACTGTCCATAGATCCTTGGGCAGCAGGTACTTCCGCCCAGCCAGCCTGGACTTGATTAGCCCCTTGACGAGTCTGGCCAGAACCCGAGGATGCAGCAGGTAGAGCGATGGCTGGATGTTGCCTCCGCCCTCGACGAACCGATCCCCTATCATGGCCAAGACGCTGGCCAGGCCATTGAAGGCATCCAGGCCTGTCTTGAGTGCCAGCCTGAATCCCTCCTGAATCCTCTCCTGAAACTCCATCTGCACCGCCTCCTCCATCGAAGGGACGAAGGCGAAGTTGAATTCCCTCTCCAGGGCCACGGCTACGGCGCCAGAGACGTAGGGGAAGGGAGCCAAAGCAAAAAGCATGATGTCACCCTCTTCGAAAACAAACTCCCCTCTCCTGGAACTGGAGGCCAAAGTGAGGCCAGCGATTGAACAGTCAGCAAATGTGTGAATCATCTCCTCGGAGTAAGGTATCCACTTGTGTTTATACTCCCCCGATCTTCCCGCGGTATGAAGCCACCAGTGGGGCTTGGCCGGCAGTACGTCCTCCCGTTTCTGCAGCAAGTACGGGGCATAGAATTCGTACGTGGTCAGCGGCACTGTCTCTCGAAATTCCTCGACGCTGGTAGGTGCCTCGTTGCCAAAAAGCATACGTCCCAACTCGCATCTGCTGAGCAGAGCAATCTGCTCCATCAGCAGACGCCTTTGGAGCTCCATGACATCCTCAATGCTGAAATCAATGAAACTGCAGTACTTTTGCCAGATCTCGTCCCTTCGTCCCTCTCGCAGCAATTCCAGTGCTGTTGGCATTTCTTCTCCTCGTTTCTGATGAGTTGCGGAATGCGTGCGGCTATGTCAGAAAGTGCCCTTGGTCGCCTTCAGGACCAGGGCGCCAGGATACCAAAGACGACGCGCAGGGAATTTGGCCGCTGTCTCAATGGCCCCGAAGCCAAGATCCGAGAGCAGTGTCCGCCATTCGGCCAGAGTGCGCAGATTGGGGACAGCGTCCGCCTCCGCTCGAGCGCGTGCACTGCGATGCGTTCGGCTGTACAATAGCGTGGCTAACCGTATTGCAGCGCTAGCAAGAAACGATCGCCACAGGGAGGGCGCACCCACGCAGGCGATGATCAGCCGGCCTCCATCTTTCAACACGCGCCTCATCTCACGCAGCACGCTGGATACGTCCATGTGATGCATACCCAGGCCGCAGATGACGACGTCGAAAACACTTTCAGTGAAGGGCATATCCAGGGCCGAGGCGCAGACCAATTTGATCCGTGGGTTCAACCCAGTGGCCTCGAGGTTGGCCTTCCCGCATTCGAGCATGGCCGGCGTGATGTCCAGCCCTATCATCGTCCTTCCGGGCACCGTCTGCGTCGCCAAAACAATGGGGATTTGCGCCGTGCCTGTAGCCACATCAAGGATCATCTCGCTGCCCTCAATGGACATTGCCCCGATCAGACGATGGATGAAATCCTTGTAGCTTAGGCCCCACAGCTCCTGCAGTTCCCGATCCATGGCCTCCTCGTAGCGAGGTGCCAGATCAGTAAAGGCCTCGATGACGATATCGCTATCCACGACGGTTCTTTCCGGCATGCCCCATCCATGCAAGTGTACGAATGCGCCATTTGAGCCCTGCTTCTGCGAAACTCAATCGTACAGAAGAGCGCCCACTTATTTTCAATGATACAGCAAAAGTTACAGAACGGCAAGTTCTAGTTACCAAGTAGACACCAGGACCACGAAATCTTGCCCCAGCGTCCATTGGAAGTGTCACACGCTGCCTCGCCATTGGTATCTATATGTGTAGACGCGTGAAGCCACGTTCAGTTTCGGGTATATGAACTCCCAGCTTCTTGGAACACAATGACAGCAGTGTACTTTTGTCTCAGCAGAGCCGGACAAGATGCACCGTGAGGGAGTTCGGCCCAGCCAGACAACACCTTCCGTCCACACAAAAGCAACGAGGTGACCAAGAGTCTTTCAGTTACTGGTCACCTCGCACGCGCAACCCAAAAAACGTGAACAAGCTGGCGAAGGATGCCAGGAGCGCTCAATGCAATGCTGAGAAGGAGCCCCCCCACTTCGCTAAACTTCCCGACGTCCCTCCAGTGCCTGGGCCAGCGTCACCGCGTCGGCGTATTCCAGGTCCGCGCCAACCGGCAGCCCCCGTGCCAACCGAGTCACGCGGATGCCCAGAGGTGAAATCTGTTGGGCAATGTACATCGCTGTGGCCTCCCCTTCCAGGTTAGGGTTGGTGGCCAGCACGACCTCGTGGACAGTGGTGTTCCTGAGGCGATCCAGCAATTCGCGTATCCTCAGTTCCCCCGGGCCAATGCCCTCTACCGGAGAAATGGCACCTTCCAGCACGTGATACAACCCATGGTACTGGCGCGTCCTTTCCAGCGCCAGCACATCGAGAGGCTCCTCGACCACGCAAATCTGCGTTGGATCGCGATTGGGATCACTGCAGATGGAACAAGGGCTGGTATCCGCGATGTTGAAACAAATGCTGCAGCGGACGGTGCGTTCCTTAACCTGCCGGATCGCTTCAGCCAGAGAGACAACCTGCTCCGCAGGTGAACGCAGCAAAAAGTAGGTCAACCGAGAAGCCGTCTTCGGGCCAACGCCCGGCAGACGGCTCAGTTCCTCAATCAAGCGCATTACAGGCTTGGGTATTGCCGACATCACATCAACCCCGGTATGCTCAGTCCTCCTGTGAGGGACGACATCCTCTCCTCGGCCAACTGGCGGGATTTGTTCAGAGCCTCATTCATCGCCGCCAGAATCAGGTCCTGGAGCATATCCACCTCGTCGGGGTCCACCGCTTCAGGATCGATCGTCACCCCACGCACTTCCTGCTGCCCGTTTATCACCACGGTGACTGCCCCGCCTCCCACGGAGACAGAAACGGTCTCCTCAGCAAGCTCTTGCTGCGCCTGCAGTATCTGCGCCTGCAGTTGCTGCACCTGCTTCATCATCGCAGCAGGGCTGGACTGGAAACGCCCCCGCCCACCTCTGCCTTTGCCGCCCATAGTTGATCCTCCTCTATTGTACATCCACGACTCTGGCACCGTAACGCTTGATGGCTTCGTGAACCACGGGGTTCTTCAGCAGCTTCTCGCGGCGGGTCGCCTCATTCTGCTGCTCTTTGTGCTCGCGATCTCCTTTGCACATAACACATTTCACCCGCAACGCCTGGCCGCTGAGCTCGGACAGCGCCTTTTCAATCACAGTTCTATGTGCATCCTCACACACTTTCTCTTTGTGAAAGCTGTGGTAAAATCCCAGCGTCACCAGGCCATCCGCGACTGAAATGGGCTCACAGGACTTTAGCAGGGCCTCGATGATGCGGTTATGCGGACGGATCGCTTGCAGCAACCTGCCCCAGTTCTGGTGCAGCCAGGCCAGCGTTATCTCTGTTCCATCCCCAGACGCCGAGTCCACCTCGGAGGCAGCATCTGAAGCGGCCGCTGGGAGCTGCGCAGGCGGTACTTCGGTCGGCTGTTCTGCTGCAGCAACCGCTTCAGCACGTTCAGCCAGGCGCGACTCGCTGCTCGTTGTTTCTGGGCCACTTTCTTCAACAGCGGATTGCGGCACAACAGGCTGTGCCTGTCCTGTGGGTGTGGCGACGGGCTGCGATGGCACTGCCCCCCCCGGTTCTGCGCCTGAAGGGACGGCTCGCTTGTCCATCAAAGTGGCTTCAACCAGGGCCAGCTCCAGCGGCAACTGGGTGTGCATGCCAGTTTTCAGATGGCTGGCCGCTTCATTAAAGAGCCTGACTGTCGCCAGCAAACGCCGCAGCGTAATGCTCTGAGCCTGCCCGGTCATTTCCTGCAACATCTCAGAAGTCACGCTCAGCAAGGATGCACCACCGCTCTTCACCAGCAGCACTCCGCGCAGGTATTCCAACACCTCTCGCGTGAGTTGTCGAGGTTCAACACCCGTGTCCAACGCTTCAGTGATCAGGCTCAAGCCCGTGCCGGTGTCACCTGCCACGACCGCACCGATGATGCCTGAGATGATCTGCTCTGGCGCAGAACCGAGCACGCGGCGCACATCATCCAGCGTGATCTCCTGCGCATCGTAGGAGATGAGCTGATCGAGCAAGCTCTCCGCATCGCGGAAACTGCCCGCAGCATACCTGGCAATGGCATCTATCGCCGCCGCTTCGATGCGCACGTCTTCCTGCGTGCAGATGAGCTCCAGCTTCTTCTTCAGATTGGGCAAAGAGATGCGCCGGAAATCAAATCGCTGGCAGCGCGAGAGCACCGTAGCTGGAATCTTGTGCGGCTCAGTGGTAGCCAGCACAAAGATGGCATGTGGCGGCGGCTCTTCGAGGGTCTTGAGCAGCGCGTTAAAGGCTTCGTTGGTCAGCATGTGTACTTCGTCAATCACATAGACCTTGTAGCGGCACTCACTGGGGGAGAAGGCGATCTTTTCGCGGAGAGCCCTGATTTCGTCGATGCCACGGTTGGAAGCAGCGTCAATCTCAATCAGATCCAGTGAACGTCCCTCATTGAGGCTGCGGCAGATGATGCAGCGATTGCAGGGTTCTCCATCTTGTGGCTCCAGGCAGTTGACCGCCTTGGCCAACACACGCGCTGTGGTGGTCTTTCCTGTGCCACGGGGGCCAGAGAAGAGGTAGGCATGAGCAATGCGTCCAGCGCGCAAGGCATTGAGCAAAGTGTGCGTAATGTGATCCTGGCCAATGATCTCGGCAAAAGTCTGCGAACGCCACCTGCGGTACAGCGCCTGCGTTGCCATCCTCCACCCCCTTCCGTATTGAGCATAGTCTAGCACCGATAGTGGAGAAATGCAAGCTCACCTGGTGACTGGTACAGTATGTAGCATAGCCCCTTGTGGGCGTCACAAACGGGGACAAGCCCCTATGCTACATAAGAAAGCGCACTGACGCAGCAATCGAGCCATGTCGGTACTGATGCAGCATTCCCTGAGCCCAGGACACCCTACCCCAGAAGCTCATCTTTTGCCCTCTGGCCGGATGCGTGCTATACTAGTTTCTGGTGCAGAACGCCGGCCATGTGGCGTGAGCTCTTGACATTTGACGATAAGTGTAGCCTAGCCCCTTGTGGGCGTTGAGGTTGCAGGGTCAAGACGGGCACAAGGCCCTATGCTACGTTCTGCTGTTCGGGTGATCTACGTTTTGCACCAAGAACTACACTAAAGCGAATCCGAGTTACCTTTCCTGGGAGGGAACATGTTCCTGAAGAATATCGGTCCAGCGGAATTGCTCCTCCTGCTGGTCATTGTTGTCCTCATCTTCGGTGTGGGGAAAGTAGGCGATCTCGGCGGGGCGCTGGGCAAGAGCATTCGCGAGTTCCGGCGTGAAGTCGGCGCACCCCACGAAGAGACAGAGACAGAGGAAGATACAGACGAGGCAGCGGACGAGTAGAGCCCAATCGCCTCTCTTACCGCATCTCCGACAGAAAAGCCTCGACCTCGTCAGCCACCGCTCCTCGACGGCGAATTTGCGCCGGGGTCACGGTGAGATCCACTACAGTGGATGGCACCCCACCTGGGCAGCGCCCGCCGTCGAAGACGAATTGCACCTGATCCCCGAAAATCTCCCGCACTTGCCCTGCGGTCACCGCTTCTGGTTGCCCCGAGAGGTTCGCACTGGTCGCCGCCAACGGCGCACCCAGCGTTGCAATGAGCTGCAGGGCCACGTCATGCGCCGGGATGCGCACCGCTACCGTTTCACTCCCAGCGGTCAGCACATCCAGCACCGTGGCTGCTTTGGGCAACACCAGCGTCACCGGCCCTGGCCAAAAGCGCTCCGCCAAGCGCCAGGCAATCTCAGGTATCTGAACTGCGACTCTCTGCACGTCTTCCACGCTGGCGAGCAGCAAGGCGATGGCCTTCTGACGCTCGCGACCCTTGAGCGTATACAGCTTGTCGATTGCTGAGGCTAAGAAACCATGCGCTCCCAGGCCATACACCGTGTCGGTGGGAAATGCAATCACGCCGCCGCTGTGCAAAACGGCCACCGCCTGTGCGATGTGGTCTGATTGACCAGCCTGAAGGACAGGCACATCAGCCATCGCACAGCTCCAGGACAAAGCGCTCAATCGCTTCGGCAGCTCCATCCTCCTCAATGGGCGGCGCAACGTAGTCAGCAGCGGCTTTGACAACGGCGCTGGCGTTGCCCATCGCCACTCCCAGACCGGCCCAGGCGACCATATCCTCGTCGTTGTCATTGTCGCCGATGGCCATCGTTTCGGCCTGCAACACGCCCAGCTTCTGGGCCAGGAAAGCCAATGCCTGCCCCTTGGAAGCCGCCAGATGGGTGACTTCTACAAAGCAAGTAAAAGAGCGTGCAATGCGCAGGCGTCCCGCGAAACGTTCTTGCAGCAGATCGTTGACCATCGCCGCCTGCTCCTCCTCGGTCACAACGATCAGCTTGATCGGTTCGCGGGAAACAAAAGCCTTCAAATCGCCAACGAGGTTCACTTCTTCCTTGATAGCCCCGTATTCCGCGTAGAAGCGCACCAACTGCGTGTCGCTTTCCACATAGAGGCGGTCACTAACAAACAGACACAGATCCCAGTCATGTTCGCGCGTGACGTCAACAACCTCCTGGACCAGACGCAGCGGCACTCCACAGCGGAAGTAGACCCTGTCACTGACAGGATCTTGAACCACAGCGCCTTGACTACAGATGAGAGGCTCACGGATACCGAGGTCGTCAGCAAAGAGGCGCATGTGGTGAAACGGGCGGCCCGAGGCCAACGTAACGTGCACCCCGGCATGTAGCGCTTTGCGCAGTGCGCCGCGCACACGTGGTGAAATCCGTATACCATCACTGAGGATAGTACCGTCGAGATCGATAGCTAACAAGCGAATCGCCAAAATCCCCTCCGACAGAAAGAGTACACGGAGTACACGAATCTCACGAAAGCACACGAATTTCACGAAAAATCATAGGTGGTTTTCGTGTAATTCGGCTTTCGGCTTTCCGTCGTGTATTTCGTGTACTCCCCATCTGGATGCGCACAAGACGATCCAGCCCGGCATAGTCCTGGAACAGCTCTACCTTCGCCCCCGGGCAATGCTGCGGCACGAGCCTCATAACCTGCTGACCCTGGTCAGCACCTATCTCCAGCAGCACCACTCCACCCGGCAGAAGCCAGTCCCCGGCCCGAGCCAGCAGCCGGCGGATGTGCAGCAGGCCATCGGCACCTCCGTCCAGGGCAGCCAACGGCTCATAGTCCACCACGTCTGGTGCCAGGGAAGCCAGTTCCTCCGTTGGCACGTAAGGCAAGTTGGCGACGATGACGTGCACCGGCTGAGGCAACGGCTCCAGCAAATCCCCCCGCAGCAAGACCACGCGGTCGGAAACAGCGTGCCGCGCTGCGTTACAGGCTGCGACCTGCAGTGCCTCGGCAGAAGCGTCCGTGGCATACACCGTGCCACTGGGCCAATTCACTGCCAGGCTGACGGCCACGATGCCGCTGCCAGTGCCGACGTCCGCCAGGAGCAGCGTTTCCGCGCTGGCGCCCAGAAACGCGGCAGCCTCCAGGGCCCGCTCCACCAGCAATTCGGTCTCTGGGCGGGGAATGAGCACCCGCCGATCGACGAGGAAACTCAGCCCGTAGAATTCCCGCTGCCCGACGATGTAGGGCACGGGTTCACGGCGCCGCCGGCGTTCCACCGCTGCCAGAAAGGCCTCACGCTGCTCGTCCGTGACCTCAAACTCCGGTATGGCGTACAGCCTGGCTCGATTCCAGCCCAGAACGTGCGCCAACAGCACTTCGGCGTCGAGACGTGGAGAGGGAACAGCGGCGGTAGATAGGACAAAGTTGGCCCAAAGGAGAGCTTCCCGCACTGCTGCGAAATGAGGTGGCACATGGGTGCCCAGACGGTTCATGGGCCGCCTAGCCGACGCCAGCAGCGCGCAGCTTCTCCGCCTGTTCTGCTGTGATCAACCGCTCGATGAACTCGTCCAGGCCACCGGCCAACACTCCTTCCAGGCTGTGGCTGGAGAAGCGCAGGCGATGATCGGTGACCCGGTTCTGGGGGAAATTGTAGGTGCGCACCTTTTCGCTGCGTTCGCCTGTGCCCACCTGAGAGCGGCGTGTGGTCTCCACTTGCTGCGCAATCCTGCGCTGCTCAATGTCGTACAGGCGCGCCCGCCGGATGGACATGGCCCGCAGCTTGTTCTGTAACTGCGAGCGTTCGTCCTGGCAGGCCACCACCAGCCCGCTCGGCAGGTGTGTGATGCGCACCGCTGAATCGGGGGTGTTTACGCTCTGGCCACCATGACCCCTGGCGCGGAAGACATCGATGCGCAAGTCTGCGGGTTTGATTTCTACCTCCACCTCATCCGCCTCAGGCAGAACGGCCACCGTAGCGGTGGAGGTGTGGATGCGCCCGCTGGACTCGGTGACCGGGACGCGCTGCACGCGATGGACGCCGCTCTCGTGTTTGAGCCGTGAGTAGGCCCCCCGGCCCTGCACCTCGAAGATGACCTGCTTGAACCCGCCGATGCCCGTCACGTTCGAGCTCAGCAGCTCGGTCTTCCAGCGCTGTGCTTCGGCATAGCGGGCGTACATGCGGTACAGGTCTGCGGCGAACAGTGCCGCCTCCTCGCCTCCCGTACCGGCCCGGATCTCCACAATCACGTTCCGCTCGTCGTTGGGATCCTTCGGCAGGAGCAGCAAGCGCAACTTCTGCTGCAGTTCACCTTCCCGCGTTTCGAGGCCTTTGATTTCTGCGTGCACCAGAGCAGACATCTCGTCGTCCAGTTCCCCTTCGAGCATGCTGCGCGTGTCCTGCAGCTCCTGGTGGACCGCTCGGTACTCGCGGGATACCTGCACCAACTGGGCGATCTCGGCCCGCTCCTGGGCGTATTCGCGCACCCGATTGTGGTCGGTAGCCACTTCCGGATCGGCCAGCAGGCGCTCCAGTTCCTCGTAGCGCTGTTCGACTTGTTTCAGTTTATCAATAAGGGAAATGCTGTTCATAGTACCTTCACGGCAAAGGCCCCTTGTGTGCGTGGGGCTTGCGATTTTCTGCAGTCACATCAAACGACATGGGTTCTGACAACTGCTAGAGAGCAGAGTATCCCTGCAGAGAGACCTGGCAGTCATGGTACGTCCTCTCTATCCAGTGCAGGTCGACCAGCGATCCAGTCAACGAACCTGGCAGCATCCATGATCGGGATGCCTTCGTGCTCACCCAAGTGCAGCAGATGGCGATCGCCGGAGGCAATCACGTCAGCCTGACCGACGACAGCACATTCGATAAACTTGTCATCGTCGGGATCGGCGACCACTACCTTCAGAGTGCCACTGATCTCCACCCGTTCGGCAAAGCGTCGCATGTCGTGGACGACGGCGCGAACGTGATTCTCGGAGAAGTGAAACTTGCGCCGCAACACGTCCGAAAGCTCCGCCATCATCTCCGTGCAATAGATAGCCTGAACGATGCCAGCGCGGGCCAACAGCAAGCATTGGTAGGCCTTGCCGCGCCACAGCAACCCCGAGATCACCACATTGGTGTCGAGGACGACCCGCTGGGACATCCTTATGCCTCGTGCACCAGGTCGTCAATCAGCCGTCCCCGCTCTTCCTCGGACAGGCTGTCCCAGTCTAGCCCTCTCTGCTCACACAGTGCCCGGATGCGCTCATTCCCGTGATCCACCAGCGCTTCGAACTGATCCAGTTCCGGGATCAGAGTCCGCAAAAGGGCACGTTTGCTCTCCGGCGAGAGCTGTCGAGCTAACTCGACCACTTGAGACTCACGTAGACGAAGCATCACCTCAGCCATTTTCTGTTCGCCCCTTCCTCACAGGTCTTATCACATTACTGCTTATGGCCACAACTCTTCAACTTGCGATAGTCTGTCGAGAATCGATACGCTGCTCATACAACTCCAGGCCCAAAGAGAGCCCCTGGCGTGGAGGGGCTCGACGGTCTTGCGCGATAGCAATGTTATTATACAATCACCCAAGGGCGTTGGCAAATGAGAGTACACGAAAAACACGAAGACAACCGAAAGACACGAATCTCTGGCATGTCCTTCTGCACAAAACGAGGACTCTTAAGGACTGGCAGTCCTGACAGGACTGCCAGTCCTGGTGTGCGCAGCTACCGTCGGTGTGTATAGATGTATAGTCATGTATAGTTTGCCAGGAATCTCTCCCTATAGCCCTGTGCAGCTGCAAAATCCTGGGAAACTATACACAACTATACACTGCGCACAAACTATACACGCTGTTGACCCATTACGCAATCGCTCGGTGGCCCGGCTCCACGCCGGCACTGCCACTCCCGGCCCAAAACCTGTGACAGGTGACAAGTTGTGACGGGTTTTGCAGGAAACTCTCCCTATAGGCCGGTACAGCTCAAAACTCCTGGGAAACCTGTCACAACCTGTCACAGGCGCCAAACCTGTCACACTCGGCGGCCATTCGCTGCGCACAAGCGGCAGACTGGCGTACACATTGGCGTAACGGCCGGCCACGTCTCGGGACACCTCCAGTTGTCATCCACTGATGAATGGCTATAATATATGCAGCGTACAGGGAAACACTCTCGCATGGCTGCGCCAGCCAGGGTCCTCGCTGTCCTGGGCCAGTGCCAGTCGAGGAGGACTGTGTATGCCCACCAACAACACCGAGATCGAGAAGCGCCTCTGGGATGCCGCAGACGAGCTGCGGGCCAATTCGCGGCTCAAGGCCTCCGAGTACTCCGTCCCCGTGCTAGGTCTGATCTTCCTTCGCTACGCCGATGAGAAGTTCGCCCACGCAGACAAGGAGCTGAGGGCCAGCGCTGCTCGCTCCCTCCGTCTGCCCACGATTACCGAGGACGACTATCACGCCCGCGGTGTGCTCTACATCCCCAAACAGGCCCGCTTCGCCAGGCTGCTGCGGCTGCCCGAGGGTCACAACCTGGGCAAGGCCATCAGCGATGCGATGAAGGCCGTCGAGGAGCACAACCCCGACCTCAAGGACGTCTTGCCCAAGACCTACAACCGCCTGGGCAACGCCACGCTGCGCGAGCTGATGCGCATCTTCCACTCCATCCCCATGGACATCGAGGGCGACGTCTTTGGCAAGATCTACGAGTACTTCCTGGGCAAATTTGCCATGAGCGAGGGGCGGAAGGGCGGTGAGTTCTTCACCCCCACTTCCATCGTCAAGCTCATCGTCTCGGTGATCGAACCCTTTCACGGCCGGATCCTGGATCCAGCCTGCGGCTCCGGCGGCATGTTTGTACAGAGCGCGCGCTTTGTGCAGCAGCACCAGCGCGACCCCAAAGCGGAGATCAGCGTCTACGGCCAGGAGCGCATCGCCGAGACCGTCCGCCTGTGCAAGATGAACCTGGCGGTGCACGGGCTGGCGGGCGACATCCGCCAGGGCAACACCTACTACGAGGATATCCACCGCAGCGTGGGGCGGTTTGATTTCGTGATGGCCAATCCGCCCTTCAACGTCAACAAGGTGGACAAGGAGCGCTTGAAGGGCGACCGGCGCTTGCCCTTTGGCCTGCCTACCGTGGACAACGCCAACTACCTCTGGATCCAAGTCTTTTGCAGCGCGCTGAACGACAACGGACGGGCTGGCTTCGTGATGGCCAATTCCGCTGCCGACGCGCGCGGCTCTGAGCTGGAAATCCGCAAGAAGCTGCTCCAGAGCGGCGCCGTGGACGTGATGATCGCCGTAGCCTCCAACTTCTTCTACACAGTCACCCTGCCCTGCACGCTGTGGTTCCTGGACAAGGGCAAGCCCAAGTCTCCCTCTCCCCGTGCTTTGGGGGGAGAGGGGCTAGGGGTGAGGGGCCCTGACACAGTGCTGTTCATCGACGCGCGGCGTTTCTACACCCAGATCGACCGGGCGCACCGCGAGTTCGCTCCAGAGCAGTTGGAATTCCTGGCCAACATCGTGCGCCTTTACCGGGGCCGAGAGCCAGAGACCACGCGCGGCAGCAGCGGACTGCTAAATGAGCACTTCCCCGATGGCCGGAGCTACCGCGACGTACCTGCGCTGTGCAAGGTGGCCACGATTGAGGAGATCGAGGCCCAGGGCTGGAGTCTGAACCCCGGGCGCTACGTGGGCATCGCCGAACGCGATGAAGAGGACTACGACTTCGAGGAGCGGCTACTGGCGTTGCATGAGAAACTCGAGTTGCTCAACACAGAAGCGCATCAACTGGAGGAGCGGATCACCACTCAGGTCAGGCAGTTGCTGGAGCTTGGTCGATGACGGCGACGGTGCTAGCATCTTGGAAACCGGCCAAGCTTTCAACGCTGGTCGATGAGGTTCGAGAGCGATACGAGCCCAGTTCCTCGGAGGCCATCCCATACCTCGGCCTTGGGCACATCCAAGAAGGCAGTCTGCACCTATCCAGCGTCGGCGCGTCGTCGGATACTCAAAGCACGAAGAAGCGATTTCGAACCGGCGACATACTTTTCGGAACGTTGCGACCCTATTTTCGCAAGGTGGTCCGTCCGCGTTTTGACGGCGTTTGCTCCACTGACATCACAGTGCTTCGTCCAAAGGACCCGCTGGACGGCTCGTTCGTTCTGTACTTCATTGCCAATCCCGCATTCATCGAATATGCCACAGCTACGTCAAGTGGCACGCGAATGCCGCGCGCGAAGTGGTCGCTGCTGGCACACGTCGATTGGGCGATCCCGGCAGCAGTTGCCCGCCGCAAGATCGGCGCCATCCTCTCCGCTTACGACGACCTCATTAAGAACAACCGCCGCCGCATCCAGATCCTCGAGGAGATGGCGCGACTGCTCTACCGCGAGTGGTTCGTGCACTTCCGCTTCCCCGGCCACGAAGGCGTGCGTTTGGTGGCCGGAGGGCCCCTCGGCCCGATTCCGGAGGGGTGGGAGGTTGTACCATTCGGCGACATTGCACACTTGCTACGGAACGGCATCAAGCCTGCCGAATTCGAGGCTGAGGTCTTTGAGCACTTCAGTTTCGCGGCATTTGACAACGGGGCTTTGCCGGTGCTCGAGACAGGAGAGTCGATCAGGAGTTCCAAGTACATGATTCACGAGGACTGTGTCTTGCTAGCGAAGCTCAATCCAAGAATCCCGCGAGTGTGGCTTGCATTCACCGATTCACGCCTTCGTTCTATCACTTCAACCGAGTTTCTTGTGCTGGTGCCGAAAGCCCCATTAAACAGGTACTTCCTATTCTCGGTGTGTCGATTAGATGAGTTTCTTCGCAAGTTCTCGGGACTTGCTTTGGGAACATCAACCAGTCATCAACGGGTCAAGCCTGACGATCTCCTGAGCATGTCAGTCGCCCGCCCAAAGACGGAACTAATCTGTCAGTTCGGTGAGGTAGCCGGCCCGATGCTGAATCTGGCTGCTATGCTGCGCAGGGGAAGTGCCAAGCTGAGTGCTGCGCGGGACCTCTTGCTACCGAAACTCATCTCCGGAGAGATCGACGTAGCGGATCTGGACATTGACACGGGAGAGCTGGAAGCGTGACCTACGCCAAGCCCGATTCCGAAGAGGCCCTGGAACAGGCCACGATGGCCCTCTTCTCCCAACTGGGTTGGGAGACGGTCAACGCCTACCACGAGGTCTACGGTGAGGAGCAGGATGCGCCTGCCGGCAGCCCGTATCTGGGCCGCGAGCACCGCGGGCAGGTAGTGCTGCTGCCGCGCCTGCGGGCGGCGCTGGCGCGGCTCAATCCGCTGCTTCCTGCTGAGGCGCTGGGGCTCGCCGCAGAGGAGCTGACCCGCGACCGCAGCACCGTGACCCTAGCGCAGGCCAACCGCGAGATCTATGCCCTGCTCAAGGACGGCGTCAAGGGCACCTTCCGCGGCCCGGAGGGCGATGAGCGCGTGGAGACGGTGCGTCTCGTCGACTGGAACAAGCCCGCCAACAATGACTTCCTGATGGTGCAGCAGTTCTGGGTCACCGGCGACGTCTACACCCGGCGTGCTGACCTGGTGGGTTTTGTCAACGGCCTGCCGCTGCTCTTCGGCGAACTGAAAGCACACCACAAGCGGCTGGAGAAAGCCTACCGCGACAATCTCAGCGACTACAAGGATACCATACCCCATCTGTTTGCGTACAACGCCTTCATCATCCTGTCCAACGGCAGCGACGCACTTACCGGCACCCTCACCTCAGAATGGGAGCATTTCAGCACCTGGAAAAAGATCAATGACGAGGGCGAGGAGGGCGTCATCTCCCTGGACACCCTCGTCCGCGGCACCTGCGAGCCGCAGCGCTTCCTGGACATTGTGGAGAACTTTTTACTCTACCAGGAGGCCCGAGGCGGCCTGCGCAAGATCGTGGCCATGAACCACCAGTACCTGGGTGTCAATCGGGCCATCGCCGCGGTGCAGCAGATACGCCAGAACCAGGGGCGCCTGGGCGTGTTCTGGCACACCCAGGGCAGCGGCAAGAGCTTTTCCATGATCTTTTTCTCGCTCAAGATCCTGCGCAAGCTGCACGGACACTGGACCTTTCTCGTCGTCACCGACCGCGTAGATCTAGACGACCAGATCTACAAGAACTTTAGCAGTACCGGCGCCGTGACCGAGCCGGAGGAGCGCGCGCGGGCGCAGAGCGGCAAGCATCTCAAGAGGATGCTGCGCGAGGACCACCGCTACATCTTTACCCTGATCCACAAGTTCCACACCCGCGATGGCCAGCGCTACCCCAAGCTCTCCGATCGCTCGGACGTCATAGTCATCACCGACGAGGCTCACCGCACGCAGTACGATGTGCTGGCCATGAACATGCGCAACGCCCTGCCCAAGGCGGCTTTTATCGCCTTTACTGCTACGCCGCTCATTGTGGCTGAGGAAAAGACGCGCCAGGTCTTTGGCGACTATGTCAGCATCTACAACTTCAAGCAGTCGGTGGAGGACAAGGCCACCGTGCCGCTGTACTACGAGAACCGCATCCCCGAGATGCAGCTCACCAACGAGCAACTGGACGAGGACATGCACGACCTGCTGGAAGCCGCCGAGCTGGACGACGCGCAGGAGGCCAAACTGGTGCGGCAGTTCGGGCGGCAATACCACCTCATCACCCGCGACGACCGCCTGGAGAAGGTGGCCGAGGACATCGTCTATCACTTTGTCAACCGTGGCTACCTGGGCAAGGCCATGGTCGTCTCCATCGACAAGCTGACCACGCTGCGCATGTACGACAAGGTGCAAAAGTACTGGCAGCGGACTCTCCACGACTTGCGGACCAGGCTTGCCGCTGCAGACGATGGAGCGCGGGTGGAGATCAAGGACAAAATCGCCTTCATGGAAGGCACCGACATGGCGGTGGTCATCTCCCAGGAGCAGAACGAAGTGCGCAAGTTTCGCCAGCACGGCCTGGACATTCTGCCGCACCGCAAGCGCATCCAAAACGAGACCCTGGACGAGTTCTTCAAGGACCCCGAGCATTCCTTACGACTGGTGTTTGTCTGCGCCATGTGGCGCACCGGCTTTGACGCGCCAGCCTGCTCGACCATCTACCTGGACCGGCCGATGCGCAACCACACCTTGATGCAGACCATCGCCCGCGCCAACCGCGTCTTGGGGGACAAGGTCAACGGGCTGATTGTGGACTATGTCGGCGTCTTCCGCGACTTGCAGAAGGCCCTGGCCATCTATGGAACCGGGCCGGGCGGCGAATTGAGGCCGGGGGAGCTGGCCATCGAGCGCAAGGAGGCGCTGATCGAGCGGCTGCGTGAGGCCATCTCCGAAACGACCGCCTTTTGCACCGAGCGCGGCGTGGACGTGGAAGCGCTGCTGCACAGCGAGGGCTTTCAGCGCATCGCCTGGATGGACGACTCGGTCGAGCAGATCATTGTCAATGATGAGCTAAGGACGCGTTACCTGGACCTGTCCACCCACGTCGATCGCCTCTTCAAGGCCATCCTGCCGGATACGTGCGCGAGCGAGTTCGCCCCGCAGCGCAAGCTGTTCACGGTTCTGGCGGCCAAGATCCGCGGCCTGAGCCAAGAAGTGGACATCTCTGGCGTGATGGGCCAGGTTGAGCATTTGCTGGACCGGTCGGTTGCGACCGTGCCCTACGTCATCGAGGCATCCGAGCGCTACGATCTGAGCAAGATCGACTTTGAGGCGCTCAAGGAGATGTTCAAGCAGGGCCGCAAGCGCACAGAGTTCGAAAAGCTGCGCGGCAAGGTCCATGCCAGGCTGGAGGGCATGGTGCGGCTGAACCGCAGCCGCATCAACTACCTGGAAGAGTTCCAGCGGCTGATCGACGAATACAACGCCGGCGCTCGGAACCTACAGATCCTTTTCGACCAGCTTGTCGATTTGGCCCAGCGACTTGACAAAGAGGAGCAGCGCCACATCGCCGAGAACCTCAACGAGGAGGAGCTGGCGGTGTTCGACATGCTCGTGCGGTCCGATCTGAAGCTGACAGAGAAGGACAGGGCGCAGGTCAAGCGGGTGGCCCGCGAGCTTCTGCAGACGCTGAAGCAGGAGAAGCTGGTGCTCGACTGGCGCAAGCGCCAGCAGTCGCGTGCTGGAGTGCGCGTGGCCATCCGGAGCACACTCGACCAACTACCGCTCGCCTATGCCCCCGCGCTGTTCCGCCGACTCTGTGATGCGATCTATCAGCATGTCTACGATTCATACTGGGGTGCGGGGAAGAGCGTGTATGCACAGGCATTGTGAGATCGCCCAGACCTTTGGGGTTTCCAACCAAACCCCAAAGGTCTAAGTGGAGTTATGCGGTCGTAAGGTGATGACCTCCCAAGACACCACGCACATAGCATTTTCTGACGAGTCATACTGGAACATAGGACGCTTTCGCGCCCTGGGCTTGCTCACCCTGCGCTACAGTGATCTTCCGTTCCTGCAAACAGAGGCTCACGCGATTCTAGACGAGTCGGACGTCACAGAGTTGAAGTGGACCAAGCTTCGTACGGCAAAACAGCGCTTTTGTGCGGTGAAGTTCTGTCAGTTTGCCGTTGACGAGGCGCAAAGCGGGCGATTGCGCATTGATGTGCTAACCTGGGACATTCAGGACAGTCGCCACACGGTAAGGAGGCGTGACGACGTTGCTAACTTGCAGCGAATGTACTACCATCTGTTCAAGAACGTGTTGAGGAAGCGCTGGCCTGGGGACTGGGTGTGGCGGCTGTGCCCAGATGAGAATACGGCTGTGGATTGGGAGAGTGTTGAGGACTTTCTGAGTGCTGAGGGCAGCAAGCTTGACGTGCGAGCTGACTTGTTTGCACAGAGCAAGTTTCGTGTCAGGCTCAGGACAGAGTTTGGCATTGAGAAGATAGAGCCGCGCGACTCGGTACAGCAGCCCTTGGTTCAGGTGGCGGACCTCTTTGCTGGCCTAGCGGTGTTCTCACGAAGCAAGTATAATTGCTATGAGGTATGGCACCGCACACACGGTCCACAGCCTCCATTGTTTCCTGTTAATGCGGACAGCCAGGTTCAGCTCAGCGGCGCCGACCAAGACCGTTGCGAAGTACTCGCTGAGTTCGAAGGCATGTGCAAGGGTCGAAGGCTTGGCGTCAGTCTGAAAACCAACCGTGGTCTGAAGACATACAACCCGAGAAATCCGATCAATTTCTGGTGGTACGAGCCACAGCATGATCTGGACAAAGCACCGGTGAAGTAGAAGAGACAGGAGGCGCGTCACTTCGGACGCGAGCATGAAAGCTGAGTTCTCAGGGTTCACCTGGGCGCACGAGTCAGCTTGCTGGTCTACCATGCTCAACGAACAAGGCGTACGCTCCGGAGCGAGAAAGCATGGAGGAGTTACGACGGGATCGAGGGACCTACGCGCTGGCAAGTGAGTGTCTGCTGACCTGTCACACCAGACATTTTGGATCTTCGCCTATGCCCTGACCTTGCGAGGTAAAACAGATGGCAACTTACAGAGAGACACAATCCTATGTACGGGAGCGCCACGGGTACACCCCCAAGACTTGCTGGATCGCCCACGTCAAGGAGCTAAGCGGCCTGCCGGTGCGGCGCGCTCATAACCGTCGCGGCGAACAACGCAGGATTCTCTGCCCTCCCGAGAAACAGCACGACATCCTTGACGCATTCGAGCACTTCGGGATGGTCGAGCGTCTTACACAGTATGAGACCCGGTTGATTAAGGAGACAGAATCCCAACTGTCTTCTCTGGAGTGCTACTCCCCCTACGAGATGGAGGCTTTTCTCTCTGATGTTGTGGAACTCCATCGCATAGCTCCAGCGGCGCCACCAGACGCAGTGTTGCGAGAAGCTCCCATCGTGTACAAGGGCTGGTCCTTGGCACCAACCCCGGAGTTTCAAAAGACCGTCATGCGAATGGACAAGAAGATCAAAGGCAGGGTACTCGAGGCCATCAATGTTTTGAGTACAAGACCCAAGCAACTCCACGGGGACACCGTCAAGCCGCTGTCCGGAGAGCTCAGAGGCAGATGGCGGTATCGCATTGGAGACTTCAGACTTATCTACTGGCCAGACGAGGAAAGGCGTACCGTGTTTCTGCTGGCAGTTCTTCCACGCGGCGCTGCGTATGCTCAGTCGTAGCGCTCACCTGTACGGCTTGACACGGGAGGAGCTGCACTACATCTTACACGTTCCCCATCGTGCGCCGCAAGGACCAGGAGCGTTAGGGAGAGTAGCGGACGAACACCATGTTGTTGGAGAGCTATGATGAGCTTCTCCATTTGCCGAGACCTGCTTCGGCGTGAGGCAATGCCTGCTGGATGTGGTCGCACGGCCACCCGGCGCGGGTGTGAGGAACCTCTGCCGTATGGCAACTTCCCTGGAATGAGCGTGATGACGAGGTCTGTGAGAGCGTCATTGACCACCCTTTCCCACTAGCAGGAGGGCCTTGCACACAGCTTGACCGTCTCGTTCTTTGCCGCTCGCCAAGTGTGTCGTATAATCCGATAGCAGGCCGTCTTGCAGCACGTTGGTGACGCACTCGGATTCATGGAGGAATGATCATATGAAGCAACCGATCTCAGCGCCTTATCCCATCAGCGACATTCTTGAATGGGACTACAGTGGTCAGTTGGAGATTGCGCCGAGATTTCAGCGCAGGGACCTCTGGCCGCTCAAGGCAAAATCATACCTGATCGACAGCGTTCTACGGGGTATGCCCATTCCGCCTCTCTTTATTCGACTCAAGGTTGATCCAGTGAAGAGGCGGGCGATCCGTGAGGTGGTGGATGGGCAGCAGCTACTCAGAGCCGTTCTGGGTTTCGTCAAAGGGGATTTCTCTGTACTCAAAGTGCATAATCGAGAGTTCGCCGATATGTCGTACGCAGATCTCCCCCAGGAAGTCCAGCGTAGGTTCCTGGCCTACACTTTCGTGATCCATACGCTGCAGGACGTCACCGATGCCGACGTCCTTAGCATATTTGCTCGGATGAATACCTACACTGTGAAGCTGAATGCGCAAGAGCTGCGCAACGCCGGCTTCTTCGGAGCGTTCAAACAGACCGTGTACGGACTCTCCCATCAGCACTATGCATTTTGGCGGAACAACAAGATACTCACAGATATGCAGATAGCTCGGATGCGAGACGCCGAGCTCGTGTCTGTGCTGGTTGTTTCGATGCTTGACGGCATTCGGCAAACCAAGAGCCAGGATCTCAAAGATATCTACAAACTCTACGACGATGATTTTCCTCAGGCGGAGCGCATTGTCGCAGAGTTCGGAGAGGTCGTGGACACAATAGGAAACATCTTCGACGGCACATTGAGGTCATCGGAGTTTAGACGTATTCCCTTGTTCTATAGCTTGTTCTGTGCCCTATACGACGCGAAGTATGGATTGCCTGGCTCTGACCGAGAACGGCTACGGCTTCCTGCAAGCCAGTATGGCCGCTTGAGGCAGAGGCTGCACGAGTTAGGCGATATCATCGAAACGAGAGAGCCACCGCCCGAGTACATTCAATTCGTTCAAGCCACGAGGTTAAGCACTGCGGATCCCGGAAGGAGACGGGTGCGACACCAGTTTCTGTGGGAGCAAGTGCTTTCGACAGTTGGTTAGGGTGAGTCCTTGACGCCTGACTCGCAGCGGAGTTGAGAGCTGTGCCGACGCTAGGGGTAGAACACTGTCTTCGCGGTTTTGAGAGCAGCGTGCAGAAGACCACTCGGTTTGTGCGGGAAGCACGAGGCTGGAGGAGATTGGGGTCCAACGGTGTTTACGTCCACATTGGCATTGGTCGGGTCGAGCTTTTGGCAGGATTGGGACTGCTAAGGATTCATTTGGCTTGGGAAGAGTTCTTGGAGAGTGTGTTTGTAAGGTACATGTGTGGTGCGAGGTCGACTTCAGGTTTTGCGCCTGTGCTGCTTTCGCCGCCTCAGCCCACTATTGCTGTCGCAATGGCAACACTGCTTGGGCCGAGCCGTCAGTTCTTGCACTGGAATGCTCGAAGCACTCTAGCGCGGGCCAGCCGCTTCTTTCAGGCAGGCGAACCGTTCGCAACAGCCGTTGGTGCCATTGCGCAAACTCTCGATGACATCTCAGCAGTGCGGAACAGGTTTGCTCATCGATCCGACTTCTCCGCAAATGCATTTCGCATTCTCGTCTTGACTGCCTTCGGTTATGTGCCTCGAGGGATGAGCCCTGGTCGCTTCCTGTTGACTGCGCACCCGTCCCTTGCGGCCGGTGGGCTTAGGTTCTTCGAGTTCTATTCCGGTAGCTTGATCGGTGCAAGTCGTGCAATAGTGCCATAGAGCATTCATGCATGGGCAGGCAATGCGGCGAGAATGGCCTCTAGGCAGCCTCGACTTCGCTCTGCTCGGCGCCGTTCGTCCCGCAGCGGGACGAAGGCTCCCTGACGGGAGGGCGAGACGGCCTGCGCTGCGCTCTGGCGCAAGTGCAGGTGTTGCCGGGCGTGCCCATGCTTTGGCAGGGTGCTTCGCGAGGAGCCCGGCCCACTGTTTTCGGATAGGTACTAGAGGGGCAATTCAGACGAGTCTCGGCACTGTGGGCCAGGGTGTAGATTCTGAGAACCTTCTGCGATGGCCGGCACCTGGCCGTGGTGCCACGGGCCGCCGTGCCGCACCTGCAGGGATGTGTTCATGTTGCAGTTTCCGCCTCCCGTTTACCTTGTCTCCCATTTACGCCAGAGGCGTAAAGACCAGAGGCACGCCTTGCCGCTTGAGACAAGGCGTAGACGGCGCCTCCAGGCATAAAGACAAAAGGTACCGCCTGGATCTCCGACCTATGTAGCCATCTTCGTGCGCAGCCAGCGGCTCACGGCCGCAGGTATCACCAGGGCGACTTGTCACCCTGGCAACAATGTGGTACAATGGCGTGGGAGGTGATGTGCCATGACTACAGAAGCTAAGCGCACCCGCTTGACCGTGGATATTCCGCCGGAGCTCAAGCGCCGCCTGCGACTCGTAGCCGCCCAACGCGATATCTCTATCCGTAAATACGTTGTTGAGACCATTGAACAGCAGTTGGCAGAGGACTGGGTGGAACTGGCCGACCAAGAAGGCCTTCTGGCCTTGACTGCGCGGGCCGACCCCGTCTTGGCGGAACTATGGGATAACGAACAGGACGCGGCTTATGACCAGCTCTGAACAAGGAGACGTCGTCCTGGTGCGTTTTCTCTTCAGTGACGAGACAGGCGCCAAGCATCGGCCAGCCGTCATCGTCAGTTCGGACGAGTATAACCGCGGTCGCCAAAAGGCCATCATGGCGGCCATCACCAGCAATGTTCAGCGCCTGTTGGTCGGCGACCACCGCATCGATGGCTGGCAAGAGGCTGGATTGCTCTTTCCCTCAGTTGCCACTGGCGTGATCCGAACCATCAAGCAGAGCACGACCGAACGCCGGCTGGGCGTGATGCCCCCTGCAGATATGGAAGCCATCCGCGAGAAGCTGGCGCACGCGCTGGGGCTTTGAGGCCGCGACCTGGCCTTGATCATGCGCGCATAAAGGCAGCCACCTCTTGGGATGCGGACTCGAGGTACTTCCGCAGCCAACCTTTGAGCACTATCTGCTCTGCAACAGGCCTCCCCACGGCCGACCGGCCACTGCGGGCGGATCTTGCAGGGACCTGCCGCGGTGTGGTCACGGCTTGGCCCACGTCCCATACCACAGACCCCGCGCCCCCGGAGGCTACACAGGGAACAGAGGGAGCAGAGCGGCCTTCGATGGCTCTGCTCCCTCTGCACTCCCTGTGTACTGCGCGCAGTCTCAGGGTTCTGCGGCATCTTCTCCCGGGATATGGAACAGCACCTTCTTGCCCCCTTCTTGGGTGGCCCGTATCTCCTTTGTCGCCACCTGCCCTTTGGCCCAGCGTCCCGCACCATGCGGCTCACACAGCGCACAGAGTGAAGTCTCAGAAGGCTGCTGTGTACACCCTGTGCATAGTGTGCTACTGCGGGACGTGGCGGGTGTTCTTCTCCTTGGCCGAGATGGCGCTGACGTCCTTGACCGGGAAGGATTCTTCGATGTAACGGCCGTCGGTTATGGTGCTTCCTCTTCTATGGGACTCAGGTAGGCCAATAGGTCCCGCACGCGCAGCACGAACGCCCCAGGTCGCAGGACGGTGACCTTCGAGTGCCCCGGTTGGAAATGGTGCACGTTGAAGGTGACCAGCCAGGGACACGCCTCCCGCGCCGCAGCGACCAGGATGGCCAAGTCCTTCGGGTCAGCAGCCCCCGCATAGGCGGCCAGGTCCTCCGTCCGGGGATCGGGAACCACCCGCAGGCAGCGGCTGACCATCAGCCGAAAGACCGGCAGGGCCTGGGGGAGTTTCTCTTCCAGGTTACGCTCCGCCTCGGCGATCACTTGTTGAGAGGTGAGGGCCTCGATCAAGGTGATCTCGCCCAGCCGCAGGACGACCAGACTGGCGCCGTGTTCGCTGGGCAAAGCGGCTCCCGCAAAGAGCACGTCGGCGTCTACAAAGACGCGCGGCTTACGTCGGCTGGTCGGAGGCATACTTCTCCTGGTAGTACCGCTCGCGTTGCTCTCGCAAGCCCTTCACCAGTTCCTCGACGCTCAAACCGGCCTCCAGTCGCGCCCGTTCGATCTCCTCTGCCAGCTCCGGCACCATAGGGACCATTGGCGTGAGCACGAAGATGCCATCCAGGTCTATCACGCGGAACGTGTCCCCTTCTCGAATGCCGTACTTCTCCCGCAACCCAGCAGGGAGCGTCAGTACGCCCCGCTTGCGGACTTGAACGGTTGTATTCATGACACCCTCCCTTGTCTGCATTTCAGCCATTACTGATTTTCTGCACAGATAGTATACCACAAAGCTGAGGATCGGGCAAGGGAAGCACGCAACCGGCGGTATCAGCGCAGCAGCAACCTGCGTGATCTCCTCCACCCCCACCAGGCAGCGCACTTCCACTCGTTCCTGTGCACACAGCGCACACCTTGTCTCGCCGCCAAGGCGAGGGAGTGCACAGAGCCTGGGCCTGGACAGGCCACGTCTGAACGTCGCTGTATTGCTGCAGCGGAAGAACGACTAAAACTCTAAGTGTGAGTTAAAGGTCAACTTGACAAAAAGGCTGGCATCAGGTACTCCTAAGGTTGACAAACCAAGAAGGAGGAACCTGATGCGCAGCCTGACTGATTTTATCACAGAA
>JAUWJD010000006.1 GCA_030607875.1 Chloroflexota bacterium
AGCGGGGCCGTGTCCCGCTATCTGTAGAGCGGGGCCGTGTCCCGCTATCTGTAGAGCGGGGCCGTGTCCCGCTATCTGTAGAGCGGGGCCGTGTCCCGCTATCTGTAGAGCGGGGCAGCCTCAGAAGCAAAACCTCCAGGGCCAGACACGGATTGACATTGTGCTCAACCTGCTGAGCGCAACGCTGGGTAGCACGCAGGCAAGCCAGAAGCTCGCCCAGTGTATAGTGCTGCGCTTCGTTGAGCAGTGTCTGCTTCCAGTCCACGTTGGTCAACGCATGTGCGTTGCCGCTCTTTGCCAACAGCAGGTCGCGCCACCAACCTTGCCAGAAATCAAAAACCTCCGGCAATGCTTGGGGATTCTGGCAAAGCTGCTGTGCCAGCCCCATGCGCTGCGTTCGTCCCTGTCGCATTGCCTGCTCCAATGCGACAAAATACTTCTCACGATTTCGCAGCAAAGTGTCGTCCCTGCTGGCAGCAATCGCCCATCCCATGTGTCCTTGCGACAACCTGGCCAGCAGGTTAGCCTGATTCAATTCAAGACCCCAATGAGCCTGAAGGGCCTCCTGTACCTGGCTGATAGGAAGTGCCCGCAAATTGAGTATCTGACAACGGGAGACGATAGTCGGCAGAAGCATTTCGGCCTGACTGGCCGTCAAAATCAGCACCACCTTGGACGGGGGTTCCTCCAGCGTCTTTAGCAGGCAATTGGCTGCCTCAAGCGTGGCCAGTTGGAAGTTACAGAGAATGTAGACACGCCAAGGCCCCTCAAACGGTGACAGCACCATCTCTCTCTGCAGTGCACGTATCTGATCGATCTTGATGCTGGTGCCCGCTTCATCAATAACCCGTACGTCTGGGTGAAGGCCCTGCCCAATCTTGCGGCACGCGCTGCATCTTCCACACGGTCTGGCGTCTGGATCGAGGCAGTTGAGTGCTCGCGCCAGGTAAAGCGCCAGGGTGGTCTTGCCCACGCGCGGAGGCCCAACAAACAGGTACGCTTGAGATAGACGATCTGCTGCCAAGCTATGCCTCAGCAACTCGACGGCCCACTCGTGACCGATTACCAGGGGGATGCCTTCAACGTCCGCTGTGCCCATGTCCCTATTGTAGCATGAGTTGGGAGCTCTGTCCAGTCGGGTGAGGCCTCTATCGAAACTGGCACAGAAGCAAGATGAGTCAGAATCGCCCCCCTTTTGGAAACATCCCCAACTTGTGTTACACTCCCGATGCATGGTCAGGACTCTGAGGCAACTCGATGAGCACAAGTGACCTTTTCGAATACAGCCGCAAGGCTCAGATAACAAGAGAACAACCACTGGCTGCGCGCATGCGCCCGCGAACCCTGCGTGAGTTTGTGGGCCAGGAACACATTGTGGGGCCAGGGACGTTGCTGCGTCGCGCCATCGAGGCTGACCGCATCTCTTCCATGATCCTGTGGGGGCCTCCTGGCACGGGCAAAACCACCCTGGCTATGATCATTGCCCATCGCACCGAGGCCCATTTCGAGGGCATCAGTGCCGTGATGGCAGGCGTGAAAGACATCCGCCGACTGGTGCAGGAAGCAACAGAGCGGCGGAGCATGTACGGAAAGCGCACCATCGTCCTTGTGGACGAGATCCACCGCTTCAATAAAGCACAACAGGACGCTTTGCTGCCCTACGTGGAAGATGGCACGATCATTCTCATCGGTGCCACTACAGAGAACCCCTACTTCGAGGTGATTGGCGCTCTGGTATCACGGTCACGCATCTTCCAGCTCAAACCCCTGGCGGATGAGGAGATCGAGATCATTCTGCACCACACTCTCTCCGATACGGAGAGGGGGTTGGGCAAGATTCCAGTTCAAGTGGACCAGGACGCCCTTGCTCACCTGGTGCGCGTGGCTGGTGGGGATGCGCGAAATGCCTTGAACGCCCTGGAGCTGGCTGTGACTACAACCCCTGCCGACAAGGCAGGCCATGTACATGTCAATCTAGCGGTCTCCCAGGAATCCATCCAGCGTCGCGCCCTGTTGTACGATAAGGACGGGGATGCTCACTACGATACCATTTCGGCGTTTATCAAGAGTTTGCGTGGCAGTGACCCCGACGCCGCACTGTACTGGATGGCACGCATGATCTACAGCGGCGAAGATCCTCGTTTCATCGTGCGCCGCATGATCATCCTGGCCTCAGAAGATATTGGATTGGCAGATCCGCAGGCCCTCATCGTAGCAACGGCTGCCGCCCAGGCTCTGGAGTGGGTGGGCTTGCCAGAAGCACAGTATGCTTTGGCAGAAGCCGCGATCTACCTCGCTACAGCGCCCAAGAGCAACTCGTGTGGAGCCTATTTCCAGGCTCTGAAAAAAGTCGAACAGGAGGGCATTGTCGAAGTGCCCAACCACTTGAAAGACAGCAGCCGTGATGCCAAAGCATTGGGGCACGGCGAGGGCTATAAGTATCCACACAGTTTCCCCAAGCACTGGGTTTCACAGCAATACCTTCCCGATCGCCTGCAAGGAAAACGATGGTACAAACCCAGTGAACTCGGGTACGAGAGGACCATCAAAGAACGACTGGCAAGATGGCGAGGGATACAGCAGGAGGGAGACGACGAATCACCGTAGGTCCCCTCCCGTCATAGCGGCCCCTGCCCATGGGGACAATGTACAGCGATGCCCTCAGCAATGGGCCAAGTCCACATTTGAAGGCAACGGAGCATGAGAAAGATCGCAGCGGCATGGGCATGCACCAGCCTAATCGTCTGTGTCCTTCTCCTGACAGTTAACATCGCTGCGTCTCCGGATGACCAAACGCCTTTTCCTCCCCTTGAAACAACTCAATGCATGATCCATCGCCGCTGGTTGTTCGACCAGCATAGCGGACAATGGAAGCCGATAAGTGCGGGCATTCCTGCGCCGAAGCGCAGCGCTGCCCTGGGTGGGCTGGAGGAGTCGTACGACTTTCCCATCTGTGACCTCGCGAGCTGGCAGTTCAACCCGGTCATCGCGCTGGATAGCGAATGTGACGAGTTCCTCGTGGTTTGGGAAGACATGCGGAGCGGCAGCAACCTGGATGTCTATGGGCAGCGTTTGGCTGGCGACGGCAGCTTGCTGGGAGACGAAGTCGCTCTCGCAACTGGCGAGCATGATCAAGCTGCCCCAGCCCTGTTCTACAACCCGGTGGAGGGTGGATACCTACTGATCTGGCATCACCGCCAACAAGGCAAGTACGCCATCTACGGGCAACGTCTGTCTGCGCTGGGCACACCGTTGGATGCGCCATTCCGTGTCCCGTCACCCGATGACAGGCAGCAATGGATCCCTGGCTGCGCTTACAATGACGTAGCCAACGAGTACCTTGTGGTGTGGGAAGACATGACCACGAGCGACATCTTTGCACAACGGATTGCCAGCGACGGAACCCCTTTGGGCGATCCAATCACCATCGCCACCTGGCTCGAGTCGCAATGGACTCTGCCATTCGTGACGTTCAGCAGCGTACAGCATGAATACCTGGTAATCTGGGATGCACTTGCTTCGGCGGACATCTATGGGCAGATCCTGGCAGCAGACGGCACGCCGCGTGGCGAAAACGTAGCGGTCTCGATCGCAGCGGGGAGGCAGCTCGCCTCCGACGTGGCCTACAGCAACAGCAGTGACGAGTATCTGGTGCTTTGGACTGATGAGCGTGCTCTTGCCAAACGAGGCAGCGATGTATACGCCCAGCGCATCGCGGCGAACGGTCTGCTGATCGGTGAAGAGGGGGTTGTCTCAGCCGCACCCGACTGGCAACGGGATTGTGTAGCTGTCTACGACGCCATACATGGTGAGTACTTGCTGCTTTGGTGGGATGGTCGCAACCCAGACACAGCCAGTGACATTTACGGCCGGAGACTCTCGGCGCACGGGACGCCGCTCGGTCCGGACCTGGCCATCGCTGCCACAGCCAGCAACCAGATCCTGCCCAGACTGGCCCGCAGAGAGGCGGACGACCAATACGCTATCGTTTGGCAAGACTGGCACTACATGGATGGGGTAGAAGATGATCCTGATATCCGTGGGCTGCTTTACTCCCCACAGCGTTTTATCCTGTGGTTCCCACAGGTTGTTGCTCAGAGCCCGCGCTCCGCATTCTCCAACAACTCGCCAGCGCGATAAGAACTGCGCACAAAGGGCCCGCAGTGCACCCCACGAAACCCCAGATTGCGGGCCACCTGGGCGTAGTGGTCAAAGGTTGCTGGCGCAACGTACTCGATCACCGGGCAATGCTGAGCTGAGGGCCGCAGGTACTGGCCGATAGTTAAAAAGTCACAACCGACAGCGCGCAGGTCGTGCATCACTTTGATAACTTCTTGTTCCTGTTCTCCCACCCCAACCATCAGCCCCGACTTGGTATATCCAGAAGGCCACAACTCCTTGGCTCGTCGAAGGACGTGCAGTGAACGTTCATAGCTCGCCTGTGATCGGATCTTGGGGTAGAGACGAGGAACCACTTCCACATTGTGGCCCAATACCTCAGGTTGGGTCCGAACAACGGTCTGCAGCGCAGCTTCATCGCCCTGAAAGTCGGGAACCAATACCTCTACGGTGGCCAAAGTGCCACCGTGGACAGCCCTTATGCATGTCGCAAAGTGCGCGGCTCCCCCGTCCGGCAAATCATCCCGGGTCACGGACGTAATGACCACGTGGCGCAGATCAAGCTGTAGCACAGCGTCAACCAGGTGCTGAGGCTCATCGGCGTCTACTGGCTGCGGCTGACCATGCTCAACTGCACAGAAACGGCAATTTCGCGTACAGGTACGGCCCAGGATGAGGAAGGTTGCCATCCGTTGCCGGAAGCACTCGCCGATGTTCGGGCACGCGGCTTCCTCACAAATGGTGGCCAGTGCAAGGCCGTCCAACATCGCTTTCATCCGCTGCCAGACTTTAGCGGTGAGCGCCCTCCGTGTCAACCAGGGTGGCTTCTTAGCCTGGGTGGGTAGCTTCTCCCGTGAGATCCGTGACTCCTCACGCATGATCATCTCCGTGGCTATTATAGCCTGGCACATGACCGGATGGCAAGCCACGACAGCCATCCGCTTGTGCATTCTGCAAATCCCAATCCTCCTGACCAAGGAATGGAGGTCTTTCGTTTTACAGATTACTCAAGCCGTGGTATACTTTGGTTGAGAACAATCACAGAACGGGACAGCATGGCGCACGCAGTCTCCATGCAGTGATTACTGCTTCGTGCACGGATTGCTGAACGTATCTCACCGCATTAGGGTCTGAGAAGGACCATTTGAGTTCAGCAATCCCGTCGAGCCATCCCGTCGGTGCGGGACCCTTCGGCTGTCGCCCGTCGCCCGCAGGTGCCCACGGGGCATGCAGAGCACATGCAGAGCACGAATGGTTGACGCGGTACTCTGTATTTGCAGCCCAGGATTTGTCCATATACAATAGCTGAAACTAAGTCAGTAGGAATATGCTGCCCATTCATGCTTAGAAAACTACGAGATCTCCTTACTGCACTGCGCCCAAGCAAGGGGCCTGGCCTCGAACACTGGATGACACAATCATCTCATACCGATGCCCGCAGGCGCTGGGAAGCGGTCGAAGCTCTGGGCCAGTACAGCAACGAAACAAAAGTCGCACAAGCCCTGGTGGAGGCTTTGGGCGATGCGCATCCATTTGTGCGCTGGCAAGCAGTCGAGAGCCTGTCACGATCCAAGAATGAACAGACTTTCTTCCTCTTGGAGGCTGCATCTGCGAGCAAGAGCAGCCGCCGACGTAGCTCTGTCGCCGATGCTCTGGGCAAACTTGGAGACAAACGGGCCACCAGTGCCCTTTGCAGGGCCCTTGCCAGCCGTAACGCGGAGGTGCGTTGCAGTGCGGCCGAAGCGTTGGCACGCCTGGGCGATCCAGCAGCCCTGCCTGCACTCAGCAAGGGGCTCGGTGACGAGGACGTGCACGTTCGACGAGCTGTGATGAATGCCCTGGGAACCATCGGAAACCCAGAGGCAATACCGGCGTTGCTGACCATGCTGCAGGACGACAGCGCGTTGGTACGTGCCAGCGCTGCCGGGGCCTTGGGCAGAATCGGGGACCCCGGTGTAACCGATTCCTTGCGTCAGGCATTGCAAGATTCCGATCCTGGGGTAAGGTGGCAGGCCATACGCGCTTTGAACGCAGCCGGCAGCGCCCAAGATGTGCCCGCCCTGGAGCCACTATTGAACGACAACACGGAAGTATTCGGCACGTCAATCGCTGACGCTACACATCATGCGATGGAGGCTATCCAGCACCGGCGACCGAGCGGGGACTGAGCGTACGGTCTGAAGTGATCATGAGCAGCGATTGTGCATGCTGCATAGGAGTTGTCACCATGTTTGGCTGTCCTTACTGTGACACCCTTAACCGGAAAGGGAGCAACTACTGCAGCAATTGCGGCCAGCGATTGGACACGGTTGCCAGCATCCATTGTCCCGTATGCAATGCGCCAAATCCATCCAACAGCTCGTTGTGCGCGTTCTGTGGGACCTCGCTCAGCCCCCCCGTCCTCGCTGAAGGGGATGTAGCGGGCACACGCCAGCCTGAGGAGAGCAAACCCGTGGACTCTGGGCCTGCTATTGAATCCCGCCCCAAGGTGCCTCCGTGGCTTTACGAGCAACCTGCTGACCAGTTCCAGGAATCCGCCCGATCTGTGGAGCCATCAGCCGACAAAGAGCGGAGCAAGTACCTCCAAGGAATTCGCGGCGTGCTGCCGTCCGCAGATGGATGGCTGGCCTCGTCCGTATCGCGCTATCTGACATACAGAGCGCAGCTCCAAGAGACACCGAAACCGCCAGGACCACAGACGAGGTAACAGAGCCCAAGCCGTGGTCAGGATGCCAGCTATTGCCTATGACCATCATCTGGGGCTCACAGGGCTTGGTCTGATGTCTACGTCCTGTCTGAAGCGCACTCACACCATAATCTCCCACACGCTGCTTCCGCCAGAAGGGAGAGGACACCAACGACCACAGCAGATGAGGTATCCATGATACTCACGCGAGAACAAGTTGAACATGTCGCTGAGCTGGCCAAACTAGGCTTGACAGAGGAGCAGATTGAGACATACCGCAGGCAGCTTTCAGCCATCCTGGAGTACGCAGCTATCCTGGAACGCCTGGATACAGATGCCATCCCACCGACGGCTACCGTCTTGCCGTTGTGCAACGTAATGCGGGAGGACGAACCAGAACCCTCTCTTCAGCAGGCCGAGGCGTTGGCCAATGCCCCGTCTGCCAGAGAAAACCATTTTCAGGTCAAAGCCATCTTGTAGTGATCGAGGGACAGCAAGGGACCATTTACCATGACTCGTCCCTCAAAGAATGATGAAATGTGAAACTGCATGAACTGACCATCCACGAAGCACTCGATCTGCTACAGCGACGCGAAATCTCGGCCACAGAATTGACGCAAGCAGTCCTGGAGCGCATCGTCGCTGTGGACAATGACACCAAAGCCTATTTGACCTTAACACCAGAGGCAGCCTGCGAAGAGGCACGCACGGCAGATGAACTACGTGCAGCGGGTACCGATGGAGCGCTGTTGGGCATTCCCCTGGCCCTCAAGGATAATATCTGCCAGATTGGACTGCCCACTACCTGCGGATCACGCATTCTGGAGTCTTTTGTTCCTCCCTACGATGCCACAGTCGTCACGCGGCTTCGCGACGCTGGCGTAGTGTTCCTGGGAAAAACTAATTTGGACGAGTTTGCGATGGGGTCTTCCACTGAGAACTCGGCCTTTTTCACGACTCGTAATCCCTGGGACCTCACACGAGTGCCCGGCGGCTCCAGCGGAGGCAGCGCAGCTGCGCTCAGTGCCAACGAGACCCTGGGGGCGCTTGGATCAGACACAGGCGGCAGCGTGCGGCAGCCTGCGTCGCTGTGTGGGGTTGTTGGTCTGAAACCTACTTATGGGCGCGTATCCCGCTATGGACTGGTAGCATTTGCCTCCTCACTAGATCAGATCGGGCCAATGGGCAAAGATGTTACGGATTGCGCCTTGTTACTGAGCGTCATCGCCGGCCATGATCCACGAGATTCTACTTCCTTGGACACGCCCGTACCCGACTATACCCAGGCTCTGCGTCCTGAGCTTGAAGGGCTGCGTGTAGGCGTGCCACGGGAGTACTTTGGTGCCGGCACACAGCCAGGAGTTGAAATGGCGCTGCGCAAGGCGATCCAGGTCTTGGCGGACCTCGGCGCGAAAATCGGCGAGACCTCTTTGCCTCACACTGAGTATGCCTTGCCGGTGTACTATCTGCTCGCGCCTGCTGAGGCCTCGGCCAATCTGGCACGCTACGATGGTGTCAAGTATGGGTACTCGGCACCAGATGCCCCAGACGTCTGGGAGGCCTACCGCAGGACAAGACAGCATGGCTTTGGCGCGGAAGTAAAGCGCCGTATCATGCTGGGCACATACGCCCTTTCAGCGGGCTACTACGATGCATACTACTTGAAAGCCCAAAAGGTGCGCACTTTGATCAAGCAGGACTTTTACCGGGCTTTTCAGGAGTTTGACGTTGTGGTCGGGCCGACTGCACCCACTGTCGCCTTCAAGATCGGGGAAAAGGCTCAGGATCCATTGCAGATGTATCTGTCCGACGTTTTCACAATACCCCAGAATCTTGCTGGCATCTGCGCGCTCTCCCTTCCCTGCGGGTTCGCCGATGGCTTGCCCGTGGGGTTGCAGATCAGCGGGCCCGTTCTGGGCGAAGAACTTGTCCTGCGCGTAGCCTATGCCTACGAGCAGGCTACAGAATGGCACTCTCAAAAACCAATCATCAAGAAGGAGCGTTGACCCATGAAGGTTATCATTCCCCTGGCTGGCTTTGGGACCAGACTACGTCCTCATACCTACACCAAGCCCAAACCGCTCGTCTCCGTTGCGGGCAAGCCGGTGCTCGGTCACATCCTCGACAAGCTCACCGAGCTGGAAATCGAGGAGATCATCTTCATCGTCGGCTACCTCGGGGACCAGATACGTGACTATGTGGAGGCCACCTATGATTTTCCTTCTCGTTACATTGAGCAAGAGGAGCTAAAGGGCCAGGCACATGCTATCTATTTGGCCAAGGAGTATATGTCCGGGCCAGTGCTCATTATCTTTGTCGATACAATCTTTGAGACAGACATCAGTGTTCTCAGCCAAGAACCTTCCGATGGCGTCATATACGTCAAGCAAGTGCAAGACCCCCGGCGCTTTGGTGTCGTGGTTACCGAAAATGGCTTTATCACCCAATTGGTCGAAAAGCCTCCCACACCGGTGTCCAATCTAGCGGTGATTGGCCTCTACTACATCAAGAACTCCCAGATGCTGACAGAATGCATCGCCGAGCTGATTCAGAAGGACATCAAGACCAAGGGGGAATACTTCCTGGCGGATGCACTTCAACTGATGGTCAACAGAGGAGCCAGGTTCGTAGCGCGCACAGTGGAGGTATGGGAGGATTGCGGCAAGCCCGAAACTGTGTTGCACACCAACCGCTACCTGCTGGAGCACGGTGGTGCGCAAGAGATTGAAACGGAGAACTCGGTGCTGATCCCGCCGGTGTACATAGAGAAAACCGCCGTCATCACGGACTCGGTTGTCGGGCCCTACGTGAGCGTGGCCGGTGGGGCAACGATTATCCGATCCATTGTCCAGGATTCGATCATCAACGAGAATGCGCACATCGAGGACGCCAACCTCAGTCAATCCCTGATCGGCAAAGATGCCCTCGTGCGCGGTTCCTCGCAACGGCTGAACGTGGGCGATTCGTCCCAGGTGGACTTTGCAGGCCATGAACACGAGTAATGACAGTGAATCGTCCGCAGCCCCGCCACCGCGCGGCCCAGACGTGGAATGTTATTCTGGTTATACCTATGCCCAGGAGCCGCGCGCTTTCCGCTTGGATAACAAACGACGAGCAGTGACCCAGGTGTGCAAGAGATGGCGTGAGCCAGCAGGGCCTCGTTTTGAGGTCCTGGCGGACGATGGTGCAACCTACGTGCTGGCCTACGACGAGGTAGCCGACCAATGGCATGTATCTGCAAAAAGGGGCAACAACGCCAAACGCTCTGGGCGTGGAGGCTCTTGCGCAGGGTTCCGCGACATATGACTACTCTATGGAGGAGAAAAGTGCAATGAGAAACGTGTTGGCAGAGAGCGTGATGTCAGTCCCACCTTCTGGAATTCGCAAGTTCTTTGACATCTGTGCAACGATGCCCGACGTCATTTCCTTGGGCATCGGAGAGCCAGACTTTGTGACTCCTCCCGCCATACGCCGGGCAGGGATGGAGGCACTGGAGCGAGGAGAAACGCATTACACATCCAATTCAGGGTTGCTAGAGCTCCGCGAGGCGCTCAGCGAGCATCTAGAGCGCCTGTACCAGATCCAGTACAATCCCGTGACTGAGATCCTGGTTACGGTTGGTGTGTCAGAGGCGCTTCACCTAGCTCTTATGGCCATCCTGAATCCTGGAGATGAAGTGATCGTACCGACACCCTGTTTCGTGTCCTATGCTCCTGGCGTCGTCCTTGCAGGCGGCCAGCCAGTCATACTTAGCACCACTGCGGAGAAGGGCTTCCAGGTGTCAGCGTCAGACGTTGAGAAGCTGCTGACAAACAACACGAAAGCTCTTCTCTTGGGATATCCTAACAATCCCACGGGCGCAGTGATGAGCCGCGAGAAGCTATTGGAAATCGCCAAGCTTGCTGAAGAACATGATCTGCTCGTCATCTCTGACGAGATCTACGATCGGTTGGTGTATGGCGTGGAGCACACGTGCTTCGCTTCATTGCCGGGCATGAAGGAGCGCACTGTATTGCTCCAAGGTTTCTCTAAAGCGTATGCTATGACCGGATGGCGATTGGGTTATGCTGCTGCTCCGGCGGAAATACTGGCGGGGATGCGCAAGATTCACCAGTACATCATCATGTCTGCCCCTACAACAGCGCAGTTTGCTGGGCTGGAAGCTCTGCGAAGCGGTGAGGCCGATGTCCAACGCATGGCGGCAGAATATGATCGGCGTCGGCGCGTGGTGGTCCCCGGTCTGAACAAACTTGGACTGACCTGCCCCGAACCCAAGGGGGCGTTCTATGCGTTCCCCTCTATTCGAGTCACGGGCATGACCTCAGACGAGTTCGCTGAGTCGCTGCTGGGCGAGGAACAGGTGGCGGTGATACCAGGTACTGCTTTTGGGGCATGTGGGGAAGGCCACGTTCGTATCTCTTACGCGACTTCACTGGAAAAAATCGAGCAGGCTTTGGAGCGAATGCATCATTTCATGCAGCGACATGGATAGATCGCGCAGGCGAGGACTCGGAACGAAGGACTGCTGATGAAGTACGAGCCGACCATTGGCATCGAGACACACGCCCAATTGCTCACCGCGTCGAAGATGTTCTGCAAATGCAGAGTCCCGCCATCTTCCGGGCGGGGCAGAGTCCCACTATCTCATCGGCGAGACAGTATGGACAACACGCCGGCGCCTCCCAACAGCCTGGTTTGTCCCGTCTGTCTGGGCATGCCGGGGTCGCTACCGGTGATCAATCGACGGGCGGTTGAGTACGTCATCATGACCGGCCTGGCCTTGAACTGCCAGATTGCCGAGTTCTCCAAGTTTGATCGCAAAAACTACCACTACCCTGACCTGGTCAAGGGCTACCAGATCTCACAGTTCCACTTGCCGCTCTGTCATGATGGCTGGATAGAGATCCAGGCCAACGGCCGGGCCAAGCGCATCGGCATCCACGACGTGCACCTTGAGGAAGACACAGGGAAACTCGTTCACGTCCAAGGGCACAGCCTCATTGATTTCAACCGCTCTGGGATACCCCTGATGGAAATCGTGACTGCGCCTGATTTCGCCTCCCTAGAAGAGGCGCGGGCGTACGTTTTCGAACTGCGAAGGATGTTGCGCTATCTTGGCGTCAACTCAGGAAACATGGAAGAGGGCGCCATGCGCTTTGAAGCCAACATCTCCCTGCATCCTGTGGGCACCACTACCTTGGGCACGCGGGTTGAGGTCAAGAACCTGAACAGCTTCAAAGCGATGCTGCGCGCACTGGAATACGAAATCCAGCGCCAGGATCAAGTGCTGGCTGACGGTGGAACCATCCGCCGTGAGACCAGAGGCTGGGATGAAGCACGGGGCACCACTTACGTGCAGCGCGGCAAAGAACAGGCTGATGACTACAGATATTTCCCCGAACCAGACTTGCCACCTTTGGAGATCAAGCGAGAGTGGGTGGAACAGATTCGCTCCCGAATGCCAGAATTGCCTCACGAACGCCGCAGTCGCTTCACGTCAGAGTATCAACTGCCCAGCTACGACACTGGCCTGCTAACGGAAGACCGCTCCGTAGCTGACTTTTTCGAACAAGCGGTGGCCGCAGCACGGCCGAAGGGTATTGGACCCAAAGTTGTCGCCAACTGGATCACCGGCGAGTTGTTCCATCTGCTTCACGCCGCAAACCTGGAGATCACTGCCAGCCAAGCATCTCCCGAGCAGCTCGTGGAACTGCTTGTTCTGCTCAAGGGGAACGTGATCAACATCACCACCGCCAAGCACGTTCTGAAGGTCATGGTTGACACCGGTGGAACTGCGAAGGACATCGTAACAGAGGAGGGGCTGGCTCAGGTTGCCGACCGAAGCGAGTTGTCGTCCATCGTGGACGAGGTCATCTCTGCAAATCCAGACGCAGTAGCCCAGTACAAGGGTGGCAAGGAGACGGTGCTGCGCTTTCTCGTAGGCCAGGTCATGAAAGCAACGAGAGGCAAGGCGGATCCCAATCTGGCCGCTGACCTCCTGAAGGAGAAGCTGTGCGGCGACTAGTCAGCTTTGGCCAGGAGGTCAGATCGCGGTATAATTGATCTGCCGTGCCAGGGGCCATGGAGTGGTTCGATCCAATCATCTCACAAGGGGCTGAGGTATTCAGGGTTCGGCGTGAAATGAGAACACCTGGTCACAAACTGCTCATGTCAGTCAAAAACATTCAAAGGAGAATAGCAAATAGCATGAACAAAGAACTGAATCCATTTGAGATTGCCCAACGCCAGCTCGACACTGCAGCCGAGGTCCTCAAGTTGGACCCCGCGATGCACGCCTTTCTACGCCAGCCATTGCGCGAACTGCACGTTACCCTGCCTGTAAAGATGGATGACGGCACAGTGAAAGTATTCCAAGGCTTTCGCGTGCAGTACAACGATGCCCGCGGGCCCTGCAAGGGCGGCATCCGCTTCCATCCCCAGGAGACTGTGGACACGGTGCGGGCACTGGCGGCCTGGATGACCTGGAAGTGCGCGATCATGGATCTCCCACTGGGTGGTGCCAAGGGTGGAGTCATCTGCAATCCCAAAGAGATGTCCCGAAGCGAATTGGAGCGCCTGAGCCGGGCCTACATCCGGCAGGTTGGCCGCATTCTCGGCCCTCACACGGATGTGCCTGCTCCAGACGTGTACACAGACGCGCAGATCATGGCCTGGATGATGGACGAGTTCAGCGTCATGCGTGGACACAATGTGCCGGGCATGATCACCGGCAAGCCTCTCTGCCTTGGCGGTTCCTGTGGGCGCAGTGATGCCACCGCTCGCGGCGGCATGTACGCGGTGCGTGAAACAGCCAAGGTGCTGGGCATCGACCTCAAGGGCAAGACAGCGGCCATCCAGGGCTACGGCAACGCTGGTATGTTCGCCCACCAGTTGGGACAGGAACTGCTGGGGCTCAAGGTGGTAGCAGTCAGCGACTCCAAAGGCGGCATCTACAACGAGCAAGGGCGCGACCCGGATGCTGTGGCAGCGCACAAGGGGAAGACTGGCTCCGTGGTGAGTTTTCCTGGAGCCAAGAACATCACCAATGCAGACCTTCTCACCCTTGACGTCACGGTGCTGTTCCCTGCTGCTCTGGAGAACCAGATCACCGCGCACAACGCTGCCGATGTCAAAGCCACGATCCAGGCAGAGTTGGCCAATGGCCCAACAACGCCCGAAGCTGACGAAATCCTGTACAAGAACGGCGTCTTTGTGATACCGGACTTTCTGTGCAACGGCGGTGGCGTCACCGTGTCCTACTTCGAGCAAGTGCAGAATGCCTACAACTACTACTGGCCTATCGAAGAGGTCTACCAGAAGCTGGATGAGAAGATGACAACGGCTTTCCACAGCATGCACGAGATCGCCCAGGCATATAAGGTGAAGAACCGAGTGGCCGCCTACCTGGTAGCAGTGAGCCGCGTGGCAGAAGCCGTCAGGATGCGCGGCTGGGTGTAGACGTGGCACCCCTCGGGTGACACGCTCTCCCAACCTTCATTTCTCTGGGAAAGGGTGGAGATCCTCACGCAGGATGAGGCTCCACCCTTTTTGGAGCCGAATACATGGGTGAACGGCTGATCGTACAACTAGAGGATATGGCACACGGTGGTGACGCCGTCGGACGGCACGAGGGAAAGGTCATCTTCATACCCTACGGCATCGCGGGTGAATCGGTACGGGTAGAGATCACGCGGGACAGGGAGCGCTTTGCGCACGCCCGGTTGTTGGAGGTGCTGGCGGCATCTCAGCAACGCATCCAACCTCCCTGCCGCTACTTTGGCACGTGCGGCGGATGCCAGTGGCAGCACATCCAATATGGGAGCCAGTTGGAATACAAGCAAGGCATCGTCCGCACACAATTGCAGCGCATAGCGGGCCTGTCGGATATCGTTGTACGTCCGACGCTGGGCATGGCAGACCCGTGGCATTACCGCAACTACATGCGGTTCAGTGCTAGTCGTGATGGCAGGCTGGGTCTGATGGCTGCTGGCAGCCACCAGGTCGTGCCCATCGACCATTGCCTGCTGATGCATCCGTTGCTCGAAGAGATGTTCGACTCCCTGGACATCGAGCTGTCCGGCTTGCAGCGACTCTGGCTGCGTGCTGGTGTCAACACAGGCGAGCAGATGATCATCTTTGAGACGGAAGACGATCAGCCACCCGAGGTAGAAGTCGACCTGCCTCTGTCCTGTGCGCTGTTGCTGTCCGATGGCACCTCGGCTACCCTGGTGGGCAGCCCTTACATCTACGAGCGCATAGCAAACCGCAGGTATCGTATCTCAGCGCCCAGCTTCTTCCAGGTGAACACTCAGCAGGCGGAGACGCTGGTATCGCTGGTGGCCACCTACCTGAGGCCAGGGCCAGAAAACACTATCCTTGACCTCTACTGTGGTGTGGGTACGCTTTCCTTGAGCCTGGCAGCGAGAGTCAATCAAGTCATTGGCATTGAAAGCAACGCTGCAGCCATTGCCGATGCCGAGGCCAACGCAATCGGCGTGGAAAACGTGGTCTTTGCCCATGGCCCTGTCGAGGACGTCGTACCAACGCTGGATGTTGCAGCTCCAATTGTGGTGATGGATCCACCCCGAACTGGCCTGCATCAGAGAGCCCTGTCTGCTGTGGTCGACCTAGCTCCAGTGCGCATTGTCTACGTCTCATGTGACCCAGCCACCCTGGCTCGAGATGTGAAGAGGCTAGTCGCGTCAGGATATCAGTTGCGCGAGGTGCAGCCCATCGACATGTTCCCCCAAACCTACCACATTGAGTGCGTGGCGGTACTGGATCATCTGTAGGCCAGCGCCAGCCAGGGTTATAAGTAACGGCAGCTCCGGTGCCTGTCTCCACCTAGCCCCGAAGAGCGCGAACCTCCGCCATGAATTCCCTTACCCGCGCGACGTCCACGGGATTCCATCTGTGCCAGGTGTCGCGCTTGACGTACTGCTCGGGCTGCCCGGTCACGGTCTTCGGCCGCAGCGCATAGGTGACGCCCGTTCCGCGCTTGCACCCATCAGGTATCTGCGGGTCTTTGCATGTGGCGGCCTGCTGAGCATCATCCAAGGCTTTTGCCAACCAGGCGTTCTATAGTACAATTGATTATCCGGCTTGCCGTTGGTCCTTTTGTGTCCCTGTGAAGGAGGGCGCAATGTACTCCACAAATACGAGTCGAGCCTCCCCTGGGCCTGCAAGGCAGCATCTCCTCCCGCCCGTGCTCTGTTCTGGAGTTTCTGCTCTCCCCTGGCCTACTGTCCTCTGTCGCGCTCCTCCCCGGTGCACCCTGCCAACCTTTTTCAGGGTCAAATGCCCTCGGCTGAAGTTAGTTTCTCTTGTTCCCTTTTACAAATTCGGACGAACAAAACATCACAAGCAATGAAAGGAGATCCGTGAGTCGAAAAAGAGCAATTCTGGTAGCTGTGTTTGTGCTGGCCGCGCTGGCGATTGTAGCCGGCGTCAGTGCCAAACCTATGGCTGCCCCCCCTCCCATGGTGTTTCACCTCACCTACCAGGGAAGGCTGGCGGACGCAGCCGGCAATCCCGTTGCCAATCAGACTGTGGACATGACATTTCGTATCTACGAACAGCCAACAGGTGGCACAGCAGTTTGGACGCAAGACCGCGCCATCCCTACGGATGCGAACGGGCTGTTCACTACCATCCTGAGCATCAATCCGCCGCTGAAAGAGGGTGGAGTCGAAGCGATCAATAACCTGTGGCTGGGAGTTCAAGCGGGCAGCGATCCAGAGATGGAGCCCCGGCAGCGCCTCACGGGCGCTCCCTATGCGTTCACCCTGGTACCAGGCGCAGGCATCACTGGAACGGTGAGCCATATGGAACCGCCTACCGCTATGCTGTTCATCAGCAACATGGGCACAGGCACTGGCCTGATCGCCCGCAGTGAGAAGGGCGTCGGCGCGGCGTTCACCAGTGCCGAGAACCACGCTTTGGTGATGGGGGGATCTGTATTGAAGGAAAGCCCCAACCTCAGGCAAATCGCCCTGCACCGCTGGTACGAGGTCAATGAGGCCGCTATCCGCTACACTGTGGGTGAGGATCCCAAGGGCATTCTGTTCGATGGTATGAGCGTCTGGGTCACCGAAAGCGTCAGCAACACGGTGAGTCGCTGGCGTGTGGCCGATGGCGCTCTCATTGGCAGATACCCAGTAGGCCACTATCCCATCGGCATGGCTTTCGACGGCGCGCGGCTGTGGGTTGCCTGTCGCAACGACAATGCTGTTCGCGTGCTGCGCATGACCGATGGAACGCTGCTGCGCACCATTGCAGTAGGCACCCAACCCAACGGCGTGTCCTTCGATGGCCGCCATATGTGGGTGACGAACGATGGCAACAACACCGTGACCAAGATCCGGGCGGACACCTACGCAGTCGTAGGCGTCTATCCCGTTGGCAACAACCCGCGGATCGCGGCCTTTGACGGCAGAAGCATCTGGGTCACCAACTTTGGCGACGGCACCGTAACGTTGCTGAACCCAACGAATGGTTCGCAAATCGCGACCTACGCGGTTGGCAGCAACCCGGTGGGCATCGCCTATGATGGCGCCTGCATGTGGGTGGCCAACTCTGGCTCCCACAACGTTACCAGGCTGCGCGCCAGCGATGGCGCGGTGCTGGGGACCTATTCTGTCGGGATGGGGCCACGTGGTCTGGCCTTTGACGGCGGGCACATCTGGGTCACGAACTTTGAAGAAGACACAGTGACCAAGTTGCGCGCCCGCGACGGCTCGCTGGTGGGCACGTACCCAGTGGGAGACGGACCGCGCGGCATTGCCTTTGATGGCTGCAATATGTGGGTGGTGAACGGCAACGAAGCCAGCCTCGTTGAAATGTAGGAGGGGTGCGATGAAAACACACAAGTCACTCCTGCTGGCGATTCTGGCGACCATGCTACTGCTGGTCGCCGTGACCACCGCTGGAGCCGAAGGAAGTATGCGCATCACCTGGTACGTGATTAGCAGTGGCGGAGAGCACATGACTTCGCCAAACTATACATTGGATGCCACAATGGGTCAGGCAGCACCCGGCCTCTCGCACAGCACCAACTTCCGGCTGGGCAGCGGCTTCTGGTACGTGATGGGCGTACCCGAGGTAACCGAGATACGCATATACCTGCCCATAGTGCTGAAGAGCTATCCATAGGGAAAACGCCTCGCTGAACGAGTACTGTTCAGCGAGGCGTTGCTCGAAGACGCGGAATCTTCCTTCTGGGCACTGGGAGCAGGAACGCTCCAGCTACCTCTTGGGCCAGTGAGCCCAGGGATATTGACTTCCCAGTGCCTGCTCCCATCTGCTCAAGGAGGGCAGCGATGAAACATGATCTGTCTTTTCTCACCATGGCGGCAGCGTGGGTCAGACAACTCTGCAGAGACCGCAGGGTTCGTTTGCTCGCAGTGAGTCTGTCCCTGTTCGCCGCACTGCTTCTTCTGACAGGCTGGGTACTGCCTTTGTCAGACTTTGCCGATGCCACTTTCCTCGGCGAGGACATATACGACTACGCAGGGAACCAGACTGCGATAATAGGGGACGTGAACGGCGATGGCTACGACGACTTTCTCATCGGCGCCCGGAACGCCCGCATCACCGGGATCCAGACCGGAGGCGCTTACCTCTTCCTGGGCCGGCCAGCAGCCGATTGGGGCACTGGCTTCGCTATCACCCAGGCCGATGCGTCCTTCGGCGGCGAAGGTTATCTAGATAATGCTGGGCGTGACGTAGCCGGCGCTGGGGACGTGAATGGCGATGGGTACGATGACTTCCTCATCGGCGCCTTCAGCTACGACGCGCCCGGAGCTATCACCGAGACAGGCAAAGTGTACCTCTTCCTGGGTCGGCAGGCGGCGGACTGGGGCCGGGGCTTAAACCTGGCAGACGCCGACGCCTCATTCGTTGGAGAGGCTGCCTATGATTGGGCTGGCGGCGCCGTGGCTGGTGTGGGAGACGTGAATGGCGATGGCTACGATGACTTCCTGGTCGGCGCGTACGGCAGCGATGAGCGCGCCGACGCTGCCGGCAAAACCTACCTCTTCCTGGGCCGCCAGGACGTTGCCTGGGGGCAGAACGCAAGCCTGGCGAACGCCGATGCAACCTTCTTAGGCGAAGCAGGCGGCGACAACGCTGGAGCTGCCGTAGCAGGTGCGGGAGACGTGAACGGCGATGGCTACGATGATTTTCTTATCGGTGCCTACGGGAGTGCCGATGTCGCTGTAACTGCCGGGGAGGCTTACCTGATGCTGGGCCGTGCCGCCGGAGATTGGGGCCAAGGCTTCAACCTGGCCGACGCGGACGCCGCCTTCCTCGGCGAGTCGAGTGGCGACCATGCTGGCATAACTGTGGCTGGCGCAGGCGACGTGGATGGCGATGGGCTGGCCGACTTTCTCATTGGTGCCGTCAACAACGATGAGAGCGGTGCCAGCGCTGGACAGGTCTATCTCATCCTCGGCGACAATGGGGCCAGTTGGGGCACGAGCTTTGGCCTCGCGAATGCCGACGCCTCCTTTCGAGGGGCACACGTCGCGGACTCGTTGGGCACCGCCCTCTCTGGCGCTGGCGACGTGAACCGCGATGGCTATGATGACTTCCTTATCGGCGCCGATCACTACGATGCCTTCCAGGCTCTTACCGACAGCGGGACGGCCTATCTCCTGGTGGGCAAGCCCAGTGGCTGGCACATGGACACCGACCTGGCCGATGCGGAGACAGCCAACGACATCTTGGCCTTTGACGGCGAGGCGCCAGGTGATCAGGCGGGCTCTGCTGTAGCTGGGGGCGGTGACATCAACGGTGATGGCTTTGCTGATTTTCTGGTGGGTGCGCCCTGGAATGACGAACATGGCGACCGTGCTGGCAAAGTCTATCTCGTCCTGGGAAGAGGGCTGATCCTCCTGGACAAGGCCGCCCATGCAGACGTGGTGCCCCCGGGCGGGCGCATCACCTACACACTGCATTACTCCAACAGCGACCTTGGGGACGTGCCAGTGGTACGTATCTTCGACCGTATCCCGGCCCACACAAGCTACATCCGCTGCTCTGGCGGCATCACCTGCAGTCGCCAAGGGCCGTTGGTCACCTGGTTCCTGGGCACTGTCGTCTCGCAGACCAGCGGCACAGTGCAAATGGTGGTCCGGGTATCCCCGGCTGTATCCCTGGGGACAGTTATCACTAACACTGCCTGGGTCACCGCACCTAGTCGGATCGACCCCGTCTTCAGCCACGCAGTCGTCACAATAGGTGTGGCCGAGGCAACTCCCACCCCTACGCCAACATCACCCCGGACGCCGGCGCCCACTGTGACGCGTACCAGGACACGGACATCGACGCCCACTCCGACTTCCACTCCGACGGGGTGTGTTCCCTCTCTAATCTCACCTGAGGAAGGCGCGGTGCTGGACAATGGGCGGACGGACGGGCAGGACTATATGATCTGGGACTTTGACTGGTCGGACTGCCCCGGAGCCACCGCCTATCACCTGTATGTGATAGGGCCCACCGCAACGACCCCGCTGATCGACGAGGATACGCTTGTCAGCTCATTCTACCATTACGTGGGCAACGTCTCCACCAGCGGCGCGTATCGGTTCAACTGGACCTGGAAGGTAAGGGCACAGGCGGACGGGCAGTGGGGACCTTGGTCAGAAACAAGATCGTTTGACGTTGAGCCAGTAGATACTGACCCTCCCACCTACTGGACGGTGTACCTGCCCATTGTGCTCAAGGACGCGATGCCCCTGCCACAACCCGCCGCGACGCCGACGCCTACTGCCACCTCTGTCGAAATGGCGTTTGACGACGGCACTGCCGAGTCCTACCAGTCCTGGGAGGTGGGTAAGGGCTTTGCCGTGTCCTATGCCTCCCCTGGGGAAGGACACCGTCTGTTGGGGGTTCGGCTCTATTTGCTCAACCCAGCACCGATCCAGGTGCACGTCTGGGACAAGGAGCCGTATGATATGATCACGCCGTTCACCGCTAATCCCCCCTCAGATGGTTGGTTTGACGTGGATCTGTCAGCGCAGAACGTCATCCTGGATCGTCACAAGTTCTACGTGGGTTTTACCTACCTGACAGACTACCAGCCCGACATCGGCGTGGACACCGATGCCCCTTACGGCTACAGCTATGAGATAGTGGGGATGAATCTTGAGCATAGGCCGAACATGGACTATATGATCCGCGCCGTCGTGCAGTAATCCAGACGACAGAGCCTCCCGCAGGTTGCTTGGACAATCTGCGGGAGGCCTTTGAGAGCACGCGAATTTCACGAATCGAAACGCATCGCACGAAGAACTGATAGTAGATGTTCGTGCTATTCGGCTTCTGTTTGTGTAATTCGTGTACGGTTTACTTGTGCAGCTTCTTCTTGAACTGTTCGGTCAGCGCTGGGACAACCTGGAAGAGGTCGCCGACGATACCGTAGTTGGCCACGGTGAAGATGGGCGCTTCGGGATCCTTATTGATGGCCACAATGACCTTGGCAGTGCTCATGCCCGCCAGATGCTGTACTGCCCCGGAAATGCCGCAGGCGATGTACAGATCAGGGCGCACCGTGCGCCCGGTCTGGCCCACCTGGTGTGCGTAGGGAATCCAGCCGGCGTCTACCGCGGCACGTGAAGCGCCGAGCGCTCCGCCCAACACCTCGGCCAACTTGCGGACGGGATCAAACCCTTCTGGACCTCCCACGCCGCGCCCGCCGGAGACGATGATCTTGGCGTCGGCCAGGTTGACTTCGCCCTGCTCCATGATAAAGTCTACCACCTTGGCTGCAACTTCGTCTTCGCCCATGGCGGGCTGGACGGGGACAATCTGCCCCTGGCGGGTTTCGTCCGCAACAGGCATTTCAAAGACCCGATGACGCACCGTAGCCATCTGCGGCCGGTAGTTGGGGCAGATGATTGTGGCCATGATGTTGCCACCGAACGCCGGACGAGTCTGCCGCAGCAAGTTGGTCTCTGGATCGATGTCCAGCCCAGTGCAGTCGGCGGTTAGGCCGGTGTAGAGTTCGGTAGCCACAGACCCGGCCAGGTCACGGCCCCGCGAGCTGGCTCCCAGCAAAAAGATCTCCGGTTTGTACTGGCGCACAAGGGCCACGAGCATGGCAGCGTAGGGCCGCGTGCGGTAGACCGCCAGGCTGGGGTCATCCACCCAGAAGACACGATCCGCACCATAGGCGACGGCCTGCTTGGCGATGTGTTCCACATTGTGGCCCAGGAGACATGCCGTCAGTGTCGTTCCGCGCTGGTCGGCCAGCTTGCGACCTTCGCCAACCATCTCCCAGGAAATGCTGGCCGCCTCCCCCTGGAACTGCTCCACCCAGACCCACAGGCCCTGATAGGCCTCGAGACCTTCAGCAGGCGCTTCCGGGCGCTCAGGCAGGCTCAGTGCATCCACCGGGCAGACGTCCAGGCAAGCGCCGCAGGCGGTGCACGTCTCATCCACTTCGGCAATGTCTTCCACCAGCGTCAGCGAGCCAAAGGGGCAGACGTCGATACAGGCTCCGCAGCCGGTGCATTCTTCTCCGTTGATTTCCAGCAATGCCACGTCCACCCTCCTAGATCACTTTCTCGGCCAGGAGCTTGTCGGCCAGAATGCCCGCCGCATCATCCATGCTGTCGGCCTCGATCAGATCCACCGTGCCTTCCCGTCTGGGAGGGCCGAAAACGCGCACCACCTGGGTGGGGCTGCCATTCAGTCCACACCGGTCAGGGTCTGCACCAGGCAGGTCTGCGACAGTCCAGACCGGAATCTGCATTCTCGTCGCACGGCGGATGCCCATGAAGGTAGGATAGCGCGGTTGGTTGATGTCCTTGACCACAGTGAGCAATGCTGGCAAGAAGGTCTCGACCACCTCCCGCCCTTCCTCCAACAAGCGCTCGACGACGACGGTGCGGGCCTCCGGATCCAGCTTGCGGATCTTGAAAACGTAGGTGAGCTGGGAGATGTCCAACTGCCGCGCAATTCCAGGCCCCACCTGCCCGGTGTCGCCATCAATGGCCTGCTTGCCGCAGAGGATGATGTCAAATTCTCCGAGCTTCTTGATGGCGTGAGAGAGGGTGTAGGCTGTGGCCCAGGTATCGGATCCGGCAAAGGCACGGTCCGATAGCAGGATTGCTTCATCGGCACCCATGGCCACCGCTTCTTTGAGGGCTTCCATGGCCTGCGGTGGCCCCATGGAAATCACGGTGACCTTGCCGCCGAACTGCTCTTTCAGGCACAGCCCTTCTTCGATGGCATAGGTGTCAAAGGGATTGATAATGCTGGGGACGCCTTCGCGGATGAGGGTGCCGGTCTCGGGGTTGATCTTGACCTCAGTGGTATCCGGCACCTGCTTGATGCAAACGATGATGTTCAATGCCAGACCTCCTTGTCTATGGATGTGCAGAGTGTTATGCGCGAACACCGAAGGCGATTATAACACCAAACGAGCGTACTCGCAACTGCACAACCAACCCTGGCAGCAAAAAGGACAGGCGAAGGAGAAGCTCCGCCTGTCCCGGATACAAATACTAGCTCTCGCTCTGCCACTCATCGGGGTCATAAGCGGGCAGCTCACAGCGCAGTGGCCTGTCCTGACGGTAACCCAGCGCGTACTGCGCCTGCATCAGTTGGTGTATCTCGCGGCTGCCCTCGTAGATGACTGCACCTCTGGCATTGCGCATGTAGCGCTCAACATCGTACTCGTCCGAGTAACCGTAAGCGCCGTGGATCTGTATCGCATCTGAAGCAGACTCGAAAGCCGCATCGCAGTTGATCCACTTGGCGACGGAAGTCTCCCGCGTGTTGCGTTTGCCCTGGTTCTTTAGCCAGCCTGCCTTGTAGCTCAGCAGCCGCCCAGCATCTCGCCGCGCCACCATCTTGGCAATCATGAGTTGGATCAGTTGAGGCTTGCCAATAGGAACGCCGAAAGTGTGACGCTCGTTGGCATAGCGCACAGACGCCTCGATGCAAGCGTCAATCAGCCCCACTGCACCAGCGCCGACCGTATAGCGCCCACCGTCCAGCGCGCTCATGGCGATTTTGAACCCTTCGTCCTCGTGCCCCACCAAGTTCTCAGCCGGCACAATGCAGTCGCTGAGGGTGATGCTGCCGGTATTGCCAGCGCGCACGCCGAGCTTGCCGTGGATTGTGCCCGTCTCGATGCCGGGGAAGCTGCGCTCAACAATAAATGCCGAAATGCCACGGTGATTGCGCTGTTTCTTCTTTTCCATGTCCGTCCAGGCGAAGATGATAAAGCTGTCAGCTACATCGGCCAGCGAGATCCACATCTTCTCGCCGTTGAGCACATAGTGGTTGCCTTCCTTGCGAGCCGTCGTCTGCAGCGCCACTGGATCGGAACCAGCGTTTGGTTCGGTTAGTCCGTACGTGGCGATCTTTTGCCCCATCGCTTGCGGCACGAGGTACTTTTGCTTCTGCTCTTCCGTGCCCCACTGCAGTAAACTGAGACAATTCAGGCCGATGTGCACGGACATCACCACGCGGGCCGAAGTGTCCACCCGCTCCAGCTCTTCGCAGGCGATGGCCAGGGAGATGTAATCCATACCTGCTCCGCCGTACTTGACCGGGATGCAGATGCCGAGGATGCCAAGCTGACCCATCTTGGTGAGCACGCCATGGTCAAACTCTTGGTTGCGATCTTGCTCCTTGATATCCGGGGCGATCTCCTTCTCTGCAAAATCGCGCACCATCTTGCGCACCATTTGGTGCTCTTCGGTTAATGCAAAATCCATCTCTCCTCCTTTGGGAATGGCGCCATCCCTGGCTTGATCACGTATTGGGGACAAGACGATTATACTACAGGCATGTCAGCCAGCCAATTTTGTGTACACGAATCACACGAAGAAGCTGTAGCTTGACATTTGTAGCATGCGCCTACCGTCCTCGCCAGCCATCTGTGGCTCGACAGGTGGGGCACAGATGAAGACGCGCTGGGCGCAGAATCTGAGGCCCACAGTTGGCGCATTCAGCGCGGGCATGGAAAGAAAGGCTGTCACTCATGACAGCCTTGTGCCCGCCTGCGAAAGCAGGCTGAACAATGACTGTTGACGCAGTACTCTGTAAGTAGCGAGTGATCATCCCCGACGGGCAGGTGTATTCTTTCGAACCAACCTCAGCAACTCCTCCACTTGATAGCCAGATTCCTCTTCGGCCTGGCGCAATTGCTGGACGACCTCGTAAGAAGCGAGGGCCTCTTCCCCTACCTCGGCTGCCGGGCGAAACGCAGCCGTATGGATTACTGCCACCAACAGCAGCCACCACAACAACTGCTCAAAGGCTTCGTTGTTGAACCACAGCACATCCTGGTAGCGATTGATCTGCAGGAACTGCTGCACATCATCGTCTTTGAGCAAGGTCTCCAGAATTGGGTAGGCTCGCGCCCGACCATCGGGCGCCTCCGCGGCAAACCAGCGCTGGTGGCTGGTGAGCAGTTTGATCACTCCCACCGCCTGCCAGGCCTTTGACTCGTCCAATCCCAAGTCCTGCAACGCACCAGCGAGAACCTTCCCCAGCAGCCACTCGTCGATCCAACTGCGGCTTTGTCCCTCAAAGCCCGCCTCCCCAACAATCTTGCCCAGGGAATGGACGGACCACCAACCCAAGAGGCAGCCCCAGGTGAACCAATCGGCGTTCAAATCCGCAGAAAGGTATTCTGCAATGGCCTTGTACTCTTTGGACTTGGACCAGGGGGCGCGACTTTCCAGAAGGGGCAACTGCAACAACGCTTCCAATTCCCGTTGCATCTCCAACGCCAGGGCTGCGTGGTCCGCGGTCGCAGCGGTAAACTGCCCGATCTCTTGCAGCAGGTGGAGGGTTTTCTGCTCCACTTCCTGCAGAAGGGCCGCGTCCAATCGCTCAGCGGGGTCGGTGAGGCGGGCGTCCATCAGCCGGCGGAACATGGCGGCGTTGACCAATTCCATGAACGCTTGATGGATGGGCCGCAAGAAAGTCTCCTTGAGGGCTTGGTCGATGCTCGGCACGCCACGCCCGTCGAGGTAGGCTGCCAGGTGGGCATAGTGGTGCCACACGTTGTCCTGCACCTGGCGGAAATCGAGAAAGACGTGACGCTTGTAGGCGTCCAACTCGACGTAAAGGCCCTTTTCATGCAGTTCTCTGTTGCTGCGAATGTATTCCAGCCCGTTGACGTGATCGCGGAAGATGCAGAAATAATCGTCCTGGTTGTGCAGTCCCAGGCCCTCGCCCAGGCTCTTTTGCACTAGGACGCGTTCGCCGTCGCCTTCGGTCTTTACCGAGTAGGCTGCCGAGGTGCGTATCCAACCCTGCGCGGTGGCGTATTTGTTGTGATACACTACCAGCGCGCGTTCGTCACCGACGCGGTTGGAATAGGCGAACACGTCTTCGTTGACGTGCCCTTCGGGCGTGTAGAAATCGTACAGCAAGAAATTGTTCACTTCGGCAAACAGGTACCGATGGTGCAACAGTGGGAAGATCTCCCGCTCATGACGTCGAAGCAGGTCTTGGTCCGGCTGCTCATCCCAGTAGGCGCGCCGGTATTCCATGCCATACTTCTCGGCAAAGCCTTCGATCTGACCATGGCCGAACATGGGCAATCCGGGCATGGTCATCATCATGGTGCAGACACCAAAGTACTTGTCGCCTTTGCCAAACTGGGCTACGGCGGTTTCTTCGTCGGGGTTGTTCATGAAATTGACAAAGCGTTTCAGAATTTCGGGGTCGAATTGCAGCACGTTCTTGATGGTGGTGCGATACTTGGCATTGTCCTCGGCCTTGAGCATGTGCATGAACGCGCTGTTATAGACGCGATGCATGCCCAGCGTGCGCACAAAGTAACCTTCCATCAGCCAGAAAGCTTCGGCCAGCAGGAGGGTATCGGGCGCTTCTTGCGCCACGCGGTCCACCACCTCGCGCCAGAACTCCTGGGGCATGGCCGCGTCGAACTGGGCCTTGGTCAACCCGTGCTCGGCCCGCGTGGGGATGTCCCCTCCGGTGCCGGGCTCCGGGAACCACAGGCGCTGGTAGTGCTTTTTGCTCAGCGTCATGGCCGCGTCAAAGCGGATGATCGGGAAGTTACGCGCCACGTGCAGGATGGTCTGGATCACCGCCTCGCGCACCTCGGGATTGAGATAGTTCAACTGGGCGGTGTCGTTCCAGGGCATGCTGGTGCCGTCGTTGCCGTGGTAGACGTATTTCTCGCTGCCCGTCCAGCGATCCACCCGCTTAAAGACCACGGCCGCGTCGCTGCGCGTGTAGTAGTGATCCTCTACAAAGATGCCCACGCGTTCGTCCCAGGAGAGGGCTGGCCCGCCAAAGGTGTGCGAAGGGTAAGGACTGTGGTCCAGCGAGATGAACCAGTCCGGGTGCTCGATCACCCATCGGCCATCGATGCCCACGTGGTTGGGGACCATATCACCGGCCATGCGAATGCCCCGCTGCCAGGCCCGCGCTTTCAAGTCCTGAAAGGCCGCTTCGCCGCCCAGGTCGTCGGCGATTTGATAGTCGTACAGCGAGTAGGCCGAAGCCACCGCTTCGGGGTTGCCGCACAGTTGCTTGATGCGCTGAGAGGCCTTGCTGCGCTGCCACACGCCAATGAGCCACAAACCGGTAAAGCCCCAGCGGCCCAGAGTGTCCAGCTCCTCGTCGGGGATCTGATCCAGGCGAGTGATCGACCGCCGGTATTTCTTGGAGAGCTGATCCAGCCACACGTAAGTGCTCTTGGCCATCAGCACCACGCGGGGCATCCAGTCGCGATCGAGACTGTAGCGCTCTGCCTCCGTCTCCAGCTCAGCAAACTCGTACGGCCTCGCGGGGCCGGGGCCCATGAAGCGCATCTTCTCCTCTTCGCGGATCAGGTCCAGCCCGCCAAGCAGGCGGTAGAGGTACCGTCCAAGCAGCGCCCCCCATTTCTCGCGGATGTATTCCAACTGGCCGGAGAGGGAATGTGGCACCTCAATGGCGGGATCGCGCAGCATGTCCACCAGATGCTGGTCTTTAGGGCCAAAGGTGGGCTGGGTCTCGAAAAAGTCACCAAGAGCGGCGATGATTTGGCGGTAGGCTGTTTCCTTCTCCAGCGCCGTGTCGTCGAACAACTCCAGGAAAGGTGAAAAGGCCAGGTTCTTGTTGGCCAGCCAGAGCATCATCATCTCTTCCAGCACGATCTGGCGATGGGGCACGCCAGCCGTTTCGCCTTCCAGGTAGGCCTCGAGTCCAATCTCGCGCCGATAGACAGCCAGTGGGGGAAACTCGTCCGCGAATCGGCGCAGGGTTTCGTCCACTGCCTCCTGACCGAATCTCTCCACCAGCCAGTCCATGGCCTGCTCCATAACCTGGGGGGTCTTCTGCTCGCGGTACAGGCCCACGACATAGTGCAAGATTTCGTCAATCAGCCCCATGGCATTGATCTGGCCAGCCTTGACAGATTGCTCGGGGAAGCGAACCAGGTCGCGCTTCTCGTTCATCTTTTTCGCGAACAGCCGCGCGCCGTGAAAGTTGGCCAGGATAACGTTCCCGCTGAGAGAGAACAGTGCTTGGTCAAATTGGTAGAGATCCCGCGCTTCCCGGGAAACGTGAAACTCCATTGTGACTTGGTCTGTTCGCTGCATCACATTCTCCTCTCCCCTCGCGTGAATAGAGCGGGATGCCCTTTTTGGGCATATTCCTCAGCAGCCCTGGCGGCATCCGACCAACCAGCGTAGAAGGGATAGCGGCCATCGTGTTCAGGGGATATTATACACCAGGAAAGCCAGGTGATCGAACCGGCGCCGACCGATGTACTCAGGCAAAGAAAAGTCCGATGAATGGAGTGGATGTCGACCCCACAGGGAGGCTTCGTGCTGCGGTCCAGCAGCGGGCCGGGGCCTGTCCTGAACGGAGTGAAGGAACACGCTTGCGGTAGCGGGTGATCATGCTCGGCGAGCAGGTGCACTCTTTCAACAGGTCGCCGAAGTAGCCGCACGGACAGGGATTCATGGCTGCCACGAGCATGAGGTAGGTAGCACATCGCTATTTGACGCATCAGGGAAAACTGACACGCCGCTCTAGCTGGATCGTCAGATCCGGCTGCTTGAACGGTGGACCTGGCGAGCTGCCAGGGGCGATACGTGCTGCTGTTCGCGCAATGCGCGATTTCGCCTGGAAGACTATTGATCATCGAGTCTCGGGGCAAAAAGGGAAAGATCCGGTGTGGTTGTACTCCATCTGCCATCTACCTGTCACCATTCTGCCGCAAATCTCCTTGACCGAACGCGGGATTTCTGCTAACATCAGGAGGAGACATTCTGCCAGGAGGAACCGATGTCTGCCAGGATCCTGATCGTGGATGACGAGCCAGCCATTGTGGACATGCTGGCCTATAACCTGCGGCGAGCCAACTACCAGGTGATCATCGCCCAGGATGGCGAGGAGGCGCTGACCAAGGCCCTGCAGGAGCAGCCTGATTTGATCATTCTCGACCTGATGCTGCCCCGGTTGGATGGGCTGGAAGTGTGCCGGGCCTTGCGCCGGAAGCGCGATGTGCCCATCATCATGCTCACCGCCCGCGATGCCGAAGTGGACCGGGTGGTAGGCCTGGAGTTGGGGGCCGATGACTACGTGGTCAAGCCCTTCAGTGTGCGCGAACTGATGGCCCGGGTGAAGAGCGTGCTGCGTCGGACTGCGCCGCGACCGGAGGAGACGGCGCCAGATACGATCCGCGCCGGCGCGTTGACGGTGGATGCTGCCTGCCACGAGGCCAGATGGCGCGACATCGAACTGGAGCTCACTGCCCTGGAGTTCAATCTGCTGTACACCTTGGCCCGTCACGCCGACCGGGTGTTGAGCCGGGAACAACTACTGGAGCAAGTATGGGGCTACAGTTATTATGGCGATCTGCGGGCGGTGGATGCTGCCATCAAGCGTCTGCGGGCCAAGCTGCGCCAGACCGCGCCTGAAGCTGAAGTCATCGTGACCGTGCGCGGCGTGGGCTACAAGCTAACCGCGTAGGGAGCAAAGCCGATGTTCTCTAGCCCTTTGACTCCGCTCAGGACCAGTATCCGCACTCGGCTGACCTTCAGCCATCTGGCGGTGATCATCGTGGCCATGAGTCTCTCTGGGCTTCTGTTGCTGTCTCTCCTGGAGCGATACTTTCTACAGGCCATGGAAGACAGTCTCATCGCCCAGGCGCGGATCACGGCTCAGGCCCTCATCCCCGGGGCGAGAACCGAAGGCCCGCCCATTGAGGTTCCGGCCCCGGCCTTTAACACCCTCCAGCAACAGCAGAGCAACATCTCTCTCCAGACTCAGAATGTCGCCCCACCGGTCGGGGACGTTTCCCTGGGCGACCTGGATTTGGCCTATCTTGCCAACGCCTCGCTTCAACTCAGTTCTCAATTGGACACCCGTATCCGTATTCTGGATGCCCTAGGGGTGGTGCTGGTGGATTCGCGGCAAGAGGAACAGAGCGCAGATCTGCGGGCCGATTCACTGGTAGGCCAGGCGCTGGAGGGGCGATACGCCAGCCGAATTGCTCAGGCTGACCGGGCGGAGGAGACTGCTATGCATCTGGCCCTGCCGGTGCTGGTCGAGGGCCAGTTGGTGGGAGTGGTCTATCTCAGCCAACCCTTGCGTGACGTGACAGCCGTGTTGCACGACCTGCGCACGCGGTGGCTGCTGTCCACGGCCGTTGCCCTTCTCCTGTCGGGCGTGGTGGGCTGGTTGCTGTCACGGGCCATCGCCAGCCCGTTGCGGCAACTGACAGCGGCTGCCGGGGCCGTGGCCGGGGGACAACTCGATCAACAGGTTCCGGTTCGCTCCCGTGATGAGCTGGGCCGCTTGAGTCAGGCCTTCAACGAGATGACCGCCCGCCTGCGAGCGGCACGCCAGATGCAGGTGGACTTTGTGGCCAACGTATCCCACGAATTGCGCACTCCATTGACAGCCATCAAGGGGTTGGTGGAAACCCTGCGCGATGGCGCGGTGGACGACCCCCAGGTGCGCAACCGCTTTCTGGAGACTGTGGAGGGCGAAACCGACCGTCTCATCCGGCTGGTCAACGATCTACTGGTCCTGTCTCGCGCTGACTCTGAGGCGCTCAACCTGCAACGTGATTCGGTAGACCTAGCGCAACTGGTCCGAGCCACAGTGAGCCGGTTGGCACCTCAGGCCAAGGCGCGGGGGCTGGTCTGGCGAGTGGAGACCAGCCCTGACTCCCTGTTGGTGTGGGCCGATCCTGACCGCATCGAGCAGGTTCTGGTCAACCTGCTGGACAACGCCATCAAATACTCCCGGCCTGGGGGCACGGTGACAGTCAGCGTGGATGGCGAGCAGGGACAGCCGGTGCGGGTACAGGTGCAGGACGAGGGTGTCGGCATTCCGGCGCAAGACGTGGCCCGCATCGGCCAGCGGTTCTACCGGGCCGACAAGGCCCGCTCGCGCACTGAGGGCGGCAGCGGACTGGGCCTGGCCATCGCCCAGGCTCTGGTCCAAGCCCACGGCGGCCAGTTGTGGCTGGAGAGCCAGGAGGGCCAGGGTACCCTCGTAACGTTCACCCTGCCATCTTCGTAGTTATTCTCCCCCATACTCTCATACCCTCTTTCTCCCCTGTGTCCCTTTCGTGCTTCTCATCTGCCCTCAGATTATCATCCCCTCGTCACACACCTGCCACATAGCCAGGCCACAATGTAAGGGCTTGATGCAAGAGAACGTTTTGCGGCACAACCACACTTGGCTTCGTTCAAAAGGAGGGACGAACGATGAAAGCAAGAATCGTCAGTATTGTCGGCGTTTCGCTTATCTTGACCTTCGCGCTTTGTGCCTGGACGGGGGAGCAGCCGGTGTCCCATGAACCTCGTCTCATCACAGTAACCGGAGACGCCAAAGTCCGGGTTGTTCCCGACGAGGTTCTCCTCACCCTGGGCGTGGAAACCTGGGACAAGGATCTTGTCGTGGCCAAGGACCAGAATGATGCAATCGTCAACAAGGTGCTGGGCCTGGCTGCGGACTATGCCATTGATCCCCAGCATGTCCAAATCGACTATGTCAATATCGAGCCGTGGTATCGTCACGGCACGTATGAGGAACAGGATTTTTTAGGGTTCTTTGTACGCAAAACGATTGTCATCACGCTCAGAGACATCTCCAAGTTCGAGGATCTGCTGACCGATGTGCTTGGCGTCGGCGTCAACTACGTCCAAGGGATTCAGTTTCGTACTACACAACTGAGGAAGTATCGAGATGAGGCCCGTGCGCTGGCCATCAAAGCCGCCCGGGAAAAGGCCATCGCTCTGGCCGGGGAGTTGGGCCAAAAGGTGGGTGAACCTCACGTGATCCGCGAAGACCAAGGTGGCTGGTGGTCCGGCTACGGTGCATGGTGGGGTTCTCGTTGGGGTGCAGCGATGACTCAAAACGTGATTCAGGAACTTGGCGGAGCTTCCTCAGCAACAGGCACCGTGGCGCCCGGCCAAATCAGTGTCCAGGCCAGGGTCGCGGTAACCTTTCAACTGGAGATCTAGTCCTGTATCGTCAAGTTCTACTGCTTCGTGCATCAACCGTTCGTGCTCCGGATGTGCTCTGCATGCCCCGTGGGCACCTGCGGGTGGCCGCCAAAAGGTCTCGTCGCCGAAGGTCTTGGCGAAGACAAGGCCGAAGGCGACAGCCGAAGGGTCCCGCACCGACGGGATGGCTCGACGGGATTGCTAGAGCTCTCTAGCTGGGTTATTGTGTGAAAACGGCCGCTTGAGTTTAGCGACCTTCGGCGCAGCACTCTGCAAGAGTGGCATAAGGAGGTGTGATCATGCGCAAGGTGATTCTGATTCTGTTGGTGAGTGTGTTGTGGTTCAACGTGGGCGGTGGACCTGCCCTGGCCGACGGCATGTTCGTGCCCGATGCCCTCAGCCCCGACTACTTGGTCGTGCGTTATCACCACGTCACGGTCCGCATTGAGAACGGCCACGCCGTGACGCGAGTGGAACAGGAATTCTACAATCCCTACGACTTCCGGGTGGAGGGGCGCTACCTGTTCCCCGTGCCGCCGGAGGCCATCCTGTCTCGTTTCCTGGCTGTGGTAGACGGCCAGCGGCAGCAGGTGACCCGCCAGGACGCGGCCACGACTAACGACGCCCTGTACGCTATCGTGGCCCAACGGCGCGATCCCTCGCTGCTGCAATACGCCGATTGGGAGACCCTGGCCTTTGACCTCAGCCTTCCGCCTGGCGGCTCGCGCCAAATGACCCTGGAGTACGAAGAAGTGTTGGTGCCCAGCGGCGGATTGTACCGCTATCGCTACGTCCTGAGCACCGAACGCTATTCGTTCCAAGTGCTGGAGGAGGTGTCGCTGGCCGTGGATCTTCACTCGTCGTCCGGCCTGGCCAGCCTGTACTCCTCGACCCATGCGGTGACCACCGAGAGGCTGGGGCTAGGCCGGGCGCGGGTAACCTGGGAGGCCCAATTCATCCGACCTACCGAAGACTTTGAGTTGTTCTTCGCTCCGGCCGAGGATGGCTTTGGAGGTGGCCTACTCACCGGCCAGCGCAACGGCCACGACCATTTCCTGTTCCTCTTTTCACCGCAAGTCGAGCCGCTCCGGACCACCTACCTGCCCAAAGACATCGTGTTCGTCATGGACCGCGCGGGCAGCATGGGCGGCGAGAAGATCGAGCAAGCGCGCTACGGCCTGCACTTTGTCCTGAGCCAACTTGGCGAGGATGACCGGTTTTCCATCATCAGCTTTGATGATCAAATCTCGGCCTTTGACCAGAGCTTGCAGCCGGTGGACAAACGCACCTTGCAGAGCGCCCATCGCTACGTGGACCGGCTGTCTGCCGGGGGCTGGACGGACCTGGAGGCAGCTTTGCAGACCGGGCTAGAGGTTCTGGAGCGCAGCGAGGAACGGGAGTCATCCCGGATGGTCGTCTTTCTGACCGACGGCCTGCCCACGGCCGGCATCACCGATGGGGAACTCATCGCTCACCTTGTGACCCAGACCAACGCCCGGCTCGCGGCTCGCCTGCACGTCTTTGGCGTGGGCTATGACATCAACACCCACCTACTCGACCGCCTGGCCGCCGACAACGGAGGCACGGTAACCTATGTTCAGCCCGACGAGAACCTGGAACTGGCCCTGACCGAGTTCTACGGGAAGATCGCCCACCCCGTGCTGACCGACGTGCAGGTCGAGTTTGAGGGCCTGGAAGCCAACGCACTCTATCCTGGAGCACTGCCCGACCTGTTCCAGGGCTCCAGCCTGCTACTGACCGGTCGCTATCGAGCCACAGGCGACACGGCCACTGTGCGGGTGCGCGGCCGGGCCGGGGCCGAAAGGCGTGAGTACGTCTACCACTTTGACCTGAACCAGGCCGGCGGTCGCGACTTTGTGCCCCGGCTATGGGCCACCCGGCGGGTGGGTGCGCTTCTGGATCAGGTACGGGTGGAAGGCGAGAGCCAGGCGCTGGTGGAAGAAATCCGGGAACTGGGTCTGAGCTACGGCCTGGTCACTCCTTACACCACTTTTGTCATCGAAGGCCAGGCCGACGGAGCAGCCTCAGCGGCCAACATGGCTCTGTATAACTCGGCTGACCTGAACCAGGCCTCGGGCCGGACCACGATCCAGGCCCGCGTCCAGAACCAGGCCTATCAGCAGGCGGCCCAGGCCAATCTGGCCAGCGGGGCCAACATAGTGCACCAAGGACAGCGCAGCCTGGCCCAGGTGGGTAGCCAGAACGTGGACTTGGCGCTGCTGCAGGGACAGAAGCCTCCGTCGGGCCCGATCACCGTCGAGTGGATAAGCCGCAACGTCGGCGTTGACCGCACGGTGGATTTTGGCTCGGAGGAGTATTTTGCCCTGGCCGAGGATCCGGCTGCCCGGACCTTCCTGCAAAGTGGTCCCAACGTAGTCTTCACTTACCAGGGGCAGGTCATCTCCGTCCAGGATCCAGAACATCAGGGCGATCAATCCGGCAGCGCGGATGTCGCAGCAACCAGTCAGGCTCCAGCAAATCAGGGCCGTCGTTCAACCAGCTTGGTTCTCCACGCGATAACGATGCTGCTGGACTTGTTCTTGGGTTTTGTGCCCTGATGCTGCAATGGCGATGTTGCTGGGCTTGGTAGCTGAAGAACCACGTTTTCCTGCAAAGCAGCAAACGGCAGGCTTGACTGCCACGGCAAACAACATCAGGGGTTGCGGAGCGTCCTGAGCATAGCGAGAGGCTGCGCTTGCGGTGGCCGGTGATCATCCCTGGCGAGCAGGTGCACTCTTTCAGCGCATCACCACAATAGCCGCACGAGCAGGGGTTCGTGGCCGATCGAGCATAGGGCTGACCTGAATGCGGCACGGTTTGAAGGTTGCGCTTCGATGTGTGTCAATCGTGTGGGCCTTTCCTGTGCGGGCCGTACTGGATTGTTTCGGCTCCCCCTCCGCTGCGCTTCAGGGATACGCACTCCAGCTTCCGTATCTTTCGCGGCTCTTGCGGGCTAGATCTGCCTTCGTGGACAGTGTTGGATAGTCTCCGCTAGATGATGTGTCTTGATCTCCAGTGCACCCTCCAGATCAACGATGATACGGGCCAGCTTGACGCTTCGCCTGCGGTGGAAGGCTCTGGCGCTCATGCCCAGTTGCGTCAAGGCCGCGCGCAGCCCTGCCCGACCCCGCCTCACTAATGGCGGGACTTTGCAGATGGCAGGACGCCTCAGTCCTGTCGTCCTGAGACAGGGCGAGACAGGGCAAGCGGCAGGCTCTTGCCGGCGTCGTCCGTGCGTTTCGCCTTCAAGTCGAAGCCGCTCAGAGGCCTGCCTTGTACGAGACGATGCCGATAATGCCCGGCCCTCCGTGCACGGTCAAGGAACAGGCCAGGTCTACGACGTGCATCTCGTGGCAACTGAAGTTGTCCTCCAGCCGCGCCCTCAGAGCCTCCGCCTCGTCGTGGGCTTCAGCGTGGATCATGGCCAACTTCACCGGCTCAGTGGTGCCCACTGCCTGCGCCGTCAGCTCCACCAGCCGATCGATGGCCTTGCCCCTGGTGCGCACCTTCTCAAAGGCCTCCAGGACGCCGTCTTCCACCTTGATGATGGGCTTTACACTTAACAGCGAGGCCAGCGCACCGGACAGCTTGCCCACGCGCCCGCTTCTCTGGAGGTACTTCATGGTGGCCGGGGTGAAATAAAGGTGCGTCCTCGACCTTATCCCTTCCAGGAGCTGGAGGATTTCCCCCATGCTCTTCCCCTCCTCGGCGGCCCGGGCGGCAGCTAGCACCTGATAGCCGGTGCCCATGGAGATCGAGAGCGAGTCAAAGACCTCGACGTCGGCATCGGGCAGCATGGACTTGGCCAGCACCGCCGATTGATAGGTCCCGCTGTGTTTGGAGGTGACGACGATGGTGAGGATAGAGTGGCCTTGTCCCGCCAACGGCTTATAGACCTCGACCAGCTGGCCCGGCGATGGCTGTGACGACGTGGGTATGCACTCCTCGAGCTTGCGGAAGAAGGTGGGGCGGTCAATGTCAATCCCCTCCCGGTAGGTCTCGTGGGCGAACTGGATGTTGATGGGCACCACCCGAATGTCGTATCGCTCCAGCAATTGCTGAGGGACATCGGCAGTGCTGTCGGTGACAATCTTGATCATCGGTAGAACCTCCTTCTCAGGTTGCATTCCGCTACGACGGCTGCGGTCATGGCGTTCGCCGACCGCTACGGCATCGATGTCCTTGCAGTTCAAGTCCTCGGGGCAGTGGGTGGCACGGTAGCCGGCGATGACGGTGAGGATGGCGGGATAGAGACCTTAGCTTACTGGTAGATGGATAGCACACGGGGCAGATTGTGGTGCAACCCATCACCCCTACCAGGGCGGGGTCAGCATCCCTCGCAATGATCCCACTCGCCCGCTCTATGCAAAATAGAACACCGAAGGGCAACCACAGTTACTCTGCCTCTGGGTAGCGGGCGACGGCTTGGCAAAGTCCGGAGCGTGCCAGCTTGAGGATGCGCCCTTCGCCGGGCGCAGGATGCAGTAGAAGGCTCGGGCGATCATGCCAAACTGGGTCATGGCCGCTTGCGTCCCGCTCTGCGACCGCAGGCAAAGTCCTACCATTTGTCGGGCAGGGAAGTCCCCAGAGTCGAGCGGAGGGGCGGGGCAGCGCGCAGCCCTGGCCCACAGATGCCAGGACGCCTCAGTCCTGTCGTCCCGAGACAGGGCAAGCGGCCCCGCCGGACTGATGGCGGGATGCCTCAGTCCTGTCGTCCTGAGACAGGGCAAGTACAGGCTCCTACCAGCGTCGTTCAGCGCGCAGTACTCGCGTACTTCCGCTGGGCCTACACTTGAATCTGCGCTGGCCCACTCCGCTGCGCTTGCTCTGGTCTTTGCGCCACCTCTGGTCTTTACGCCAGAGGCGTAAACGGGAGGCGTATACAGCTAGGACTGGGCAAGCGCAGCTGTGGCGGCATTGCACAACAGAGGCACATTGCCATTACACCGCCGAGATCACCCGCGAGGCGCTGGTGCTGTGCCTCACGTGCCTTCTCCGCAGGCGAGCGGATGTTGGCCCTTGGTCCACCCAGCCGATCACCGGCGAGCTTGGTGTTCGCCTCGCTCGACGAGGGATGCTTCGCGTCTGAAGCCGCCTCACAGAACGAAAAGCCGCTGCCGGCTTGAGTGTAGGCGTTGGTCGAGGCACCAGTCTCCGCTAGGGCGTCGGCGCTGCGAACTCGACCAGTGTCTCTATCGCAGCGGCCTGCAACTCTTCTGCGAACCAGGCCTGGAAGTTCTCCTGTTGGGCCTGCTCGAGCAACGCCGGGTCCAGAAGCCGCGTTTCTTTGTCCAGGACCTGGATGATGTGGTAGCCAAACTCACTCTGCACCAGGTCGCTGATCGCGCCGACATCCAGGGAGAAGGCCGCCTCGTCAAACTCGGGCACCATCATGCCCCGTGGGAACCAGCCCAGGTCACCGCCCTCAGCACCACTACCCGTGTCTGTCGAGTACTCCTGTGCCAGGTCGGCAAAGGCTTCGCCTGCTTCCAGCTTGTCCAGCACCTCCTGGCCCGTTTCTTCGCTGTCGACCAGGATGTGCGCCGCATGAACTTGTTCCGCCTCACCTGACCCGCCATGTGTCTGCAGTAGCCGTTGATAGACCAGATAGTCCGTGATGTCGTCCTCCATGTCTTCCTGCGTCGAGCCGTTGGCGTCGAGAAAGTCTTCCCAGCTGTCGAACTGGCCGCTCTGCAGGACATCGGCCTGTACCTTGGCCAGTTCTGCTTCACGCGCAGCATCATCGATGACGATGCCCTCAGCAAGGGCAAGCTGCTTCGCCAGCTCCTCGTTGATCATCTGCTGCAGTATCTCGTCCTGGAAGGTGGGCAGGTAAGACACGGTCTGCTCGTCGTACCAGTCCAGGCTGTAGCTGTCGGTGACGGACTGCAACTGCCGCCGCAGCTCGCCCAGGTAGACCTCCTTGCCAATGGGGGCGCCGTTCACAAACGCCACCACGTCGACCTCTGGCTGAATCACATTCTCCCAGGCCACGTCCATCCCGCCCACGGGCTGCCCAGGTTCCGAAGGGGGCGCTTCCGCGGTGGGTGGTTCTTCAGTGGGCACTGCGACGGTCGGCTCGGGCACCGCAGTTGGTGTTGGCGCTGTATCACTGCTGCAGGCTGCCAGAGCGCTGGCGCCCACGAGCAGTAGGGTGAAAAGAATATGTCTCCGACCCTTCATCGGGAATCAACCTCCGTTCTCAATACTGAAACAACAAGCGGCAAGCGCCTCCATATGAGCACTCGCCGGTTAGGATGGTAGGCTCAAACGAACCTACATGGCATAGTGTACTGCAGTTCGCACTAGGAAGCAAAGCAGGTGCAGAATCCACCTGGGCGCATCGACGTTCACGCGCTGTGTCATTCTTAGCCGCCCGCGTGGCGGGCAGGCAAGTTCAGGTAAGCGTCTGTGGCACCGGCGAGAACCGGATGGTTGGCCCCTTGGCTCCCATGCTTCACTGCGCGCAGGACTCCCGCCCAAGCAATGGCGGGACGCTCCGCAGCCTCGCCCAACTGATGGCGAGATGCTCCGCGAATGCAGGTGTCGCTACGGGGACTTGCTCCGATCGCTTCAGGGATACGCCTTTCGCCGTGCCAAACGTTGCGAAGCTTGCAGGGCTCAGATTCGTCTGCGAGGCCGATACTGGATAGCCTCGGCTAGATGATGGGTCTGGATGTCCGCTGCCCCCTCCATGTCGGCGATGGTGCGAGCGCTCCGAACCAGCCGGATCATGGCTAATTGCGGATCGGCCCCTGAGCCAATGCTTGGTAGACAGCCACGGCGATCTTGATGTCCTGTACCGCAACGCCCGTCAAATCGGCGACCGTTATTTGCTCCTCAGACGTACGCCCCGCAGTGTTCCCGGCGATGACATCACCCAACTCGACCAAGTCGTCCTGGGTGATGTGGCCCGACAGGATCGCTTTGTGTATTTCGCCGCGTTCGAGGCACTGTGAGACGCTGTCGGCAACCACCACATCTGCTCTGGCTAGAATCACAGAATCGAGCTCTTGCTTCTCCGGGGTGTCGGAACCAACGGCCGTGATGTGGGTTCCCGGCTGCAGATCAGCAACGTGGAGCAGGGGTGCAGTGGCAGGAGTCGCAGTGACGACAAGGCTGCAGGTGCGCAGAACATCGGCTCCGTCCCGCGTAGTCTCAATCATAAAGCCGTGTGGTTCCATGTCACGGCAATAACGCTCCAGTTGCAGCTCTCCTCTGCCCCAAACCAGCACTTGCCGGCAGGCAGTCACCTGCTTCAAGTACTCTAGCTGCAGGCGTGCCTGCGTGCCCGTGCCCACGATGCCGATGCGCTCGACGTTCGGGGGAGCAAGGTACTTTGCGGCGATGGCGCCGGCTACGCCCGTGCGCACGTCAGTCAGATGCCCCTCATCCAGCAGAATGCTCAACAACTCTCCTGTCTCTTGGCTGAACAGCAGCATCAAGCCATTGCTGGACGACAGGCCGATCTTGGGATTCGCGTAAAAGCCTGAGGCGATCTTGATGACGTAATACTCGTCCTGCCGTAGATAGCCATACTTGATGTGTACCTCCCCCTTCGCCAGCAGCAGCTCACCGATGGGGGGCACCACAGCTCGTCCTTCGGAATAGGCCACAAAGCCCGCTTCGATGGCCGGCATGAGGTCGAGTGAAGGCAGAACGGCTTTGATTTCGTGCAGCAAGATGGTTCTCACGGCTCCACTCCTTTCCCTGTAGAGCGGGCGGGCCAGACAACCGCCCGCAACCCGCCATCAAATCTGCGCCGTATCGCACAGCACCTTCTGCAGTGTCTCCAGGCTGATGTTCGCGCCGCAGATCACGATGACCACGTTCTTATCAACAAAACGTTCGCGTGTTTTCAGGTACGAGGCGACAGCCACTGCCGCCGCTCCTTCAATCAGAATATGGTGCGCTTCGATGAACAGCCGCAGGTTGGATTTGATCTCATTCTCGGTGACGGTGACATAGTCGTCCACCAGCGCGCGGCACAAGTCAAAGGTGATCGCACCGGCCTCAATGCCTCCCGCCGTGCCGTCGGACAGTGTGGGCAGCGATAGCAGGTCCAGTATTCTGCCCGCTTTGACGGACTGGATCATGACCTGGGAGTTCTCGGGTGAGCAGCCGATGATCTGCACCCCAGGTTGAACGGATTTGAGGTAGCCCGCGATGCCCGAAACTAGTCCCCCACCACCGAGCGAGGCGTAAACCGCGTCTATATGCTCGAGCTGACGGGCCAACTCGACGCCAAGCGTGCCCTGCCCACCGATGACCTGGGGGTCATTGTACGGCGAGATGTACACCATGCGCTTCTGTGCAGCATACTCCCTGGCATGCACCTCGGCTTCGGCACAGTCCTGGCCATAGTGGCGCACCTCTGCTCCCAGCCACTCAATCGCCCGCACTTTGGATGGGTCGGCGTTCTCAGGCACGAACACAAGGCCTGACGCGTTGAGCTTGTGCAAGCTATAGGCTACCGCCGCGCCGTGGTTGCCCGTTGATGCGGTCACAACTCCTCGAGCTCTCTGCTCCTCGGTCAGTGACAACAGCTTGTTCATTGCCCCTCGCGCTTTGAACGATCCTGTGTGCTGCAGGTTCTCCAGCTTGCAGTACACCTTGGCGCGGCCGAGTTCGCTCAGTACGGGTGAGAACTCTAGTATGGTCTCTCGAATGTGCGGGCGGATGCGTTCTTCTGCACGCAGCACTTTTTCCAGGACATTCATGGCTTCAACCTTCCAACGTCGTAGCCTTCGCGTGCCGGGGCTGGCAGACAGATGAGCCGAAAGCGCATTCCAGGTGATCACTCTGTGCGAGATTCAGGCAACACCCTTCAGCTTCATTATCAGCTCGTGAATCCGGTCCAGACCAGGAATCAGGTAGTCGTGCGGCAGGCCAAAGCTGACCCGCACGAAATGATCCATGCCAAAGTGGTCACCAGCTACGATGAGCACGCTCTTCTCCTTGCGCAGGCGCTCGGTGAAAGCGGTCGAATTGATGTCGAGTTGGTAGCGAATAAAAGCGATGGCGGCCGCTTGAGGGGGCGTCAGGTGGAGAGTATCCTCGTGGTTGTCCATCCACTCCTGTAGCACCGGATAGCCCCTGCGGATATAGTCGCGGGTGCGTTGGATGAGACGGGGGCGAACCTCTGGGGAGAGTGCGAGGGCGGCGAGCTTGTTTGCCAGCATGGTGGCGCTGATGGTGACGTATTCGTGCCTTGCCCAGGTGTCGTCCACGGTGTCAGGAGGCCCCACGACCCAGCCAATGCGCAGCCCAGGCAGGCCGTAGGCCTTGCTCAGGCTGCCTGTAGCGACTACCTTGTCGTAGCGTCCGTAGAAGGACGGGCTCTCAGCGCCGTTCAGTCGCTCGGCACCACGGTACACCTCATCGGCCAGGATCCATGCTCCCACGCGCTCAGCCACAGCAACGATGGCGTTCATCTGCGCCTCGGTGAGAATGCGGCCGGTGGGATTGTTGGGATTGCACACGGCGATGAGCCTGGTTTTGGCCGTTACAGCTTGGTCCAGCTCGTCCAGGTCAGGTGCCCAACTGTTCTCTTCCCGCAGGTGGAATGCCTTCACCCTGTAACCGTGGTTCTTGGCGATGCCCCAGATCTGCATGTAATTGGGAAGCATGATGACGATTTCGTCCTCTGCGGAAAGCAGGGTACGGGTGGTGATGTAATTGGCTTCAGCCGCTCCGACCGTAACGAGAACGTTCTCTGGCACAGCACCATCGTAGAGTGCGGCGATGTTCTCGCGCAGCTCAGGGATGCCGTTGACATGCGGATAGTTCAGCTCGGTAGCCAGCAGGCGGTTCATCTCCTCGGGATCGTCAGCGAGAAGCTCTGCGAGGGAAACAGGATGCACTCCACTCTCCGACAGGTTGTATTCGACGTCCTGCTCGAACTTGGACATCATACGTTCCATGGTGAATGGCTGGAACTCGGGCATTTGCTCACTTCTCCTTTGCTGAGGCCTTTGATGGGTACCATATTGTGCATCACCTGATGCTCTTTTGCAAACGGTTTCCCTACCTTGTCTGGCGCTTTGTGCATGTCGATCCCACAGGGAGGCTTCGCACTGCCGGCCAGCAGCGGGCCGGGGCCTGTCCTGAACGTAGAGTACGAAGGCTGCTGCGACTTCTTCAGCATGGAAAACCATAGCGGAGTTCTCTACTCTGAAGAAGCAGGTGATCTCTTTTCACCTAGGCCAGCTTATAGAGGCTGAAGGTTTGGTCAGAGTTCCAGAGATGGTGAGTCCCGCTACGAGTTTCCATCAGTTACGATCTCCAGTATGCAGGTGGTACAACCGAATTGGTTCGATGTCTGCAGCCATACAAACACCGGCACGCTACAACCGAAGTAGGTCAGGCCTGCTAGCTATGCGAGCAGCAACCTACCTCACAGTCCATTAGCTCCACGATAGAACTGCAAAGCAATAGGTGCCCACTCACCTCAATGGGCACACTTCCCGGTTGTGTTGCAGCTCCGGAGTGCATCTGCTATAATGAAGTGCCAACACAGTGGGGTCTTGCACGTCTCAGAAGGATCCACATTATGGTCGCGGAGCCACCACCAATACGGCACTCGTCGCAGCCGCTTCACGGCAGGGAGGCCACAATGTGCGTGCACAGAGTGCATCGGATAGTCATTCTCTTGACACTGCTGTTGCTCGCCGTCGGCGCGACCGCAGCGAGCCGAGAACCCTCAGTCTCTGCCACACCGACCAGCCACGTGTACTTGCCCATTGTTGCCAGGCCGCCAGAACCGCGCCACACGCTGGATCTCGCGGGCACCTGGCACTACACCTACTCACAGAATGGGGAACTCCCGGAAGGCGCCACCTGGACAGAAGTCGATGTTCCCTCCTTCGTGAGCGGGCGCGCTGGCTTTCCCTACATCTGGTTTCGACGAGATGTGGCCTTCCCCGCGGGCTTTCCCCGCAGGCGGGTGTACCTTTCCTTCCGAGCGGTCAAGTTCGCCTGCCAGGTCTATTGGAACGGAACCTTGCTCGGAGAGCACGAGGATGGCTTCACTCCCTTCGAACTGCCAGTACCAGAAGAGGTACTGACCTCAAGCAATGAGGTCGTGGTGAGAGTGTCAAATTGGGAGAGCGCACTGGCTCCCGAGGTCCCACGCGGCCAGGTTGGCCGCCCCGGTCAGTATCAGGCTGCTTTCCTTCTCCCCTTCGGTTCGGTCTGGCATTGGCTCGGCATCTGGCAGGACGTCACCCTGGTCGCCTACCCACCGGCGCGTATCAAGGATGTGTTCGTTATGACGTCGGTTCGCGAACAGCAAATCGAGGTTGAGATCACGGTGGAGAACCTGACCGCGCATACGTATCAGGTCAGCCTGCGTAACGGGGTGGTTGACGGGCAGCAGACTGCTCTTCGATTTCCTTCTGTCAGCGTCTCTCTCGCGCCGCATGAGGTCAAGACCGTCAACGTGGACCAGCCCTGGGCCGAGCCGCACCTGTGGTCGCTGGACGATCCCCATCTTTACCACTTACGGTCCCAGTTGAGCAGCGGGGATGAACAGGCTGTCCGATTTGGCTTCCGCGAGTTCTGGATCCATGGGACGGAGTTCTACCTCAATGGGACCCCCATCCACCTACGTGCGACTGCCGCCCATCCGTTCGCGGTCAGTGACTCCAAGGACCAAGCGCTGCACTACCTGCGCGTGGCCAAGGAAGGCAACAACATGATCATGCGGCTTCACGCCCAACCCTGGTGGTCCTCGTGGTACGAGGCGGCGGATGAAGTGGGGATGCTTATAGTTTGGGAGTCGGCCTACTACTGCTACGGTTCCGCCTATGCTTTGGAGGATGCACGGCTGTGGTCCCGTTTCCGAGAGCATCTTCGTGATCAGGTTGTCCTGCACCGGAACCATCCGTCCATCGTCATCTGGAGCGTGGAGAATGAACTGCAGTTGACCAGCCCATGGAACTACCAGGACCCCCGGTGCCAGGAGGTCAACGCCGAGCTGGCCGCTCTCGTGCCCTTTGTTAAGGCCCTGGATCCGGGACGCCCAGTCATGTTCGAAGGCGACGGTGATCCTGACGGGGAGGCGGACATCTGGAACATACACTACCCGCACCAATACCCAGGCTGGCGTCAGTGGCCCAATGAAGCCTGGTGGTTGCTTTCCACCGATCAGATCGACATGTATCCAGGCGAGATCCCAGGCTGGCCACTTCGAAAGCCACTCTACGTCGGGGAGTTCCTGTATCCCGGCCCGGTCTGTACTGAAGGAGCCACTATCTTCTTCGGGGACCAGATCTACCGCGACGTGTGGGGATACCTTGACCGAGGAATCATCATTCCTTGGAGATTCCAGATCGAAGCATATCGTGCCCTCGGAGTGCAGGGAATGTGCCCTTGGAACATCTGGGAGGGCTCATCCGAACTGCCCAACCCGCTACGGTACGTCGTCGTCGACGAGACCTATGCGCCGAACGGACTCTACCTGCGCGAGAAGAACACCCGTTTCTTCGGGGGAGACACCATCACGCGTACGGCCTACCTGCTCAACGATCTACCTCACGACTCGAATCTCACCGTCGTGTGGGCTTTGAGATCGGGCCAGACTTCGTTGAGCATGGATTCACGCGACTTTGACCTGACACCCGCGGAGATCGTCGAATTCGAGAGTGGCCTGGAGACGCTGCAGGTCACACAGGAGACTTTGGCGCTGCTCTCGTACCGTGTGGTGCGTGGCGGAGAGCAGGTGTTTACCTACGAGGAACCGGTGCGGCTCTACCCGCGTTCCTCGCTCCAGACAGGAGGCACCATTCATGTCTATGATCCAGCTGGCTCCCTTCTCTCCGTGCTGGCGGCAGAGGGCATCCTAGCGTCGGTTGTCAACGATCTCTCGGTCATTCCAGCGGCAGCCGATGTACTCGTGGTCGGTCGTGACGGGGTCGACGACGCGCGTGCGTGGCGACACGTTTGGGAATTTGCCACTGCAGGCGGTCGCGTTTTGATCTTGCGACACGAACGATATCCCGCGCAGGCTTCCCTTGCGCTACAGGAGGACGCTGCGACGATTGCCTTCCTCAGGCGCCCCTCGCATCCGGTACTGTCAGACTTCCGGGAAGATGAGCTGCGCTACTGGGCTGGAGATCATGTTGTCATCGACAAGCCACTGCAAAAGCCGGCTGCAGGCCTGTACAAGGTGCTCATCGATGCTGGCTCCGCCCATGGGCTCAACTCAGTTGGCCTGCTTGAACGTGAGGTGGGCGAAGGCACAATTCTGTTCTCGCAGCTTGACCTGCTGCCCAGATGGGAGCACGAGCCCGCGGTTAGGAAGTGTCTCCAGAACATGCTTGACTATCTGGCGTCGTACCACCCAAGCCAGCCGCGCCAGGTGCAGCTCCTCAACGCCACCGTGGAGGAGCAACGGGTGTTTGACATCATCGGCTTCCGTGTGGAGAACCTGGTCACCCCACCTGAACCAGGGCAAGGCTTGATCTTTGTTCATGGCGATGTGCATCAACCCACCTCATCGCCATTCGGCCTGCCAGACGGTGTGCAATGGGGCGAACTGCTGGGCCAGGTCGAGCAAGGCAGCGTGCTCTGGCTCCACAAGCCGACGGCCTCATCCCTGGAACAGTTGCGCACTCTGGGCCTGGAGATTCAGACCCAAGCGACTCAACCCGGATTTATCTGGATCCACGACAGCCTTCGAACGGAGGGCATGACCAGTCACAGTCTGTTCTGGCTATTCAGGGCCTGGTGGTCAGATTGGCAAGAGCTATGGCATGGATATGATTTTGCCGAAAGGATATTCGGGTTGTACGGGGATTTCGAAGGTGCAGTGGAGTATCTCCCGCCAGCGTTCAGCGTTGACTCGCCAGGCGCCTACATCTCGCCGGATCACATCTTCCTTAGCACAGACGGTACTCTGGAGACCGAGATTGAGCTGGCTGATACTGGAATCTACAACATAGGTATGCTTGGCCAGGGGACACCTGTAGCGAGTATCTATCCCATGGTACAGATGCGACTTGATGGCGACGCGATAGGGATGCTTACCGTTGGTGAGGGACGACAGATCTACTACCTGACGGCGGAGCTGCCAGCGGGCAGGCACCGCATACAGCTCGAGTTTCTCAACGATGCCTGGGCTCCCCCTGAGGACCGCGACCTGTATTTCTTCAAGCTGCTGATCCACCATCTAGATGTAGACCAGCAGTGGTACCCACTGACACAGCCACCAGCGTTGGTCGAGATAGTGTATGGACAAGGTTCCATTCTGTTGGACTCGCTCGACTGGGAGCATGCGGACGCAGCGGAGCGCAAGCAGGAGCTCGTGGTCTCGGTTCTGGCCAACAACGCTGTCAAGCCGGATCCATCCTTGCCTCTGTGGGTACTCGAGGCAGAAGACATGGAGCATATCGCTGGCTCACCGGTCTCCAGAACGTACTCTGGAGTGTGGTTCAACGCCAACGGGACTATTGGCGCCGACCTTGACCTCGCTCATGGCGGGAGGTACGAGTTCCGTGTGCTGGCCGGTGGAACGCCGCTCGGTGGGATCTATCCCCGCTTTGAGCTGGCGCTTGATGGGCGCCTCGTTTTGGGCCAGTTCTTGATCGCCGAAGAGGAGAGATACTACTCCGTCGAAACGGACGTTGCTGCCGGTCCGAACCGGCTCTCGCTGTCCTTCGTCAACGATGACTGGGCTCCACCTGAAGACCGCAACCTCTACGTAAATCGCATCGTCATCCGGAAAGTGCCCTGATTCCGCCTGTCGAGCCGAGTAGCCGCAAGAGGAGAGTTATGCTCTGCTGCCATTTGAGGCTCGTGTGGTGTCACACGTCTTTGGGGGTGGCGTCTGATTCGCTGCTATCCTTCTCATGCACGAATTCCTTGGGTGAGAAACGCATCTGTGACGCGCACTGAATCGCTTCGGCTACCCGCTCCGCCCCGCTGCGTTTCACTACGGGGACTCCCCTGCCCGACAAATGGCAGGACGTTGCCTTCGGTCGCTTCGGCGATACCCTTGCGCTGCTATCAGATGCCCCGCAGAGAGTGACGCTCAAAGCTGACGACGAGGTCGACATTGAATAGCTTCCGCTAAATGATGCGTCTCGATCTCCGCCACACCTTCCAGGCCATCCTGCCGAAGGTGTCGAAGGGTCTGCGATGGTGCGGGCTAGCTTGATGTTTCGCAGGCGGTGGAAGGCGCGGGCGCTCATGCCCAGTGCAGCGTGACCGTGGCTCGTGACCGGGCGAACTCCTTCACCGGATTGCCGTGTTGACCGCACCCGAATCCTCCGCAGACGCCCTGTCGATCACCTGCCCCCCCCGTAGAATCCTCGCCCGAAGGTCATTCGCGCACCAGCGCCTCACGCATCAACCTTGCAACTTGATCCACGTCGGCGATGGCCAGAAAGCCGTGACGCCAACGCTCCGCGCCATGACGGCCCCCTCTCTTGGTCGTGAAGTAGAGGTCGCCTCGTCCGCCCGCCTTGGGCACAGTCTGAAGGAATTCGATCCTTTCGGGGGGATAGGACTCGGTCCTTTTCGGATCACCCACGCTGAGGATCAGAGCACGTCGATTGGTGATCGCATAGAGTGTGTGCCGTAGATGGTTGGACTGCCTCCAGGCCACAAAGGCCGGTATGCCGGTCCAAACCAGCAGCGATAGAAGGACAAGCATCCCCCTGGACGGGTTGTTCCAGGAGACGATGCTGCACAGGAACATCAAAAAAATGGACGCGACGGCAAGCGGCAGCAATCGTCTCATTCGCCCAGACACGTTCGTCGTGCCTGCCCAATGCACCTGTTCGTCCGTTTCAATCTGGGTATTCAGGTATTCCTTCATTTCCGGGGTGACTAAAGGTTGCTCAGCACTCATTCTCTTGCCTCCTTTCTCGTGTTTCTATCCGACAAGCGATATGCGCCTTTCTGGCGGCGACTGCAGGGTCTGGCCCTCGTGCCCATCCGGACCATCGCGGTGCATAGCCCCGCGGGGGACCCACGGCGCGCACGATCGGGTCATAGCCACTTTGACACAGACGTCGATCCCACGGCGAGGCTGGGTACTGCGGTTGAGCAAGGGGCCGGACATCAGTACCCTTCATGGTGTGTACCCAGACCAACCAAGAGGATCATCTCTTCCCGGGTATCGGGGTTGGGTTTGAAAGCAAAGATGATGCGGCATTTCCTGAGTCAAGGATACACTACCTCCTTTTCTGCCAGCTTCAGAGACACGAACCACGTCTGCCTGCTGTTCCCGTGCGATTACCCGGCTCGGCGCTGCAAAGCGCTCTCCCCATCGTCCCAGTGCAGTTGCCCAATCCCGTACAGCGGAGCACTGCACGGCGTCCCTCCCCTCCTAGGCAATTCCAGCCTCCCCATTCACCTCTTCCCAAGCCGCGGGATCCACATTGGCACTTCCCGCATGTACTGCTCATACTCCTCGCCAAAACGCGCAAGCAGCAGTCTTTCTTCGTAGAGCGAGATGTAGTGCAAGAACCCGATCGCAATAACCCACACCGCTGCAGCAGCCAGTGATATACTCAGCATCAGAAGACCAAGATACAGCAGAATCTCACTCAGGTATATGGGATGCCGGACCACATTGAACACGCCCTTCCTGATCACGCCAGGCTTCTCTCTCTTCTCACCGAACACGATAGACATGCCTGTTCCTGCCAGGTAGCCCGATAGGACCAGTAGAATGGCTCCCAAAGGCACTCTGACAACAGGTGACACGTACCGGTTGAGGAAAGTCGTGTACTTGAAAAAGAACGTGTCGGCTATCCACGTCGCCGCAAACAGGCAGGCCAGCACCATCTGTCCGGCATCGCCCACAGCATGCTCTCCGGTAAGGTCATCCCGCTGTTGTTGTGCTCTCCTCTGCGTACTCAGTTTGGCCATGTTCTCTCCTTTCCCACCTTCTGTATCCTGAAGGAATGCGCGCCAACGGCCGAGCTCAGCCGCCGGGCGCGGTGGCAACTCGTGCACCCTCGACAGTGCAATTGATCGGTGGTCGAGTTTCCCTTCACACCTAGGCCCCGCATCTATCGGCAGATGCTCCTGCCTCTGAGGCTCTGTGCTTCACACCGTAAGCCCGTCGTACGCTACCTCGTAGCCATGCCGTGCGGCAAACTCCGCCAGCTCCGGGTGGACAGGGTTGCCGGCGTGGGCCACGTGCGTTGCGAAGGCACGGGCTCCGTCGGCCAGCAGACCCTCATCCCGCATGCGCGCCACGTGCTCGATGAACTGCTGAGCACTCAGGTGATCGCTGCCCGTCTCGTCGGGCCCATACGTGTGATCGAGGATCACCACGTCGAATCGCAGCTTGTGCCGGTGAAAAGCTTCCCAGGTTTCTTCCGGCAGCGTCGCCGTGTCGGTACCGTAAAAGATACTGCGTCCGTCCGCCTCAACCGCGTAGAGCAGCGGATCCACCGTCGGGTCATGATTCGCCGGGAACGCCGTCACTTGGTAGAGGCCGACGGCAAAGGACTGCAACGCTTCGATCTGATGAATCTCTAGGTTCAGGCGCTCGCCAACCTCGGGGTCGAGGAGACTAGCGGGGGCGCAATCCCTCTCAAGAAGCTGCGCGGTCCGTCGCGCAGTGGCAGTCGAGGCATAAAAGTGCAGACGGGGTGCATCGACCACGCCGTACTCTGGGCTGCGCGAGAGGAGGTGAGAGGGGTCCAGATGGTCCGCGTGCGCGTGCGTCTGCAGGCAGTAGCGCACCCTGGCCAGGGAGCGACCGTGTAGGAAGGAAGCGGTCATGATATCGGGGCCAAGGTCGATCAGGAGATCGTCGTTGATCAGCACGGCGGATCGCTTCCGCAGACTCTGACCGCCGAGCGCTCGCGCCCGCTCGCAGTTCTCGCACCGGCAGAAGGCGTCCGGATAGGCCTCCGCCGCGGCGGTTCCCAGGAACGTGATGATCATCTTCTCCACCTTTCTTCTGGAGGCTACGCCGTAGGCCCAACCTGAAGACGCGTCGAGCCGCCGCTGTGTGCGCGCGCAGCGCGGCCGTTCGCCCTTGCGCAGCGAACGGCGGTTGGGACGGGGTCAGCTGCAAGAGCTTGTCAGCTCTCTTCCTCAGGCCATGATGCCGGAAGGCCCAAAATCGCAGCGACGGACTCTCCGTTGACATGTTCCACGCGTTTGCCTCTAGGAATGGCCTGCGGCAGCCGTGCTAGCGCCGATTGGCAGGGCCTTTGAGCCCAAGGATTATGGTATAGGCGCAGTTTCGCTCTCGGAATGCTCCAGGTTGACAGCCGGGTTGCCAAGAGTGCGGCACTGACCCTCTTGTATCGAGGCCCGGCCCGTCCTGTCCAGGCGCCATCGGGTAGCCTTGACATGCTGGTGTGTACGACGTCGGGAGGTCCGCCTTGAGAGCACACTATGATGAATCGCTCCTTGCCAAATAGGGCCTCCATGACGTCAATCTCGTCAGCCAACTCAAGCACGTTTACTGCCACAACATAAGGCAGGTCGAACTCGCCGTACCGTCCAGCCTTTTTGGTAATTGCATCTCTGATAGGTATCCTGTGATCCGCCTTGACCCATTGTGCTCCAGTGCTCTGGCCGCCTATTGGCCGTACCCCAGGTCTGCCTCTTGCCGCAGACTTTTTCGGAATTGGCCTGAATTCGATTGTCCATCCGGCGTGCTCAAAACGCCAACGCAGAAGCACATCAAATCCCCCAGCTTCGTACAGTCTCGCAATCTCATCGGGATCAAGTTCAGCAAGACAGGCATCAAGGAACGATGCCATTCTTCCAGCAGGAGGCGGTGTCGCAGGAGTGCCTTCCACTTCGAGCCAGAGAAAGAAGTGCGGTGAATGTATCCTTTTATTCAGTACATCGTATACAGTGTTTACTCTGGCACAAGCGCCTGTTTTTTTCTGCGGATTCGCTGGTTGCAAGCGTGGCCTCAATGTAGAAGCGAACGCCGCGTGATGAGTCGACCAGGAAGTCAGGAGTTTTCGCGACATTGGGTAGAACTGGATGTACTGTTACTTGACAGCCTAACCTCAAGAGGAGTTCATGAAGGAACAGCTCAAAGAACGCGCCTTGGTGGTGTGAGTCGATATCTGAACGAAATCGTGCGCGTAGGTCTTCTGGTTGTCCGGAAGCAGGATAGTGCGAAAACCACTCTTGTAGTCTGTGACAAATCGTCTCGAATTCAACTCTTCCGGTGCGGTTCAGATAGACGAATAGCGGCTCAGCATATAGAGCTGGCCCGTAGTCGTTTCTCACTATCTCGTCAAACAGTCTCATTGGTTCCCATCTCTCAAATGAGTCCGTAACTTGGCGGGTTCCCACGTGGCAGGACAACGACTGAGTTGAGGGGCGCGGCGGGCCTGCCCTGCCGAAGGTGTCGAAGGGGCGGCGATGGCGCGGGCTAGCTTGACGATTCGCGTGCGGTGGAACGCTCTGGCGCTCATGCCCAGTTGGGTCACGGTGGCACGCAATAGGCTCTTGCCGGCGTCGTCCGACGGGCAGGACTCGCGCACCTCCGCCGGCCCCACACTTGTGCCTGGGCTGCCTGTGTCTTTACGCCAGCGGCGTAAGCGGTAAGTGCAGGCATTTCCGCGTTGCACAACAGAGACAGATCGCCCCCTCCTCCGCCGGAGCTGCCCGCAGCACGGCTGATCGTTACTCCCCCCAACGGTTTCCACAAGTCACCATCTCCAGCACACGCTTGATACGCATACTATACGCAGGCTGCTGCAACTTCCGAAACACCACAGATCACGGCAGAGTCCTGCGCGTGGCAAAAGCAGGCTACCTCTGGTCACCGGCTCCAGGGCCTCGTCCACACGCTCCAATGCCCAGCCCAGCACGGCGCGCGGTCAGCTCTCAGTTGGAACACTGAGGCAGGCCGACGTGCCCCAAAGTGCCCTGTGCTTTCCGGCGTGTCATTCACAGTCCTTAATTCAGAATCCGCGGGTCGGTGTTCAGTATCGTCGTGCTGTACAGGAACAGCACGGCTTTGCCATCCAGGTCGAACTGGTCAAAGATCCACTCTTTCCTGACATACCTCAGATCGAACAGCGTAACCGTCCGCAAATGCTGAGCCAAGAACGGAGCCAGAGCGTGCGCATAGGAGTCCTTAAAGACCACTAGCTCATCGTCACTTGCCGCTCTATCGTTCTCGATCACAGTGATGGGTCCCGCGCCTCCGATGAACACATCATATGGGTCCAGTCCGCCTACCTTCTCTCGGAAGTATACCGAGAGGAAGCACTTGACATCATCCGTGGTCTCGTACCGGCAGGTGGTCATATGATCCAACACGGGGTTGTGTGCCACATAGATTCTGTCTTTGGCGATTGAGCTGACGGCGGCCCTTCCGTAGAGACTGCCGGCAAAGGAATCGGTTACCTGCTCGAACTCATAGCCCTCGACAGGCTCGAATCCCATCGCCCGGATCAATACGTCGTATCCACGGATGGCACCCTGCGTTGTCCAGTGGTGATCGGTCACGTAGTAGAGATCCTCGTCGCCCTCTCCAAACGCACCCATGAGATCAATGTACGCTGCCTGTACATTCTGTCTCAGGTGGTCCGCAATGGCGTTCTGATTAGACAGCAGATACTTGCTCCCATCCAGCAGGTGCGCTTTCGACGGTATGACCGACAGGTATATCCTGCTGGAATCGATTGCTTCAATGATGCCATTCATCAGAACCGCAGCGCGCTGGATGTAGCGCTCGTTCACCCCGTAGAACTTGTCATACAGGTTGTTGTTGACGACATACACGCCATTGTTCTCATCCTTCAGCAGCAGTCTCCTCTCCACGAAGGACTTGATGTTTCTGAAGGCATCTCGAAAGACAACCTGGTCCTGCAGGAACAAGGAGTAGTCCTTCGCAAATCCGCCGGCGAGCATCCTCTCCAGTGAGAGCTCGGGAAACTGGGCCAGCTTGCGCCTTTCGCTCGTGCTGATCTGCGTGGGCTGGCTCGACAGGTCGAGTGCCGTCAATCCAAAGACGAACACTATGAAAGCCAGAACCGTTGTCAAGTGCGGTCGCCTCATATGGCCAGTCCTCAGAACCGGAAATACAGGAACGGGTTGAACGATGAATCAACCACATAGGCCGTGCTTATGGTCAACACAGTGAGGTACAAAAGTGGCATGAGCACTGTCCTGACATACGCCCTGTCCGAGAATCTGTCGTACAGGACCACAAGCGCCGGCGTCGAAGCGACAATGGCGATCAGCAACAGGACAGCATTGGCTCGCAGCAGATACAGAGACTCGGCGTTGTAGAGCTCAGTTGTGCGCAGTCCGAACATGTGGCCAAAGTAGCTGAGGATGTCAGAAACGGAATCGAGCGCAAAGATCACCCAGCTCACCAGCACGGCCAGCAGCGTGTAAGAGTGTCTCATCAGCCTGGGCAGCCGTTCCAGGAGCCTGCTGAGGAGGAGCCTTTCGAACACCAGAAGCACTCCGAAGTATGCTCCCCACAGCACAAAGTTCCAGCTCGCGCCGTGCCACAGGCCGGTCAGGAACCAAACCACGATCATGTTCCTGACCCACCTCCATCGCGACACCCTGTTGCCTCCGAGGGGGATGTACACATAGTCGCGAAACCACTGGCCCAGCGATATGTGCCATCTGCGCCAGAACTCGGTGATGCTCTGAGAGATGTACGGGAAGCGAAAGTTCTCTGCGAAATGAAAGCCGAACATCCGCCCAAGACCTATCGCCATGTCGCTGTAGCCCGAAAAGTCGAAATAGAGCTGAAAGGCAAAAGCGACGATGCCCAACCAGCCAGACAGCACAGAGGGCGCCGTCGTCGTCCTGCAGGCGTCCCAGATCAAGGCGACGTTGTCGGCGATGATGACCTTCTTGCCCAGTCCCAGCACAAAACGATGCACGCCTTCCGCGAAAAGATCCAGCGAATGCTCTCTGTCCACGAGCTCGTTCGCTATTGCCTCGTACCTCTCGATGGGTCCAGCCATCAGTTGCGGGAACAGCGAAACGTACAGCAAGAAGGTCCTTGGGTCCTTTGCGGTTACAGAGTCGCCACGGTAGAGGTCAATGCTGTACGACAGGATCTTGAAGGTGTAGAAGCTGATGCCCACTGCCAGAGGCACACCGAGGAGTCCGATGTTGGATCCCAGAATGCTGTTGAGATTGGCGATTAGAAAGTCCCAGTACTTGAAGAACCCGAGCAGCGACAGGTTGACAACGATGGACGAAGCCAGGGCAACCCTGGCTCTCGTGCTGCCTCTGTACCTGTCAATGGCCGTGCCGAGCGCATAGTTAATGGCGCACGAAAACAGCATCAACAAGACATGGATGGGTTGTCCCCAGGCATAGAAAACAAGACTGGCGATCACCAGCAAGGCATTCTGGAATCGCTCCGGCACCAGGAAGTACAGCAGCAGAGTGGCCGGGAGGAATCTCAGCAGGAATTCGAGACTGCTGAATACCATACACGCCCCTTTCGTACCAGACAGCGATTGTGGACAGAGCCGCCACCAGACAGACGTCTTACGGCAAGAAGCAAGGTTGGCGGAATGCCTGTGTCTGGCCGCTCACTGGATGCTCTTGAACGCTTCCAGCAGGGCTTTTCTCTGTTCAGAGTCCGAGTTGATGCCAAGGAAGATCACATCGCCCCTGCTTTCGATGGCCACGTCTTCCGGCGTGAAGGTAACGCAAACCAATCTGTTGGGGTCGATGTTCTGCGCCAGCTTGTCTGTGATCTCTTGGACACTGCCTTTGTCAGTGGCCCTGATGATCACCAGAACTCTGGTGTCCAGGCTGATCATGGGGATTACTGCAACTGCGTCTGCGAACGCCGGATAATCCCTTGAGCCCAGATAGAATTCCTTGGTCTCATCGTCTTCCAGGCCTTGATACGGACCAAAGCTCTCGACCCCAGCTTCAGCAAAGATCTTGTTGGCAATTTCGGTGGCCGTTCCTGCGGGGGCAGGCTTCTCTCCCGCGCACCCCGTCAAGATCGCCAGTGAGAAGAGCACAACAAGCAGTAAAGCCGTCTTCTTCATCATGTTGACACCTCCGATATCTGTTGCGAGCGTATTGCTACACTGCCCACGTGCACCGAGCAGAGTGGCTGGGGCCACCTTTCGGTTGCCATAGGCAGGCTCACGGCCTGGTGTTGCTGGTATCTATCTCGAACGCCCCCGGCGTCTGCTAGCGCTGGCAGATCGGCTGGAAGGTGTACCCACGGGCTTGCAGCTGCTGCAGGACGGTCTCCAGCGCAGATACGGTCTGTTCGCGGTCACCGCCCCCATCGTGCATCAACACGATTGCTTCAGGGTAGACCTGTTTCAGAATCGTGCTGATGATGGCCTGTGCGCCAGGGCGCTTCCAGTCCAGGGTGTCGATGTTCCACATGACGACCGAATAGCCTAGCTCTGCCGCGTAAACGCGGGTGAAGGCGTCGGTAGCACCATAGGGAGGGCGCAGATAGGGCGCAGCCCTGTCTCCGAGGGCTCTTGCGGTCCGTTGCACTTGGTTGTAAAAGTCCTCTTTGCTAATCCCTGCGAGCGAGACGTGGTCGTAGGTGTGGTTGCCAAGGGCATGACCGGCTTCGTACGCCGCTTCAATCAAGTCTGGAAATCGCTGCACGTTCTGCCCGAGCACAAAGAAGGTCACTTGGGCGTCGTACGTCGACAGCAATTGCAGCATCTCGCGCGTATAGGGTGGCGTGGGCCCATCATCCAAGGTCAGGTAGACCACCTGTTGGCCTCCTGGCTCTGCGGTCGGGGGTGGCGGGACGGTCGTGGGCACGGGCTGCGGTGTCGGAGTGACCAGCGGGGCCGCTGCCTCCACGTTCAAGGTGTACTCTGTTTCCAGACCGATGGCAAAGATGTTGATGGCGTACTCCTGGGTGGCGGGAATGGCCCCTCTCCACGCCGACACCTCCTCGACAGCGCGCACCAACACATCCAGCTCCTTCAGACCATAGATGGACAGGAACACATCGGCATTCGGTGAGGTTACGGTTACCGTTACCGCCTGACCGGCCTGTACCTGCAAGGTGTAGCGGTCCAACCCAAAGGGCCGGCTGCGCCCGCTGTAGCTGGCCGAGCGTTTGCCTTCCGGGAGGACGATGGCCACGACGTCGGCGGTTGTGGTGTCGTTCACGACATCGTCCGCGTTCAAGGCCCCACTGTGCACCAGTTCCAGGGTCTGGTCGTGCAGCCGGTAGCGCTGCGCCATTTGCAGTGTGGGTGTGCTGCCGAAAGGTTCTTCTTCGCGGTAGGTCCCGAACACCAGTTCAACCTCGCTTCTGGTGACGGCCACTTGTTCGATGATGATGCGATCACCCAGAAACACGGGCTCAAGAGGGCGCGGCTCCCCGTGCTCGTTAAGCACTACTGCCAGGTGGTAGAAGGTGCCTGTGCCGGCGCTGCTATGAATCAGAATCACCACCGCATCTTCCACCTGGTCGGCGTTGAGATCGCCAAAGGCCACGCCGCGGTAGAGCAGGTAGCGCTCCACGCTGGCAGCGCCCGGTATGTAGGCGTAGGTGAACGCTCCATCCTGCATCGGCAGCAAGCCATCTGGAGGGCCGCCCCAGTTCTTGGGCAAGATGTAAGTTGCCCCTTTCAACTGCTCCCACGTCAGCCGCGCGACCGTGGGTGTGGGAGCGATGGTGGGGGTGGCCGTCGGCGCTGGACTGGGCGTGCTGGTTGGAAGCGCCGCCCGGGTGTGGGTGACGGCCGGTACTGCGGTAGGCGTTGCCGCGCGGGCGACCCAGGATGTGTGCGTTGCGGCTGGCAGGCTGGTCGGCCCGCCGGCAGGCTGGCAGGCAGCCAATAGCAAGACGCTGGCTGACAGAAGCTGTGACAGCAGTTTGGTACGGCTCATGCTTAGCCCCTTCATACTCACTGGGATTGGCACGCCTCGGCTGGTATCAGGTAGCACGCAGCAGATGCGACGCCATTATACCCGCGTCGTATCCAAAGTTCAAAGGGTCGCATTCTGTCATGCAAAATGTCACTGAAGGAGTGTGGTTCTTTCAAATGATAGTGTCACTGGGGGAACGATGCCGAATGAAGAGAAGATGACCATCGACGAGCGATACAAGTATCTGTGCATCAAGCAAGAGCTGTACAGGAAAGCCAAGCGAAAGGAGCGTAGCCAGTTGTTGGACCAGATGCAGCATGTCATCAAGTTGAACCGCAAGACCCTGATTCGCCACATGAAAGGCAAGATCGTGCGCAAGCCTCGGCAAAGGCAACGTGGCACGACCTACAGTCACGAAGTTGACGATGCCTTGCGCGTGATCTCCGAGAGCTTGGACTACATCTGTGCTGAACGCTTGTATCCCGACCTGGTCTCCACGGCCCTTCATCTAGTTGCCCATGGCGAGCTGCACGCCATGGTGGGGCAGTCGGCCACCATCGAGCCGGTGTACTTTCGTGAAAGGCTGCCAGTCGGCCCAGGCGGCAGATTCAGATCCGTGATCCCACTGGTCAAACGGCAGGACCCGTATCTGCGGTCCGGAATGCCCAGTTCTGACGATGGCGCTTGGACCGATAGGCCCCTCAGCGCTGCGCCCTGAGGATCCTTGGCACGGTGAGGCTCAGTGACTCCCACAGAAACCCCGCCGCATTCGCTGCCCGCCACATGATCAGCAGCGTCGCCAGCAACGGCGCCTGTCGCCAGTGAGCCTGCCGAAGCAAACGAAGCGCCATGCTGAACGGCTTGAGATAGGAATCGCGTCTCGTGTCCAATCCTCCCCAACGCCGTCTGGCACGAACCTGGCGCAGCCAGAAGGCGCCACGACCACGGTTGAAGTGTTGTCGGCAGAAGCTCGGAAGGGTGAGGCTATGAGCGTGGAATACCCGAACCTCCCGGGCGTAGATCATGCCGCACCCGTGCTGGAGCCAGCGCTCGCAGAAATCGCGATCCTCTGCTGCAGCGATTGGAAAAAAGGTCGCGTCAAAGCCGCTGATTGCGTGGAAGCCGTCAGCAGGGACGGCCAGGTTGTTGCTGGCGAGGAAGTGCGCCTGGCTGCGGTGCGAGTTGTAGTGGGCGAACATGGCGTCCAGGACAAGTTGGCTGGCGACTGCATACGCGTTGTCGGGAAGCGCATTGATCGTGGGGCCGCCGATGGCGTGATTGGGTGCCGTGGCAAAGCATGCCTCCAGCGTCCTCAGCCAATCCGGCGCAGGGGCACAGTCGTCGTCGGTAAAGGCCAGGAATCTGCCCCTTGCCTTCGCCGCGCCAGCATTGCGTGCTCCTGCTGGGCCAGCGTGCGGCTGCATGAGCAGAGTCAGCTCGAGCCAGCTCCGGAAACGAGCAACGACAGCTTGCGGCGATGTCTCGCTCTCATCGTCTACCACGATCACCTCGAACCGGTTGCGCGGATAGTCCAGACGGCCGAGCGACTCGAGACAGGCAGCGAGTTGTCTTGCGCGGTTGTAGGTAGGAACAATGATCGAGAACACAGGTTGTGTCATCGCAGATGTTCCTGAGGGCACCGGCGAGCACGCGTCAGGACGCCCGTCACTTTCCCGGCCAAGAACCACCTCGTTCAGCGCCCGAGGACCCTACCAGATCCGTCCTCGATTCAAGAACAACTGCCTGCACAGGCCGAGGAAGTAGGCAGGCATTAGGAGGGACAGCAGGCAGGTGTGAAACCCCAGCTCAAGCAGCGGGATGTGCAGCCAACGTCGTGCGCGATACATGCTGCCAACGCCCTGAAGCAGTCTCTTCGCCGCCAGGGCTGCTGCGGCAATCGGTCCCAGCCGAAGCAGTCCCGCACCTGGTGAGGAAGGGTCCGCAAGTTTTATGGCGATAGAATTGACGGCCATCTCACCGTACCACATTGCAGTCATTTGACCAAGGGAATGCGTCCTGTGGTCGATGCTCAGTGATGGCCGGTAGGCTATCGAGATCCCCATCTTGTGCAAGTTGCGAGAGACAAGGATCGCTCCTGCTCCGTCAGAAAGGATTACGTCCGACTCGGGAAGCGCACCTTCGAGAAGCCCCGCGCGAATGGCAAAATTGTCGTCCCACAAGAACTCCACTTCACCCTCAGCCTGGCCAACATAGTCACCGTGCACGGAGATGGCGTGAAAGCGCTCCAGCAGGCGATGCTTCCCGTGATGGCCCGTGCCTGTGAAGACTGGATCACCCTTCGCCCCCTCGTCTTCTACAGCCGCCAGCCAACCTTCATCGGCCCGGCAGTGCGCTCCCAGAAAGGCCAGAAGGCTCCCCTGGAAGGTGGGCAGATGCTTGCGCAGAGACGCCACCCACCCAATTGTGTGCTCTTCCCTCACAAGTCGAAACTGCGGAAACGCGCGGGCCACGATGGTTGCAGTTTGATCTGAAGAAGCATCATCGATGACCACAACCTCATGGCCACTCCCACTGCGCTGAGTGACCAGTGAACTCAAACACCATGCGATGGTCCCTTGGTCATTCAGTGTGTACACGATGACTGTAATCATGATCATCCCAACCGAGCTACCAGCTTGTCACAGGTTGTTGTTCAGCATTCGACAGAGTCTGGTGCACCGTCTGCTGTCCCGTCGTATCCTTCGAGCCTGCTCACTCCGCCAAATCTGTCGTGGCTCGTCCTGCAGAACGTTGCCGACGGGAGGATACCCGTAGCAAACTCGGACATCCCCGAAAGGATCAATGTACATTCTTGAGAGAGTTCCCAGGCAGGGTAGTCGTCTTATCGCATCTGGATCTTCAGAGTAGAGTGCAAAGTTGGACAGCTGAGAGGGTGGATTGAAGAGCGGACTGCCCCCTTGCTGCAGGCGCAGCAGCTCGTGAACCTGCTGCCGCAGGACGTCGGTGCTGCGCACCCACCTAGGATTGTGAGCATACCAGGTGGAGGTGGATGGCGGCATGCGCCTTTCCTTGACAAAGGGGTAGTGCGCTTCCTCTGCGCCCAGCACCTGAAGAATGATACCGGTGAGGCCTTTGTCTTGCACGAACCTGACCAGGGAGGTCAGTTCGCCGCAGTTCTCTTCCATGACTACCGTGCTCAGACACAGGTCAATCGTCCGAGGCTGAGTGCGCCACGCTTCGATGGCCCGCATGACACGGGCATGGCTGCCCGGCTTGCCGCGCGTCTCATCATGGATGGATGCGCGCAGACTGTTCAGCGAAACCATGAGTCGATCTACGCCAATGGACTCTAGTTGATTCAGGACCTCGCCGTCGAGAGACCATCCATTGGTGATGAGCACAATCTCCAGTCCCTGCCGCTTGGCCAGCTCAAGGAACTGCAAGAGGTCCGGGCGCATGAATGGCTCGCCTCCGGTGACAGATATCTTGCGCAGCAGGGGCACGTCGCGGATTGCCTCAAGGATCGTGCTCCAGTCGTCCAGTTGCAGTTCCCCTCTCGAGGGAGCAGCTTTCCACTTGGAGCAGGTGGGACAGCGGAAGTTGCAGCGATCGGTGATGTCGATCTGAATGTGGAAGGGGGGCGGTACCACCCCAAAGCGCAGCATAGCTCGCTTCACTGCCTGAGTTGCATCTCTCCGCAAGCTGCTCAGAGACTGTCTGTATCTGCTGGGCAAAGTGGTCTGTGATGACACCAACGTCCTCCACGGAGACGCCGATTTCCACACGCGTGGGGTTAAAGATCCGTGATGGTCCTCAGCATAGCCTGGGCCCATCCACTGCTGCCGGCATGTATGCCGCGCGGTCGCTTCTGGTGTCAGGCGCTCGGCTCGGTCAGCTCACCGAGAGCATTTGCTGAGCGCTGAGCCAATGCCTGACGATACCGCAGTAGGCGCGAGTATAAGCAGCCTATCTATCGATCCATAATAGGGCCACACCCCAACTAGCACGTCCCAGGGTGCTGACCCAAGCGAAGAGTGAGTGTCCGTTCTTCTGTTGATCATACCTCATCTGATGTCGGCAGCCAAGCTTCGTTCGGGCTGCTCGCCTGCAAGGGCCTTGTTGGCTTACCTCCGCCAAACGATGCATCTGAGTCTCTGGCGCGCCCTCCAGGTCAGCGATGGTGCACGCCAGCTTCACGCTTCGCGTGCGATGGAAAGCGCGGGCGCTCATGCCCGGTTGCGTCATGGCCGCGCGCAGCCCCGCCGGGCAGATGGCGAGATGCCTCAGTCCTGTCGTCCCCTCAGCCGAAGGTGTCGTCCTGAGACAGGGCGAGATGGAGCAAGCACAGGCTCTTGCCGGCATCGTCCTGCGGACAGTGCACGCACACCTCCGCCCGGCCCACACTCGCGCTCCGACCGGGTTTGCGCCGCATGGGCGTCCGATGATAGGCTATGCCGACCTACAGCGCCCGCTGCAAACTAGTGCAGCAAATCAGACGGATGTGAAAACATAGGCTTCACGCCTGTCTGAGCAACACTACTCCCTTCGGGTACGGCCAACTACTGACCAGCCATTATCGTGACGTTGGTCTTGCCCTCTTGGGCGTCGATCAGGATCTGGGCTGCCCGGTCGCCTTTAGCGAAGGACATCATGCCGGGGATCGCGCCTTCGCCCTTGGTCCAACCTGCGCCTGGCATTTGGGCGTCATAGAAAGCTATGACCTCTTCCACGCTTTTCGTGGTCTTGTAGGTAACGATGCCGAGGACAGCGCTGAGCTCGGTGGCGCCATCCATGATGGGGATGTCCTCCGGCATGGCTGGCTTCACGCCCTCGGGTGCCTTGATGGTAACAGGTTTGTTGAGGTCGGTGAGGTCAAAAGCCAGGTCCAGGACCCCCGCTTCACCGCTGCCGATTGCCAGGTTCTCGCCTTCGTAATGTGCCACGTACCTGACCGCGACGCCAAACTCTGGAGACACCCATACATCCCCCTTGGCCTTGGCGATGACACCCAGGCCAAGAGTCGGTCCGAGGGAACTCTCATCAAAGATGTAATGGTTAGTGGACACACCGTTGACCATCACATTCTTCTGCACCAGCTTCCCCCGGTTCCCAGAAATCACATTAAAGGGATCGCTCAGGAAGCGGTTGGCCTCGAAGATGTCCGCTTCACCGGAGAGCACGGCAAACCATCCTGAACCCGAGTCCATGTAGACGTCTTTCCCGATCTGGATGATCTCCCACTTGCCCTCTTCACCAGCACCAGTGCTGGTCCACAGCAAGTGATGCGCTGGCGGCTGCCGTACAAACTCTTCCACCACGTCCCAGGAGCCGGTGTCCTTCTGATCAGCCTTGGTGCTCTCCCATTTGAAGATGTAGTGCATGCGGTAGCTGCTCAAACTGGAGAGATCGGACGCCTGATCAAAGTTGTACTCCTCAGCTACTACTGGGGGCTGGGCAGCAGCCTTTGTGTTCGTCGGACGGGGAACGGCTGAGGTGCTGGTTGCCGCTAGAGGTCGTGTAGCAGTGGGTTTCGCGGCACCGCCCCCGCAGCCTGTCAACACCAAGGCCGTAATCAATACCATTGTGCCAAAACCTTTTCTCATAGTTCATATCCTCCTCATGCTTCTTATTTGAGGACGAGTTTACCCAAGAATCCACAATTGTGCTAATTGCTCGTGAGGTTCTCTACCGATCCAGCGGCAGCTCGCTAGCGGTTTCAGCACGATCACTGAGCCTTTGGGTCGACTGGACGCCCGGCAGTCAGAGCCGTGAAGGGAAGCAGTCCCCGTGCCACCCCAGTGCGCGGCGGGTACAGAATCGTCTCGGCCGCCCCCTCCGCCCCGCTCCGCCTTGCTTTGGGGTTCCGTCCCGGCACTTCCCTTCGGGGATACGCCTCCCGTTACTGTGAAGCGCTTCTGAATCAGCGGCGATCAGAGCTGACGGCGAGGCCTGTATTGAATAGCTTCGGCTAGATGACGCGTCTGGATCTCTGCCGCACCTTCCAGGTTGACGATGGTGCGGGCCAGCTTCACGCTTCGCAGCCTCGCCGAACCCAGGGCAAGACGCTCCGCAGGCGCAATAGCCAATTGTCACACCGTGGCAAGGCCACGCTAGAGTTTGACGATTCCTAGTCGTTGTAGGTGAGCTGTCTGACAAGTCGTTAGTACACCTGGCCGTCCCCCGCTCTTTTTGATTCTAGCGCCAACGATAGCATAATATCTATTGTCTGCCGTGTGAAAACGAATCTCGGTCGTGAACGTGTGTGTACAGGACTCTGACTTCGAGAGATAGGAGGGCCAGCACACGGCTGTTCCATCGTCACCCTGCATCACAGAGCCCATTGATCTCGCACTCCACCCGGAATGGCTGTCTGCCCGTAGACAAAGAAGCTTCAGAAGCAAGAATGAAAGGAGTGGAGACCCATGCGTCGTTTTGCTGCCATGAGCGTTTTGCTGGTGCTGGGATTGACGATCGCCCCATACAGTTTCCTCGCCAGCGCCGAGGGCCATGCTCAGCCACGCCACCTCCAGGAGGCAGCTGCACCGTTCGTGCCTGGCCAACTCCTGATCCGCTTCCGGCCGGAGGTCGCTGCTTAGCGTACTGGGCAGATCCTGGCCGCGGAGAACGCGGTACGGGGGCGGCGGATTTCGGCCCTCGGCGTGGATGTTCTGCGCCTGCCGCCAGGGCTCTCTGTGCAACAGGCGGTCAACCGCTTTGGCGGGTACCGGGAGGTCGAGTACGCCGAGCCCAACTACATCCTCTATGCCCTCCAGGTCGATGATCCCGGGCTGAGCAACCAATGGGCCCCGCAGAAGATTGATGCCCCGTCGGCCTGGGCCATCACGACGGGCGATCCGGCGGTGATCATCGCCGTGGTCGACTCGGGCGTCGACTATCGCCACAGCGAGCTGGCCCCAAACATCTGGGTCAACTCTGGAGAAGTCGCGGACAACGGCCTGGACGACGACGGCAACGGCTACATTGACGACGTGAAGGGATGGGATTTCATCAACGGCGATGCGGACCCGTTCGACGACTATAGGCACGGCACCCATGTGGCAGGGAGCGCCGCCGCCGTTGAAAACGAAAACCCCGAAGGGCTGGTGGGCATCTGCCCGTCCTGCACCCTAATGCCAGTAAAAGTCCTGGACGCAGGTGGCAGCGGTCCCCTGGACGTGGTGGCGAATGGCATCACCTATGCCGCCGACAACGGAGCCAGGGTGATCAACCTCAGCCTGGGGGCCACCGTCGGCAGCGCCACCCTGGAGCAGGCGGTGAACTATGCCTGGGGCCAGGGCGCGGTGGTGGTGGCCGGGGCAGGAAACAACGGCGCTGAGATGCTATTTTACCCGGCTGCCTACGCCAACGCCATCGCCGTGGCCTCGACCAACGCGGATGACTATCACTCCTGCTTCTCCAACTATGGCAGTGGCTTCATAGACGTAGCCGCACCCGGCGAATCGATCTACTCGACGCTGCCTCAAGACGAGCTGGGCAACGACACTTACGGCATGGGCTTTGGCACCTCGATGTCCACGCCCCACGTGTCTGGATTGGCCGGTTTGCTGTTCTCGCAGCTCCTGACTCGGACCAACACTGTCGTCCGCAATCTGATCGAGAGCACCACAGTGGATCTCGGGCCGAGCGGCACGGACGCCTACTTCGGCACGGGCCGGATCAACGCGGCTCGGGCGCTGGCGGGTGAGACGACACCAACGACGCCGCCGACCGGCCTCTTCTCCAACTTCCAGACGGCGTCGGGCTATGCCCACGCCCGCAAGCTGGCCCGGGACGATGAGGGCACACTGCACCTGGCCTGGCACGCCCAGGAGGGAAGTGAGTATCGGGTGCTCCACGCCACCTCGACCGACGGCGGGGACACCTGGAGCACGGCCCAGGTGGTGTTCGGCAGCACGGCCGAGACCTACCACCCGGGCCTGGCGGTGGACGGCACCAACGTCTACATCGCCTTCCCCAGCAAGGATGGCGCGGAAGGCTACCGGACCTTCTTCACGAGCAAGCCCCTCTCAGGCGGGTCGTGGTCCACGCCCGTGCCCCTAACGGACAGTGCCTATGACGCGGTGCGGCCGGATATCTTTGTTGACCCCTCAAACGGCAGGCTGCACATAGTGGCCTCCAGCCTGGAAGACGCAGCCCACATGTATTATACGGCCTCGAGCGATGGGGGCCAGAGTTGGGGAGCAGTGCGATGGGTTGACCCCACAACGCCGACCACTGCGTCGAACACCCGCTATGCGACAGTGCACGCCAACGGCGATAACATCTACATCGCAGCCCGGACCGTGGCCCAATCCTTGTTTACGGTCTATTACCTGCACACGGTTCGGTCCACGGACGGAGGCGAGACATGGTTCGACCAGACGAAGATATCGTCATACACGGCGCTGCTCTCAGGTGAGTATGGCGTGTCCTTGGCCGGAATCGGCGATCGGCTCTACATGGCCTACGAGGTCGGCGGCAACCAATACTTCCGCCGGTTTGATGGGACAGGCTGGAGCGACTACCTGCAGTTGGAGAGCTCGGGTCGCTGGCCCTCCATCACCCAGGCCGACGACGGCCAAGCGTGGATGATATGGGAAAACGCGGGCAGCCTGCTGATGCGCCACTACACGGGCTCGGTCTGGGAGCCGGCGGAAACGGTGCTCGAAGCAGGTGGCTTGCTCAAGGGCTACTACCCCAACCTGAAGCTGGGCACCAGCGGGGGGCTGGTCGAGTGGGTGGCTACCGCCTGCAACGGGGCTCCGTACCGCTTGATGGTGGATAGCCGTCCTACCGGCGCGGATGCTCCACCTTTTGTGAGTATCGAGGACCCGGTCGAGGGACAGACCGTGAGCGCCACCTACTCTGTGCTGGTGAGCGCCAGCGATGACAACGCGGTGAGCAAGGTCGAGCTGAGGATCGACGCTGGAGCCTACCTCGACATTACGAGCAACTTCGACAGCGGCCACTACTTCTACGACTGGGATACCACGGTCTACGACAATGGCGGTCACACGCTGCAGGCCCGCGCCACTGATGACGCCGCGCAGAGCACCGAGTCGGAGATCGTGGCCGTCACCGTGGACAACAACCAGCCGCCAGCGGCGACATTCACCTGCTCTTGCACCGCCCTGACGTGCGACTTTGACGCCTCTGGCTCGTCCGACCCCGACGGCGCGCTCGAAAGCTACAACTGGAGTTTTGGCGACGGCAACACCGGCAGTGGGGCAACGACCAGCCACACCTACGCAGTGGCAGGTTCCTACACCATAGTGCTCACCGTGACTGACGACGATGGCGCCACCGACGATGATGTCCAGGACATTACCGTTACCGAGCCAGCCACGATGCACGTGGGCGATCTGGACGGCACCAAGGCCTCGGTGAGGAACAAGTGGACGGCGACGGTCACCATCAGTGTGCACGATTCCAGTCATAGCCTGGTCAGTGGCGCCACGGTGATCGGCGTCTGGAGCGATGGCGCTACAGGCACGAGTGAGTGCACGACGGATGGCAGTGGCCAGTGTGACGTCAGCAAAGAGGGCATCCCCAAGAAGGTGTCCAGCGTCGTGTTCACGGTCAGCAACGTGACCCACGCTACGCTTAGCTATCAATCGGCCGACAACCACGATCCCGATGGCGACAGCGACGGGACCGCCATTACCGTCCCGCCGCCGGTCAACCAGCCGCCAGTGGCGACTTTCACCTACGCTTGCACCGACCTGAGCTGTGACTTTGACGCCTCTGACTCCTACGATCCCGATGGAAGCATCATAAGCTACGACTGGGACTTTGGCGACGGCAACACCGGCACTGGGGCAACGACCAGCCACACCTACGCAGTTGCAGGTTCCTACACCATAGTGCTCACCGTGGCTGACAATGACAGCGCCGCCGACATGGACAGCCAAGAGGTGACCGTGGGCAGCATCCCGGGGACGATGTTCGTCTACGATATTGCCATGTCAGGCAAGAAAGCCGGGCCCAATCTCAGAGCTACGGCCGTCGTCACTATCCATGATACGGACGGCAATCCGGTGGAGGGAGCCGCGGTCTACGGCACCTGGAGCGGGGCCTATGCCGGGAGCGTCAGTGGCGTTACCGGCGCCGATGGCAAGGTGTTGTTCAACTCTGGCAAAGTGCGCCTGGCCCAGGCCACCTTTGCCTTCACGGCGGACGACGTCATCAAGAGTGGCTACGTCTATGATTCTGCCTTCAACATCGAGACCAGCGACAGTGTTGATGTTCCATAAGCCTCACGAGTTAGCTGAGCCGGACTTTAGCTAGGGGCCGCCCCTTTGACTTTGCAGGGCTATGGGTCTTTTGGGGCTCTTTGCAGTGCTGTCGCGCCTCAGCCGGCAACTCCGCGCTTCTTCACGGCGACCGAGTTAGGCGTTGAGGATGGCTGGCGCAGTGGCACCTGCCGGTAGTGGCCAGCTTTGCGGACCTAAGTGAGATCACGCGAGGAAAAGGAATCGCGCCATGCCCCGCTGCAGCAAGGAGGGTCTTCTGCCCTGACCAAGGCGAAGGGATGCGCTTGCGGTAACGGGTGATCATGCTCAGCGAGCAAGTGCATTCTTTCACCGCATCGCCGAAATAGCCACAGGGCAGGGGTTCATGGCGGCGACAAGCATGAAGTTGGCGAGGAAGCTCAAAGTGGTCGTGGCACGGCTGATGGTCACCACCTTGTCTTCCAACGGTGTCCACGAGTGGCCATGACCAGCACACGCGTGCTGCCGCTGCCCTGCGAAAGCCGCTGCGCTTCCCACAATACGCGCGAGCCGCAGGGTAGTGCATCGCCTCGTAGGGTCAGGGGATGGCGCCTGGGATATCACATCCTGGTTTCCATCCCCTGCCACCTCGAACCGTACGTGAGGCTGCGAGGTGTCCCTCATACGGCTCTCCGACAGCCTTCTTCCTGTGGCATTCGCAGTGCCCGCCACTGCTGCCTTATTAGCCTGCCACATCAGGCCAGCACCAATCTCCGTCACTACTTGGCACACAGGCATAGTCTGCGCTGACGTTCTCGTGATTTCACTCTGGGTGTAGTTGTCACCGTCCCTTACCGTCCCGCTTGACACGGCGGAAGCAGGGTCCCTTCCCTCCGATAAGGTTATGTTGTCCTCACCATCATCAGTACTACACCTGCACCCACCGCAGGTGCGGTGTGAACCCCTCCGACTTCTCACCCGGCTTTCCCTTGGACTTTACTTCTTCAGCTTATACCAGCCGTTACGATGGGTGTAGACCACCGCCCGAATGAGACCTCTCCTGTTCCGCACCTGCACTTGCCGTTTACGCCTTCCGTTTACGCCTCTGGCGTAAAGACCAGAGGTGGCGTAAAGACAAAGGCAGCGCAGGTGCAAGTGTCATCCACTTTCACCACATCCCGTTCCCTCTACGCCGGGGAGTTCTTCGGCGTTGCCTTTCCAGGTTCTTCACGCCTTCCGTGGCCTTCGCTCTCGCTGACAAGTTCGGCTCTCCCTGGTTCCCCTTCCGGGGCTAACCTTTCGACGCTGCAGGATTCACTTTGTGTTGCGGGCTGCGGCTTTGCTCTCCTTTCTCAGGAGGTTACAACGCTTCCCTGGCCTGACTGCCAGGACATGCAGCAAAATCGGTCACCCAATAGCACTGGTTGCCTGCTACGTGGCCCCCTGGCAGTTACCACGACCGGACTTGCACCAGCTAGCAGATGACAGCTTTTCAGGACACACCAGCGGGTGTTGGGCACGCTCGATGGTTGAAACACCTTGCTTTCCCAAGCAGCCCGGTTCACCGAGAACAGAAACCCTGGGCAGAGACCATCCTTCAGATGGGCAGTATCCTAGTCCGGGCGACCGATGGTGCCGCCGGCGTACACTACGCACTCGCAGTTCTTGCAGGCCACTCAAGAACTAGAGATCTGATTCGTCTCGCCATTCTAGCCGTAGCACAATCGGCAGGTAGATCTCTGCGCTCACGATGATGTTGCCCAACAATCGGACTCCGGCTGCGTCGATCGTCAGGCCGCGCAATCGGAACCCAGCCACCCGCGCGCCATCCCCGCTCACAGTGACGTGACGCAAGTAGGTGCGCGACGGGCCGGCGAAGGCCTCAAGCCGCAGAGATTGGCCAACCGCAACGCTTTCAGGGTAGCTGCCTGGACAGACGATGACGGTGTCGCCGGAGTTGGACGCTACAAGTGCTTCGCCGACCGTGTCGTAGACATGGCTGCCATCGGTGCAAGGCGTGTCGCCGCCCGAGACGACGCGTGTCTGCGGGGTGGCGGGATCCAACGCGCGCCGCAGCACGCCGCCTGCCTTCTGAGAGACGTAGATTCGGCTACCGTCGGGGGCGATTTCGAAGGCGTAAATCGAGCCCTCGCGCATCAACCCCTCGTCAAAGGCTGACCAACTCTGACCGCCATCCCGCGTCTCATAAACCTGGCCGGTATAGGTGCCGTAGAAGATATGGCGCGGGTTGACCGGATCAGGGGCGAGTTGGTAGTAACCGTCCTCGAAGCCGACGCCGTGTGTGCGCGGCTTGCCCACCGACAGGTTGTTGCTGCGCTCGTACCAGTGCTCACCGCCATCGGGTGTGGCAAAGACGCCTGCCGGGAAAGCGACGATGGTCATCTCGCTGGGGTTTTCGGGGTTGATGGCGATGCCTGTGATGGCCTGCGGGCTCACGGGGCTGTCGGGCGCTGGCGACCAGTCCAACCGGCCAGGTGTATCGGTCGGCGACCGCCACAGGCTATGCTTCCCATCGTTGGTGCCCACCCAAACGTGCGATCCGTCGTGTTCGACCAACAGAGTGTAGACGTAGCGGTTGCCCAGGCCGGTGTTGGCCGGAAGCCAGGTTGACGCGCCATCATCGGAGCGGTACACTCCATAGCCATAGATGCCCAGGTAGAGGTTGTCTGGGTTGGCAGGATTGACGACCAGGGCATAGTAGCCGTTGCGGTCGGGATCGGGCAAGGTGAAGCCGGGCAGGCCGAAGTTGGCCTCCTGCCAACTCGCGCCGCCGTCGCTCGACTTGAAGACGCCGCCGGGGAACGAAGTCGAAAAGATCGTGCCCGGCCGACCTGGGACGCTCAGTAGCTGGATGTCGTGGATCTCCGCCGTAGGGCCGCGGGTGCCCTGCCAGGCCAGGCTGTGGTCTACGTTGATAGCAGCTGTGTGCACGCCGCCGCCGAGCGTGCCGACGTACAGCCGCCCGTCGCCCACGGCCAGCGCGGAGTAGCCCAGGGCAGGGCCGCCTGGCTGAGCGGACCAGGCGTCGCCGCCATCGGTGCTGAGGAACAGGCCGGACTCGGTCGCGGCATAGATGGCCCCCGGGGCAAAGTCAAAGCCCTTGCCCACAACGCTAGCCAGGCACTTTTCCCAGTTGAGTCCCCCATCCGACGAACGATAAATGCCCGGCTGGTTGTCGCCGTTCGGCAGGCCGGGTGGCCGCATGTAGTCGGCAAAGCTGCCCGAGCAGGATCCTCCAAACAGCGTGCCGCTGCCAGGCTCCCAAGCCATTGCGTTGAAGCCAACCCTGGGCAGCCCGTTCTGGATCAACTGCCAGTTCTGTCCGTAGTTGTCCGAGCGGTACAGACCGTAGACGTGGGTCGAGGCCAGGAGGACACCTCGCTGGTAGGGCGAGGCTGCCAGGCTGATCACCACCCGGGGCAACCCATTCGTCACATCGGCGTAGCCGGCCCGGGTGACGCAGAAGAGCGAGCCCTCGATGCCGTAGCCGCCCCACCTAAACGCCGAGACGTACACCGTGTCGGGTTGGTGCAGGTCAACCACCAACGCCTGCAAACGACTGTACTGGGACCCGGCATGAAAGCGCCGCCACCAGTGCGCGCCGCCGTCAGCCGATTGCCACAGCGTCGGCTCGGTGCGGTCGGTGGCATAGATGACCTGCGGATTTTGGGGGTCAACGGCCAGTGCGGCTGCCGAGACCGGTGCCTCGGGCAGAAGCATCCAGCTTTCCCCGCCGTCCTCCGTCTTCCAGGTACCGCCGCCCCACACGCCGGCGTAGGCCACATCGGGGTCGTACGGATCCCGGACAAAGGCATGGATCGTGCTGAAGGTCAGCTCATCATTGAGTGGCATCCAGTGCTCGCCGCCGTTGGCGCTGCGGTACAGCCGCCCCGGCGCACCGATCTGTCCCAGGTAGAGCTGGCCAGGGGTATCCTCGTCGGCGGCCAGCCCGCGAAAGACCGCCGCACCAGGCAGGCCCGCATTGGACTGCGACCATGTCGCCGCACCGTCGGAACTGCGCCAGAATCCGCCCAGCCAGGTTGTGGCGTAGGCCCGCTTTGGATAGTGCGGATCGTGGGTCAGGCCGTAGAGATCATCGTCGGTTTCGGTCAGCCGCAGAACTGGCCTCCAGGGGAATTCGTCCCCAACGGGCCGGACGCTGTGGAAGAGGGTAAGGTCGCTCCTGTCAAAAGCCAGCAGATTGTTCGGGTCTCGCGCGTCGGCCGCAAGGCGGGTAACATAGTTCAGATCGCTGCCAGGGTGGACAGAACTGGTGCGCTCCCATATAACAGGGACTCCGGGGAAGCGCGTGTAGACGCCCCTGCCGTTCGTGGCCGCGTAGACGCGTCCCCCGGACTCTGCCAGGCGGTAGACAGTGAGCAGGTTCAGGCCCGGGGCGGCGTCTTGCCAGGTGCGCCCGCTGTCTGCGGAGCGGAGCAGGAGGGAGTTGCCCGGGGACCACCCGACGCCCGCGTAGACCGTGCCAGGCACCGAAGGATGGAAAGCAATGGCGTAGGTCTCGGCCTGGAAACCCAGCGATGGAGCCTCCCAGGTCTGGCCGTAGTCTGTTGAGCGGATCAGCGGTACGTCGGGAACGCCGCGCAGTCCGACCAGGACGCGATTGGGGCTATGAGGATCGACGGCAATCGCGGGGAACTGTGCGGCGCCAACCCGCTGCAGCGATCTGACATCGGACGACCGTTCTGTGTCAAGGGCCATGGCTGCCGCTGGCGCGTTGTTGCTCAGGCCAACTGAATCGAGCGGCATGAGCGTCCAGCTATCACCGCCGTCGTCGCTGGTGTAGATGTAAAGGCTGTCGCCTCCCAAGTAGAGGCGGTCGGGATCGGTCGGGTCTATCCCGATCTGGCGCAGATGCTGAAAGACCCCCTGGCCGATGAACTCCCAGGTCTCACCGCCATTGGTCGTCTTGAACACCCCGCCGATGGTGGTGGCATACATCGTGTCGGGATCGCTCGGATCAAGAGCCGTGCCATAACTGTTGGCCAGCACGTCGCCCTGGTGACGAATGCCGTTGATCTCGGACCAGTTTCGGCCTCCGTCGAGGGACTTGATGACGCCACCTGCGTAGGTGCCGACATACATCGTCTCGGGATCGTCGGGGGCAAAGGTGTGTTCGTAGAAGAACGTATAGACGGCCGCCTTGAATGTCTCGTCGAGTCTGCACCAGTGCGCGCCGCCGTCTTCCGAGCAAAAGACGCCAGCATAGCCCAACGCGTAGACCTTTTGCGGATCTTCTGGGTGGAGGGCGAGACGGGTGATAGGCTGGTAGGGCGATACGTCGAGGCGCTGCCAGTTTGCACCCCCGTCAGTGGATTTGAAGACGTTGCCGGATAGATAGATATCGTCGTCCACGCAGCCGACTCCCGCGTAAAGGGTCTGGGGATCTGCCGGGTCAACGACCAGGTGGCTGACCGTCAGGTCTTCCAGGCCGTTGTTGATGGGGAACCAGCGAGAGCCCCCGTCCATGGACTTCCAGATGCCGTAGCTGAAGGCGCTACGGTTGCCGGGGCTGCCGCCGCCGCACCAGTCTCCAATGCCCGTGGTGGCATACATTGTGCTCGTGTTGACGGGGTCGAAGGCGATGTGGCTGATAAACCCGCCGTCGGAGGCGCTGGCCGGGTCCACGTCGAGTACCTTGTTCCAGGTCTGCCCTCGGTTCTCGGAGCGATAGATGCGCCCATCGCAGCCCGTATAGTCACCCATGCCCACAAAGAGCCGGTCACGATCCGTGGGGTCTACTTCGACGGTCCACAAAGCGTCGTCCACGTCGGTGTACTCCCACAGCAAGCCCCACGAAGCGCCGCCGTCGGTAGTGGCGTAGAGCCGTCCGTTTGCGGTGCCGGCGTACATAGTGTTCTTGTCCACGGGGTCCAGTGCCAGGCCAAAGACGTTCATCGGGCTGATACCGTCGCTGATCTCGTGCCAGGGCTGGCCGCGGTCGGTGCTCTTGGCGACGCCGCTGCCCGTATTCGAACTGACGAAGAGGGTGTCTGGATCGTCGGGATCGAAGCGGATGCCGCGGAAGTATTCGAGCCACGCGCCGTTGGTCTGCGTCCAGCGGTCGAGCCGGTCGGCGGGTTGGCAAGCGACGGGGCAAGGTCCCCCGCAATCCACGCCGCCCTCACCCAAGTTCATATCCCAGGCGCGGTTGGTGCAGCAATCCTGATTTGGACAGAGCCCGCCGCAGTCCACGCCGGTCTCGTCGCCGTCGCGGACGCCGTTATGGCACTGGGGGGCGATGCTGTGGAGGCAGATGTCGTCAAAGCGGGCGCCATCGCTCCCGAATGCTTCCAAACCGATGCCGCCGCGCACGGAAGCTGACACGCCGTCCGTGTAGGTGAGGACGACGGCACTATCAACGGTGACCGTGATCTGCCGGCCGATGGCGTCAATGCGGTAGTCGTGCCAGGTCGTGCCCAGGGCGATGGAGGTACTGGCTAGGTCTTGGGGCAAGCCGGTGCGCTCAGTCCAGAGGACAACCCGCGTCCCTTCCACTCGCAGGACGTAGTTGTTGGGCGGATCACGGCGGAAGTAAAAGTTGGCATTGTCATTGACGCGCCGCACCCGCAGGAACCAGACGTAGTCGGACCAGGCAGTTGAGCCAATTGAAGCCCAGGCCTGTTCCGTACTGTTCCAGACGAGTGAGCCGCCGTCATCTACGATTTCCCACTGCTGAGGGTCATACAGCCACCCCTGGGCCTGTCCGTCTTCAAAGTCCTCGTCCACGAGCAGAATCCCGCCATCCTGGGGACAGGCCTGGGCGGTCCCATCTGGGTCGCAGGTGCTATCGCCGTACGAACCCTGCGTGCTGGCGGTCTCTGGCCAGACCGCCGCGATTGCAAGCAACAGTGCCGCGAGAAGGAAAACGCCAAATCTATAGGAGAATCCACACATCATGTCTTTCTCTGGCTGTGCTCGTACAATCATAGCTGACTCCTCTGGCTGCGTTTTGCGCGCCTAACTACTGATCATGCGGAATCCTTCCGCTTAATCCACCGCTTGTACAGTAAGCGTCACAAGCTGACCATTACACGCAACTAGCTCGTTTCTCAGCTTATGATACCTGATGGCCGCCTATCCTTCAAACTCCAGGTGGTGCTGCAATAACACAACGCCCTAAGAAACTGCTGGATCAGGTTCGTGAGACTATGCAGCTCAAGCTCCACTGCTTGCAGAGCCAATAGACCTGCGCTGCCTGGATCAAGCGTTGCATTACTCCACCATGACCAACAGCCGTTAGACCTGTCGTCTTGGCCGATACTGAACCGCCTCTATCCCTCGACTCCGCTGCGCCGTTCGTGCTCTGCATGTGCTCTGCATGCCCCGTGGGCACCGGCGAGCGACCGCCTACGGCACCCGCAAAACGCTGCCGCTGTTGCAGGTCGCGCGCCTTTTCGATGCGCGCGCGGATGTGGGCACTGGGTTCGCCCAGCCGGTCATCGGCCAGCTTGCCGTTCGCCTCGCTCCGACGAGGTCATAGTCCACGCGTGGCACTTCGACGTGGATGTCTGTCCCACAGGGAGGCTGCGCGCTGCGGTCCAGCAGGGGGGCGGGGCCTGTCCTGAACGGAGTGAAGGAACACGCTTACGGTAACGGGTGATCATGCTCGGCGAGCAGGTGCATTCTTTCACCGCATCGCCGAAATAGCCACAGGGGCAGGGGTTCATGGCCGCAACCAGCATAAGGTTGGCGGGGAAGGTCAAAGTGGTCGTGGCGCGACTGATGGTCACCACCTCGTTCTCCAACGGTTTCCACAAGGCATCATCTCCGGTACACCTGTGATCAGCGTACTATGCGAAAGCTGTTGCGACTTAGGCAGCAAGGAGGACAGTAGCAGAGTTCTGTGCGAGGGGAAAGCCTAATCATTCTGTGACTAGACTGGCCAACAGATGGCATGCTGCTCAACGGCCAGCGCATCACCCTCCGCTGCACGGGGGACTGAGCTTCTGCTGCAAGAGTCGCATCAAGCAGGTGCGGCGACCGTTGGAGTGCGCCAATTGGCGTACTCGGGCGCATGCACAAGCTTGGCTGCCTCCCACAGTTACCCTCAAAATGAGCAGTCGCGGTACAGCGCGGGCAAGAACCGTGGGCAACCCGAAGCCTGCACCAGGAAGTGCACTTGGGGACAGGTTCCATCTCCGCACCGTGGATATGCCCCCAGCACACCCGGCAGGCCATCGCCGTTGTTGAGATAGAATAGGGGCTCTTGCCCCCTACCGGCTGTGCCACAATGTCGAGATGCCCATCCATGTCCAGGTCAGGCAAGAAGAGCCAACTGATCCAGGGGTCGTTGTTGTCGGATTGCGGCAGGCGTGCGGCGGTCTCGTCCCCGAAGGTGCCGTCGCGGTTGTTGGTCAGCACCTGGATGTACCTGCCCGACCAAAGTCCACGGTGGCCAAATGGCTAGGGGCCGTAGCTCTTCACGATAAGCGGCAGGTATACCTCTTGCCTCACGAAGATGCTGACACTGGCGCTGCCGACCGTGCCGTCGCTATCGGTGGCCTTCAGCTCGATCCGGTGCAGGCCAGGCGTAAGGTCCTGCGTCGCCAAGGTCAGCAAACCTCCATTGCCAAGCTGCCCATCCCGGTCCGATTCCCAGATCAGCGCCAGATCATCCAGGTCACCATCCTCCGGGTCGTAGGCGTCGCCGGCCAGGGCTAGAAGGTCATCAGGGGCGAAACGGGCGCCATCTCTGGGCTGGAGAATGCTGGCCTGTGGGGCCCGGCCCTGCAAGGTGAAGGTGGCATCGGACCGGTCAGAGCTGGTGTTCACCCCGTCGCTGGCCAGCACCCGGATGAGCGCCGCCCTCGAACCGGCCAGGTATTTGGCATCAACAACGTAGCTCGTCTCCTGGATCCCTGTGACCAAGGTCAGCCAGGTCTCCCCGCCATCGGTGCTGTAGAGCACGGTGAAGGTCAAGGGGTCGCCGTCGGCATCGGCAGCGCTCCATGCTACGGCGAAAGACTCCCCTGTCCATATCTCGCCACCGTTGGGGTCACTGACCTGCACGGTCGGCGGGTTGGGGCTCACGTCACGGCCAGCCAGCTCGCGCTCCCCGTGCCAGATGCTCACGCGCGCCGTATCAGCGTGCCAGGGCACGAACTCAAAGATATAGGCAGGCTGGCCAGGCATCGACACAGCCACCGTGCTCGCACCACCCGAGCCTGGCAATTGCTGCTCCAGATGATCCTGCACACGGGGTGTGAAGGAGTACTCGGCCAGACGCGTGCCACTCCTGTCCGCCAAGACGATGCTGTATCCCCCTGGCACGCGCTCCACTGCCTCCCCTGCCGCGGGAATGAGGAGAAAGGAGTCCAGGGCCACGGCGTCCGTTGCCAGGTCCAGCGTGCCCGCCACCAGCAGCCGCTCCTGCGGGCTGGCCTGCACCAGTGAGAAGGACGGAGGGCTGATCATGTTGTTCCGTATGCGGTCGTAGTGAAAGTCAGAGATCCACAGGTTACTGCAATAGCTCATCAGGTCGGTCCAGGTAGGGCTGTAGACCGCAAGGGTCTCTATGTTTAGGCCATAGAAGCGGTTAGGATCGCTCGCCGGCCCGCCGATGAGGGCCTCGGGATAGGGGTACGTGGCGCAGTGAGGGAGGGTGTCCGGTACTCCTTCCTGTTCACCGCAAACGCCAGGATGACAGAGCCCGTAGCCGTGTCCGAGCTCGTGGCCGGCGTACCAGTCGCCAAAGGAGCCGTCAAAGTCCCAACCCATTGTATTCGCGCCGGTAGGGCCGGATAGTGTGCCGAATCCGCAGACGCAGCCCCTCATATAGTAGTTTGCTGGCGGCCCTTGGAAAACTAGGCCGTAGTAGCGCGTGTCCGTGGTAGCTACCCCGTTCGCCACATCCAGCGTCTTCATGGTCGCCAGTTGTTGGTCGACCGTGCAACAAGTGGGCAGGCCCAGCGTCTGTGTGTACGCAGTGGTCGTCCGAGTACTAATCAGGCTGCCAATGGGATAGGCAGCGCGCAGCCACGACTCGACGTTGGCAAAGTCCAGGTTGCGCGGCTGGTAGGTGGCGCTGTTGGCGACGTAGCTCATCCCCACCAGCCGCAGGCGCATGGCCGGCACGCTGCCGAAGCTGAGCCAGTGGCTGTCCTGCAACTCGCCAATGCCGGGGAAGGTGACCCCGCCTGGGGGCAGCACCCGCACAAAGAGCACGCCGGACCCTGTGGCGTACTGGCCGGGGATCTTGAAATTCAGGGTGTGGGTCAAGTCGCCCCGGTCGGGGTTGGCCCGCACGGTCACTGCGCCGCCAGGGTTGATCGGGCTGAAGACGGGGCCGTAGGCGGTGTATGGATAGTACGCGTAGCCGTGCACGCCCGGCAGGTCACCCTTGCCATCCAAGACCTTCAAATGCACCCGCACCACCGTGTCCTTGTCGGCAACCAGGGGCACGGAATTGTCCAGGTCCTGTATCGCCTGCGTGACCTCGACGGCAGCGATGGATACCTGGCGGGTGACCGGTGTTGGCACCAGAGTTGGTGTGGCAGTGGGGGCCGTTGTCGGCAAAGGTGTAGGGGTGTGGATCGGCGCGCTCGACTCAAGGCTCAGGACCAATTGCGGACAATGGGTGCCTTCCAGGCTGCTGAATGTCCGCGCCCACCAGTTCGTCTCAGGGCCTCGGAGCTCCAGGCCGAGGTTCGGGATGCTGCCGTTGATCCATCCCTGAACCAGGCTCTTCACGTCCCAGCTCTTGTACCCCAGAATGGTACCCAGTGCAGTCGAGCTCGAAGCGGACCATTTGATGGAGGGCTGGTTGCTCCACGTGACACCGCCTTCCGTCCAGCCATCTGTCACCCGATGGACCGCCACGTGCACCGGCGCCAGGCTGCCGCTGGCCGCGTTCAGGGGGGCTTGAAACCAGGCGCTCTTCACGATCGTTGTGCCAGGGATGCCGGATAGGTCAAAGCGTACCAGCGCGCGCTCGTGAAAGGAATCGGGGCCAATGGCGAAGCCGGCACGCAGATTGGGGTAACTTCCGGTGTTGAGGTCCTCTCGTTGCTGTGCGATGTACGCGTCGGCCGAGGCGCACAGCGCGAAGCTGACGGGCGTCACGGTTGGCGTCGGCGGCGCCGTGTCTGTGGGCGTAGGCTCAGGCATGGGCCCGGACGGCAACACAGCCAGCTCCAGCCGGGGGCAGAAGGCGGTGTAGTGGCGGCTGGAGAAGGGCCGTACCCAGTAGGTGCCCGCCTCCTCTGGGCCGCGCAGTTCCAGCCCCCGGTTTGACATGTCTCCATTCACCCAACGCTGCACCAGATCGCGCAGATGCCAGGAGAAGACATTGCCGCCGGTTCCGGCAGGCACCTGGGTCTGGGCCACTGCCGCCGGCAAGACATCAGGTTGGTTGGTCCAGGTGACCCCCGTCTCGTTCCACGTTTCCTGAACTGCATACAGGGCCAGGGTGCCTTCCTCGGTGCCGGCGCCGCCAAGGTGCAGTGCCTGGAAGGAGGCGCTCTGGATCTGGGAACCGGGCGGGATGAAGGACAGGTCAAACCGAACCAGGCCGCGTCGGGCGAAGCGCTCGCCTGGCGCGTGTCCAAAGCCCGCCAGCATGTCAGAGGCGCTGCCAAAGTTCGTGTTGGGGGCGTACTCGTCCACGTAGGTGTCCGCCACGGCGCACAGGGTGAGGTTGACCAAGGGCCCCAGCGTGGGGGTGGGCGTGCGCGTGGCTGTCCTCGTGGCGGTGGGGGTTGCCGTACGCGTCGCAGTGTCCGTGGTCGTGTTGGTCGAGGTTGGCGTCGGTGTGCGCGTGGCGGTCGACGTGCTCGTGGGGCTTGGCATCTCAGTGGGAGTTGGCACGCCGCAGGCGAACAGTTGAATGTCATCCAGGCGGAAGGTGGTCGCCTGCTCGGCATCTCCATAAGTAGTGAATTGAACCCGTCGCAGCTGGCCTGCATAGGCCGACAAATCCAGCGTCTCGTGCCGCCACTGACCCAGAGGCGATGTGGCCCGCAGGACGAGCAACTGGTGCGCCGCGCCTTCGTCTATGGCATAGAAGATAAGCCGGTCGTCCGGCTGTTCGACGCTGCTTTCAGCCAACCACCAGAAATCCAGGCGAGCGGGGTTGGCCTGCGCGGGGAGGCTGACTTCCTGCCACAGTTGAGCACCAGCAGCGCCCTGCGCCAGCATCCACGCGCCATGGGCAGTGCCACGACCCGGGCCCAGGCCTACAGCGCCACTGCCCTGCCAGGGTGCCAGGACACCGCTCTCAAAACTGCCGTTGACCAGCGCGTCCGGACAGTCAGGCTGCAGAGTAGCCGTGGGTGTCGGTGTGCGCGTACGGGTGACTGTCCTGATAGGCGTACGTGTTGCCGTGGACGTTGGCGTGTTCGTGGGACTGGGAGTGGGAGTGGGCGTGGGAACGGTCACGAGGTCGCCGTACAGGTTCATGCCCTTCGTGGCATAGTCCCGCCCGTCCTCCCAGACCACCAGGTAACTCCATTCACCACCCGCGCTCACTGCTGGCGAGCCCTCGTGGCCGCCATGGTTCGAGCCCAGCACCTCACTATCCCGCAAAACGCCATCGCTGCCCACCCTGCGCCGCTTGACGTCGTGATCATCCGGCGCGTGCTCGTACTCCCAGGCCACCAGATACTCGCCAGCAGCGCTGTGGTAGGCCACGTCCGGACTGAGCCGCGCCTTTGGCCCATCCCACGAGATGCCAAAGTTGGCGCCAGCCAGTGTGCCGTTGGCCCTGACCCGCTGGCCGTGGATGTCGCGGGCGTCTCCCCAGGCCCAATGGTGATCCTCCCACACCACCAGGAACTCGTTCGCTTGACTGTTGAACGCCAGGCGCGGCTTCACCTGGTCATGCTCCCAGGTAGAGATGGGGATCTCGTCACCCACCAGAGAGCCATCGTCCCCAACTCGTCGTGCTGTGACGTCATAGTCCGCTTTCGGGGGGTCTTTGTCCTGCCATACCACCACGTACTGAGCAGAGGCCGAACCATATGCCACCGCCGGGGCCAATGCGTCGTATGGAACAAGTGCTGAGGCTAGGAGAGAGCTGCTGTCTATGGCGATGGGTGAGCCCAGGAGCGCCCCGCTGGCCGACACCCGCCGGCCGTAGATGCCGTGCCTTTGACCCTCGAAGAGGTGCTCCCAGACGATCAGGTACTGATTGCTGGCGGTGCTGTAGGCTACTGCCGGGCTGCTTTCCGAGTTGCTCAGATTGCTGATCACGAACTCGTCGCCGATCAGGGTTGCATCACCCCCAACCCGTCGCGCGTAGATGTCGTGGTCGTCGGCGGAGTACTCGTATTCCCAGACCACCAGGAACTCGCCGCTGGCCGCGTTGTAGGCCACGGCCGGCGCCAGCCGGTGCTTATGCCCATCCCAGGAGACGCCGAAGGCGCCCCTCAGCGCGACGCCGTCTGCTCCCACCAGGCGGCCATAGATGTCGCTGTCCTGCCCCCAGGCCCAATGATGGTCTTCCCACACCACCAGATAGCGGTCCGCCAGGCTGCTATAGGCGGCGGCTGGCCGGAGCTGGTCGTACTCCCAGGAGATGATGGGCGAACCCGCTGCCAGTGATGCTGGCTTGAGAGACCGCAACAGCGGCCCGTTCTGTGGCGAACCCAACTCCTGGGCGGCTGTGTACGGAGTGGATGGACCAGCCAGCGTCCCAGCGAACAATAGACCGCTCACAAAAGTCAACAAAGCGAGTGTGGTTGCGTTTCGTGGTGTGAACATCTTGTCCTCTCCTTGTCTCCGACCCTGAGGCGCCTGGCGGCGTTTTCCTGTTTCTGGCACCGCACAGTGACTGGTTCAATGCTGTTCGGGTTAGCGCTGTGCAGCCCATATTCATTCGTGGCTACGAGTTCATTCGTGCGGCTCGATGACCATGTCCTTCCAGGCCCCCAGGAGGTTCTTGACCCACGCCTTCACCAGCCAGTGAAGGCGACCGTATGTGAGTGGCACGATTGCTGCAGTTACCTGGATCGCCTCGGCTGCCCCTTCCGCTGCGCTTCGGGGATACGCTCTCCAGCTTCCTCACCCCTCGCAGATCGTGAAGGCTAAATCTGTCTCCGTGGACGATACCGGATAGCCTGGGCTACACGATGCGTCTGGATGTCGAGCGTGCCTTCCAGGTCGGCGATGGTGCGGGCTAGCTTGACGCTTCGCGTGCGGTGGAAGGCGCGGGCGCTCATGCCCAGTTGCGACATGGCGGCGCGCAGCCCTGGCCCACAGATGCCAGGACGAAGCGGCAGGCTCCTGCCGGCATCGTCCAGCAGGCAGTACTCGCACGCCTCCGCTGGATTCACGTAGCGTCAGATAGCAGAAGCTTTCTCCCCAGACTCATGAGAGCAAAGCTCTTCTTGCCATGACGCAAAGGCGACCTAGCATCCACTAGATGAGCGCGCCGCACGATCAGCGCAGGTACCCCTCCAGTGGGTTTGCTCATTCCGCTTCACCTTGCCCTCCTTGTCAAGCAGTCAGCAGCGAGACACCTCGTGGCAAGCTGAATGGTCAGCAAACGATAAGCCCTAGCTCTTGCGCTGGGAGAAGTTGCGTAGCGCCGTGGTCACAAACTGACATCTGTGGTACCTACACTGCCCATGCCTTCGAAGAGCCTCAATGTGTTGTTGTGTTCCGTGGCCTGTGTTCGTATTCCAGCCGTAGTGCGGATACTGGAGATGCAGCGCTTGCATGATTCTATCTCGACTGACTTTAGCCACGATGCCGGCGCTCATGACGGCTGCGATCGTTTCATCGGCTCGGATAACCGAGCGTACCCGAGCAGCCTTGTCTCCCAAGTTCGACAGCCGAAGATTGCCATCAACAACGTACTCTGTCGCATCAATCTCGGAGATAAGGCGACGGAAGGACTCTTTGTTTGCCCAACCGATTCCGTGTTCATTTATCTCATCAACTGAGATCACTTCGATCTCGGTCTGTAGGGCGTGCTGCATGATAATCTCGAACAACCTGTTTCGCTGCCGCACCGAGAGTTTCTTCGAATCCCTCACGGGTACATCGGGTTTGGCATCCTCCAATTTCCAGCCCCTTGGTAGAACGACAGCTGCCGCAACGAGAGGGCCTGCGAGTGCCCCTCTTCCAGCTTCGTCCAGGCCGCAAACCAGAGGATCACTATTGGTGAAGGTTCCCACGTTTCTCTTCAGCGACATCGATAAGTACTGGCAGCGGTGCTATCAGTCCCTGATGTATGGCTTAGCAACGTAGATACGATTCCATCCACTGCTTGATGAAGCTGGGCGATGTTCTCAAACCATGGCAGGCAGAAATCAGCATGCATCTCTAGTGCGTCGGTACCAGCCTCACCAGGATGGCCATCCATCCTCTGGAAATGAGCAAAGCTAGTGGTGCGAGACTCCCCCAAGCGCTCGTTGTGTAGACGGTATCGTAGGCTGATTGGAAGGTCACGGAAGATCAGGCGACAATGTCGTCCGTATTGTCTGACAAGGTATTGATAGCCGTCATAATGTCGAACACCATCTACCACTACTCTGTTCTCCCTTATTGCTCTCATTAGCATTGCCGTCAATCCCGCATGTCCAACCACGTTAGTCAAGAGGTTGCCTAGCTCCTGCAGATCGTGGCGAGTAGGCTCGCAATTGAGGTCTCTGTTAGCTCGAAACAAGTCCTTTAGCATCGCACTGTACGACAGGCGTTGGAAGCCGTAACTCTGAACCAAATAGTTTGCCACCGTAGTCTTGCCGGCCCCGATTCTCCCTGCAATCGCCAGGATCAAGGCTCCAGTATCTGTGGATAGACTACCATGCATACGCAACTCCCCTGCTTGGTCTCTGCAGTATTAGAACAGCTTCATTTGCTGCAGAGCTCCCCTCCCATAGCAGAGATCCCAAAGTTGCTCGTACTCTGAGATCCCATGTTCCCGTTCAAGTGTCTCCACAAGATGTTTGAACAGATAGGCAGTAACTTCAGCGTCGGCTGCCGCTCGATGTGTTGATGTACCTTCGAGTCCCAGGCGTACCTGTAAGTGACGCAATGCATATGACATCTCCGAGGGATATAGCCTCCTGGCCAGTCTGAGAGTATCGAGAACAGGATTGGCCAATTGTGCCAGAGAGTGATGCTCTGCTTCCCTGCTCAAGATGCTGATGTCGAGGGCGGCCTGGTGACCAACGAGGGTTGCGTTCTTCACAAAGGTAGCAAGTCTGTTCCATACCTGGGCGATTCTGGGGGCTCCGCGGACCATCTCGTCAGTAATGCCTGTCTTGCGTCTTATCGGCCAGCTAATGGGAGAAGAGGGACACACAAGTTGTTCAAATGAGGCCACAATCTCAAGGCTCTTGGGCTCAAGCCTGTGTGCGCCAAATTCGATGATTTCATGATGGCCGACCGCAGGATGATAGGTGGCCTCCAGATCAAATGCAACATATGTAAACTCGTGGATCTTGCCCATTCACTACCTGCCTATTGTACACTGGTTCAATCTTGATCGGTAGCTACTCCCAGTCGATAGTGGCGGGGGGTTTAGAAGTGACATCATACACAACGCGACTAACATCGGGTACCTCATTGGTGATTCGAGCACTGATACGAGCCAATAAGCTGTGAGGGAGACGCGCCCAGTCCGCAGTCATGAGATCCGTACTTGTTACGACCCTCACTGCCACTACCTGTCCGTAGGCACGAGCATCTCCCATTACTCCAACGCTTCTCACCGGCAGCAGCACGGCAAAGGCCAGCGCTGTTTCACAATACAATCCTGAAGCCTTCAGGTCATCCACGACAATCGCGTCGGCCTTTCGTAGAGTTTCCAAGCGGTCTTTTGTCACCTCCCCTAGACAACGGATGGCTAGTCCGGGGCCAGGGAATGGGTGGCGCTCAACAATCTCGTCTGGCAATCCGAGCAAGCGACCAAGCCGCCGGGCCTCATTTTTGAAGAGCCGGTTCAGCGGTTCAACCAGCTTGAACTTCATGTCCGACGGCAGACCGCCAACGTTGTGATGACTCTTGATCGTAGCAGCAAGTGTCCGCTTGGCAGAATTGCCAAGCGGTGGCGCACTCTCGATGATGTCTGAGTAGAGTGTACCTTGAACCAAGAATGGTATACCGCCCAGTTTATCCGCCTCAGCCTCAAACGTGCGTATGAATAGCTCGCCAATTGCACGCCGTTTCTGCTCCGGGTCCGTGATCCCTCGCAGGGCAGCCAAGAAGGAGTTGCTTGCATCTATCCCTATCACCGGCATTCTTAGGAGGGCACGAAGCGACGATAGCACATGCTCAGCCTCACCTTGACGCAACAGGCCGTGATCCACAAAAACGCACATCGCTCGCTCACCGATAGCCTTGTAGGTGAGCACGGCTGCAACTGTCGAGTCCAGACCACCGCTGACGGCACACAGGGCACGCTCGTTCCCTACGCGGGCTTGGATGGCAGCAACCGTCTCAGCAAGTATCTCGTCTGAAGACCAGCTCCCGCGACAGCCACAGATGTGGTAAACGAAGTTGCGCAGCAACTCCTTTCCCCAGGCAGTGTGAGCTACTTCTGGATGGAACTGGACCCCGAACAGCCGCCTACCGTGGTCACCAATCGCGGCAACTGGTATGGCGATGGTTCTGGCCAATGGCACGAAGTTGGGCGGAAGCTGTTCAACACAGTCACCATGGCTCATCCAGACACTAAAAGTCGTTGGGAAATCGGCAAACAACGGAGAGTCTTCAAGCACCACAAGCTGAGAAGGACCGTATTCTCTGCATACCCCTTCAGATACGCGCCCACCGAGAGCTGTGGCCAACCACTGCATGCCATAGCAGATCCCAAGGATCGGCATCCCACTGGCCAGCACGGATGGTGGCAGCGATGGTGCATGTACATCGTTCACACTGGCTGGCCCGCCTGACAGAATATAGCCAGCACATTCACTGGCAGCCTGCCCGTCAGGGACCGCATTCCAAGGGACGGTCTCGCAATATACATTCAGTTCCCGTACCCGTCTTGCGATTAGCTGAGTGTACTGGGAACCAAAATCCACAATGATAATCATTCTTCGTGCGTACTGCATATCTACACGACCTCTAGCTCTACAGATCCATCACGTGAAGCACTTCTTCCGGGGAGAATACACCGAGGCCATCGGATACGCAGCAATTCATGCTACCGAGAGCGCAGGCAAACCTCAAGGATTTGTCCAAGCTCCATTGGTTCAGGTAGGCAAAAGCAAAGCCAGCAGAAAACGCGGCGCCGGCTCCATGCGGTGTCTTGACTGGCCCAAGATTGTACGCTGAGGTCTTATGCGTTGCCCATCGCTGAGCGGCCAGCGCTCCCTCGGGACCAAGCGTCACCAAACCAATCTCCGCACTTGTCTCTCGGAGGATCCTGCCTGCCAGCACATGGGGCTGGAGTTCAGAAGCGATAGCCAGACTTGCTTGCACTATTGTGACCTTGAGGCCCTGTAGTGCAGCGATCTTCCGTTCCAGGTCAGCGCTCGATAGATTGACGAAGACGGGTAGCCGCCTTTGTGCCGCATGCTCTATTGCCCTCAAGCTTGCTTGAGAAATCTCGGTGTAGAAATCGACATACACGAGTCGTGATGTATCCAGCATGCCCAAGTCGGCGATCAACAGTTGCTCGACGACTCGTGGCATACACGTGAAGATCGTCTTGGTGCCCTGAGTGTCACAGACAACGATCATCTGCGGGGTGACCAAGCCTTCGCATGGCTTGATGTTGACCTGAACACCCTGACGAATCAGCAGTTGAACTAGCTGATTGCCGTCGCTATCGCTGCCGACATTGTTTGCGATCAGCGCACACGTCATTCCAAGTCGCGCAGAGAGAAGCGACACAATCGGCGCATCTGCGGCCACAGTCGGCACAATCTGATATACGCGGGCGACTGAGTCAGGTCTAGGATACCTGTCCACATGCAGAGTGCTCGCGGCGGAGATGTAGCCAAAACATGCCAGATCAATCATGTCCTACCCTCTGAGTTGTGTATGGATAGCTTAGTATGCCGCCTCAAGCACAGCGCTTCCACAGCCCTCACTACCTCCCCAGTTGGCGTCGGTCCGCCGGCACGCTGCGCCATACCCTCGACGTGGTAGACACCGCGGATAGCCGATCATCCTGCGCTACGCTTGGCTTCCGCAGGGGCGACAAGGCCGTAGTGCTATGCCAAGAAGTCCGATTGCTGTGTCGACTGCCATGCTCCGGTCTTGCCGGCCACCGCTCTCAGCGCACACTGAGCATTTGCGTAGCTAGGATATTAAAGCCCGAGAAATGGTTGGTGGCGAAGCGCTACGGCTGTGCGCTGCTCTGGCGGGCGAAAGACGACCAATCGATCTTCAGATCCCGACGACACTGACAAGGTGCCGCGTGGCAACCTGAACAGCACAATCCATCCATGCGCTGGCCATCCGAGTCCTTCCCAAACTTCGCCCAAATGACATCTGGTAGGGTGACAGCCCTCACCAAGTCGAGCCTAACGACCATGAGTTCTTGGTCAGACAACATCATCTGGAAATAGTTCTGGGCATCCTCGTAGTAAACACGCCGTATCTTTAGCATGAGTGCATGAATCCACGAAAAGACATCCGCTATTTCTTCTTCAAGTCTCCTCTTGCGTCTTGCTAAGGCCTCACCGCTGAAGGGCTCCCGGTTGGAGTCGAAGGTGTAGCAGTCCTTCACTGCCTCGGACACTTCCCCGACTTCCTCCAATAGGTGAAAGGCTATCGTCTCAGTGGATAACACTCGATAGGTATGCCCAAATAGTCTTGAGAACATCTGTTCCAGTTGTGACATGCTGGATGCTTTCCTCCCAGCCTTTCGTGCCGCTTCAGCGTAGTTAAGTCGGAGATCATTCAAGTCATGTTCTATTGCCCGGTAAAGCTTGTGCCTGTCCTCAGCAAACACAATCCGCGACAGGCATTGACATGGCACAGGATCTGTTGTGGTCTGCACTCGTTGGATGAGATATGACTTGATATCCTCTCGTCTTCGACGAAGGACTTCTCTAGCATTCTGCCCGGGAGTGATAGCCAAGAAGTGCACTATGTCGAAGTCCAAACATGCTGGACAGATCCCAGGGAACTTGTTCCAGATCATGTCCGAGGGCAAGGTACTTGTCTTGAAAACTGCATCAATACTATTCCTGGAATTGTGCATCTGGGCAACAAACTGCAGCAGCCACATGACTGTGTCTGAGAGGTGCCCCATCACTTCTTGTCCACTCTCTTTGCGGACCGCTTCCACCAACCGAGAGCAGTGATCTACCACGTGAAGCCAGAGATCGAAGACACTGCGCTCGCTTGCGTCCCGCGCCCAGATCCAAGCAGCTTCGCGAAAGTAATCGTCTATTGATGCTTGAAGTCTGTTCGCGTGGGTCACGCTCGGTACGTGGCCAGCCATGACACGCCCCCTTCCTCGGCCTTGATGACACTTGTGATAGCTTCCTGTTCTTGACTATGTCAACCAATATGGTCCCGCTTCATGTTACTGCAGAGGAGTATGCACTTGCGGCGTGAGACGTTGCCGTAAAGAGATCAACTGGCGGTCGGCAAAGGTTCAGCTGCGCCCATTATATCATGAAATGAGCTAGGTCTCAATCCCGGCCTCGGTCTCAAAGTGTGTTGGTCAGTTCTTATGGTAGGATAGCCTACTGTCGGTAGCTATAGTCGACGTAGCTCGCATACTATCCCTGGTACCGCTAAACTGCCGCATAGCCGACCAAACACAATCCGGAACCGAATCCAATCCCGTTGTGAACCTACCCTTACCCAGCATAGAGGCAATACTCGCACACTTGGCAGCGTAAGCGTACTGGAGCGCACTTGCGACGCATCACGCAGGAGAACCGGCTCTAGAGGCGAACTATCCCTGACTTCGAGTCCGTACTGAATTGCCCCGCTAGATGATGCGTCTGGATCTCGGGCCCACCCTCCAGGTCGGCAATGGTGCGGGCCAGCTTGACGCTTCGCAGTGCGATGGAAGGCCCTGGCGCTCATGCCCAGCTGCGTCATGGCCCTGCGGAGGAGCCTCTTGCCTGCGCCGTCCAGCGGGCGGTGCTCGGGCACTTGGGCTCTGTCAGTAGTCTACAGCAAGCGCGAACCGTGGCCTGCGAAACCTGCCCCGAGGCAAGGCATCCACGACTGCGGCACCGGTAGAGAATTGCTGCGCGGCTGTCGCTCCATGGAGTCATGACTCGTTGAACTTGGCCGGTGCTCTACTTTGTGTGCCGACTAGAGATCAATGATTACTCGCCTTGCGGCGCTTTGCTCTGCGCCTCGCTCGGCTGGCTGCCCTACGGACCTTCGTCTTGATGCCAGGCTGTAGACCGGCCTGCTCAACCTGATTGATCCTTCCGTGTATCTCTTCTATGACATAGTTCAGGTCCTCTCGCCTCGCGAAATCATCTAGGGCATGAAGTGATTCACCTGCTTCCCCAAAGGCCTCAAGTATTGGCAGCACCACTTCAGGGTTGTTCTCTGCCATGTAGAGCGCGGCCAATGCGGTGTCAATCACTGTCATTGGATCAAGGGTGCCTGCTCTCGCCATCCTTATGATGAAACCCGATAGGTGGTATGAGATCATCATGGCGATATTCGCGTGTGACACCGCCTTCAGTTCGAGGCCCATAGGCCAGAAGTCAACAGCCCCAACGATTCGCTTTGTGCAGGCACCCTTGACTAGCTCACCCAGGTTGTACAAGGCGCTGAAAAGCAATAGACGCTGGTAAGGTTCTTCTTGAATGTGCTTCAGGACCGTGGTTACTTGCATGGATAGGCTAGTTGATGCAGCCGCTGATACCGCAACCATGTCTGCCTCTAGCGCCTTTGCACCCAACTTGCCAAGGTAGTACAAATAGCCATGAACGTAGTTGTCCACCCGCCAGTCATTCTTCCTCAGAGTCTCCCTTTCAGTTTCCGAGATTTCCTCGCCTTTCTTCTCTCTGTTCATGCGCCAAAGGTCGGAGAGCATCGGCAAAGCCATGACCGCCTGAGTCGCTCTGCCCGCGATGAGATAAAGGGCCCTAGTTGCCGAATTGGGAACATGAGAGGCAATTGCGTGCTCGACGACCAGTCTCAACAGGTTGCTTCCCAGAGGAGGGTCAAGGCTTGTCACGTCGGCACTGCGCAATGTTTCTGGCGACGGTGCTGTCATCTCGTGTGCGATGTTGCATAGGAACTCCAACTCCACGTCGGCACGGCGGTCCGCAGCCACTCGTACTACACTAGCGAGGCGATCCGACAAATAGGAGTCAATCACCGCTCCATCGTGCGGACCGCACACTGCCTGCATTCTATCACGTGTCAGAATCAAACTGGCTTGGAACGTGTTGACGTCCCCGCGTTGGAGTGCCGACACTAGCATTCGTTCTATCAAACCCATTGGGTCGCGAGCGATGTGCATCGAGCGCGGGCCTAGACGGGAGGACCATTCATGGCGAACCATCTGCATCCAATCTGAGTCAAAGCCCTTCAGTGCCTCCACAACGATTGCTTCAGGGGCCATCAGGGCAAATGCGTCGCGTGCGAAGGCCACGTAGCCGAGACCAGCAAGCACACTCCAAAGAAGGACCCCGTCAATGAGCAGGCTTTCTCCACCGGTATCGGGCAATCTCATCCAGTGGGAAGCGTTAGACAGCACAATAAACTTCAGTGCGAGAGACAGAACTGCGAAGGTTATCATGGCTCTGAACGACGGCCGCGTTGACAACAGCCTGCTCAGCCTCGGTGAATACGCAGAAGTGGTAAGCTCAACAAGAACAAGGAGAAGCGTCACTACTAGTGCGCCAACAGTCGCCTCAACCTGAGCAAATGTGGCCAGTAGAGTCGATGCCTCCTGGGACGTTCCCCAGAAGATTGTGACATCCCGGGTGAGCAGAGCGACTAGCGCTACTGGAAGAACGGCAATGAAGGAGATCCGGCTGAGAAAGCGAAAGCCGGCCCAGATGGCAGAAAGAGGCCGAAGCCAGGAGTCGGCAGTCCTCTCAGCACCTGCCGTTCGCACAAACCGTCGAGTCACAAGCAGTACTGCGATGGGAATGACCGTGAGCGCGATCAGAAGACCGTACCCTGACGTCCACACTAGCCCAAATCCGACTAGCTGGACCCAGCCTCCCAGTAGATCTGGATGTATGCCCGTTGACCGTGGGCCAAGAAAGCGGTAGACGTAACTCACTGAACGTCGGGCTTGGGGCGCTCGAGCGGATAGACGCAGCAGAAAGCGTTCGTGTGACACAAGCCAACCAAGGACGAGAAGCGCGGATCCCAAGACGACGGGGTACTGGGTGGGAAGAGTTCCGGCAGTCAGCAAGGCGATTCCAATCGCAGCCACTTCGACCGCAAGGACCAGGATAGTCCCCCATCGCGGAATAAGAGGCCTGGAACGACGCGAACGCACGCCCAGAGCCAGGGACAGTATGCTTACCGTCACCCAGATCAAGGTTACCGTAAGTGGCACCATCTTGTCTGTGCTCCTCAGAGCTACCTTCCAATACCCTTATGGGCCTCACAGATCGGACCGGACGTGCATTCGGGCCGATCTCAAGCCGCTAGATCTGTCTCCGTGGTTCGTACTGTGTGGCGTCCGCTACCCCTTCCGCTACGCTTCAGGGATATGCTCTCCCGCTTCTGTATCTTCTACAAACCCTGGTGGTTACAACTGTCTCCGTGGACGATATTGTATAGCTTCTGCTAGATGATGCGTCTGGATCTCCGGCACGCCCTCCAAATCAGCAATGGTACGCGCTAACTTAAGGATGCGGTGGAAGGCCCTGGCGCTCATGCCCAGTTGCGTCATGGCCGCACGCAGCAAGCTCTTGCCGGCGTCGTCCAGCGGGCAGTACTCGCGGACCTCGGCCGGGCCCATGTCGGCGTTGCACAGCAAAGGCACCTTGCCATCCGCACCACCCACAGCGCCCTCAAAACGCTGCCGCTGCACCTCCCGTGCCTTTTCGATGCGCGCGCGGATGTGGGCGCTGGGTTCGCCCAGCCGGTCATCGGCAAGCTTGTCATAGTCCACACGCGGCACTTCGACGTGGATGTCTATGCGGTCCAGCAGCGGTCCGGAGATGCGCTTGCGGTAACGGGTGATCATGCTCGGTGAGCAAGTGCATTCCTTCACCGGATCGCCAAAGTAGCCGCAGGGGCAGGGGTTCATGGCCGCGACGAGCATAAAGTTGGCCGGGAAGGTCAGGGTGCCCGCAGCGCGGCTGATGGTCACCACCTTGTCTTCTAGCGGCTGTCGCATCACTTCCAGCACGCGGCGGTTGAACTCCGGCAGCTCGTCCAGGAAGAGCACGCCGCGGTGAGCCAAGGAGATTTCGCCAGGCCGTGGCCAGTGCCCGCCGCCGACCAGCCCGGCGTGGCTGACGGTATGGTGCGGGGCGCGGAAGGGACGCTCGGTGATCAGGGGCTGGTCGGCAGGCAGCAATCCGCTCACCGAGTAGATCTTGGTGATCTCCAGCGCTTCGGCGATGGTCAGCTTGGGCAAGATGGAAGGCAGAGCGCGCGCCAGCAGCGTCTTGCCCGCCCCTGGAGGGCCGCTCATCAGCACGCAGTGCCCTCCTGCCGCCGCCACCTCCAGGGCGCGTTTGACGTGCTCCTGGCCTTTGACGTCTCGAAAGTCGGTGCCGTAGCGGGGCTGATCCAGCAGATCCGAGTCGAACCTGGACTCGTATGGAGGTATGGGATTCAGGCCCTGCAGGTGGCCAATCAATTCTGTCAGGTTGGATACGGGGATGATCTCCATGCCAGGCACCAGCGCCGCTTCCGGCGCATCCTGCGCTGGCACATAGGCCCGTTCGTAACCCTGCGCCTGCGCCCCGCTGACCATCGGCAACACGCCGTTGGTGTGGCGCACGCTGCCGTCCAACGAGAGTTCGCCAACAAAAATGGAGGATTCCCAATCTGGCCAGATATGTCTGGAAGCGCCCAGAATGCCCACCGCGATGGGCAGGTCGTAGGCGGGCCCTTCCTTGCGCAGGTCAGCAGGGGCCAGGTTCACCGTAATGCGCTGGTCGGGGAAGCGGCAGCCGGAGTTCTTGATCGCCGCGCGGACGCGCTCTCGGGATTCCTGTACCGCCGTGTCAGGCAGACCGACGATGATGACCCCGGTGAGACCACTCGAGATGTCCACTTCCACATCAATTGGTGCGCCCTCGAGGCCAATGACAGCGAAACTGGGGACCTTGGCCAGCATGCAACTGCCTCCTCAGCGAAGGTTCGTGGCGAATTATACCATAGCCGCACAGTCTTTCCAACACGCTCGTCTGGTGGTACAATATCGCGGACTGGAGAATGGAAAGGAAGCCGACGTACCGTCTCGTTTTCTGTGACCTGGATGGCACCGTGGCCACGTTTGGCGGCGAGGTTCGCCCTGCTGTGAGGGAGGGTATGCAGGCCGCCGCAGGTGCCCACGGGGCATGCAGCGCACATGCAGAGCACGAACTGTTGGTGCACGGAGCAGTAGCTTGACGCGGAGAAGCCCTCTGCCTATACTTGTCCAGAGGGATATGCTGACCAGGACGCCTACCGATCACTGCACACAACACAAGAAAGGACGGCTGAAGAGATGAAACGACGTCAAGGATGTCTGGAGGGGTTGCTTGAGCTGTTCATGCTCAATGTGGTCTTTGACTGGCTGCAGGACAACTTTGGTTTTGGGCGAGGGCCTTCCTGTTTCGGCTGCGGCTGCGGCTGTCTGCTGCTGATCATTTTCATATTCATGGCTTGCGGTATCATCTTCGGAACGGACTGGTTCCGGTGGACGCTCTCGCTCTTCCAAAGGTTCGTTTAGCGCCCACTGTCGTCCCTGGGATGTGCGGGGCCTCCTCGGTTCCCCTTGGGAAAATCCAGGCTGCGGGCGCAATTTGAGCACGATAGGCGTAAGATGAAGCTCTCAAAGCTACTGGCTGCCTTGCCCCATGGGGTAGTGTCGCCTGCGCTGATGGTCACATCCGATATGGAGATTGCTGGCATCGCTTGCGATTCCCGGCAGGTGCAGCCTGGCGATCTGTTCGTGGCCATCCGAGGGCTGGAGAACGACGGTCATGCCTTCATAGCAGACGCCGTGGGGCGAGGAGCAGTAGCCGTCATCGGACAAGCAGCCGCATCCAGTGTTCTCCCCCAGGGCTCTCCTGTGCCGTACTTCTCGCTGCGCGACTCCAGAGAGGCATTGGCGTGGCTGGCAGCAGCCTGGTATGGCTACCCGGCTCGCAAGCTGCGCGTCATTGGCGTTACCGGCACCGATGGCAAGACCACCACGGTGCGCCTGATCGGCGAGATCCTGCGAGCCGCCGGATACCGGGTTGGCTGGATCCACACGGTGAGCGCGTTCATCGGGGGCCAAGAGGATGATACCGGCTTGCACACCACGACGCCTGACGCGCTGGATGTGCAGCGTTATCTGGCACGCATGGTCGAAGAAGGCGCTCAGTATGCAGTCATCGAAGCCACCTCGCACGGCCTGGCTCAGCACCGCGTTACGGGCTGCGAGTTCGACGTGGCGGTGGTGACCAATATCACCCATGAACATCTGGACTATCACGGCACGTACGAGGAATATCGCGCAGCCAAAGCACGCTTGTTCGATCAGGTGCTGACGTCGTACCGCAAACCGGGCGTGGCCAAGGTCTGTGTGCTCAATGCCGACGACTCCTCCTATGATTTTCTTGAAACCTTCTGCACTGCACGCAGCTATGGCTATTCCTATGGTGTCCAGTGTCCCAGCGACGTCGAGGCTTTTGAGATCCTCTTGTCTCCGTCAGGGATATCGTTCAAGGTCGCAACACCCGAAGGAGCGTTTGTGGTCGAGACTCCCCTTGTGGGCACCTTTAATGTCTACAATATCCTGGCCGCCATCACCGTAGGGATGTCGCAAGGCATTCCCTTCGCCGCCATGCAACAGGGCATATCCTCGGTGACGGGAGTGACCGGGCGCATGGAGCGCATCGAGCTGGGCCAGGATTTCACGGTGATCATTGACTTTGCGCACACACCCAACGCCTTGGAAAAAGCCCTGGAGACCGTACGCACTCTCACCAAGGGCAAGGTGCTCGTGGTGTTCGGCTGTGCCGGATTGCGTGATCGCACCAAGCGGCCACTGATGGGGGAAATCGCCGGCCGGCTGGCCGATTACGTCTTTCTCACCGCGGAGGATCCACGCACCGAGGACGTTAACGACATCATGCGGCAGATTGCCGTTGGCTGCGTGCAAGCCGGTCGGCGCGAGGGAGTGGACTTTTGGAAGGTGCCACAGCGGGGCGAGGCCATCGCTGCAGCTATCGATATGGCCAAGCCAGGTGATTGGGTCATCGTCACCGGCAAAGGCCACGAGCGTTCGATGTGCTTTGGCGCCACGGAGCACCCCTGGAGCGACCACAAGGCAGTGAAGGTGGCCCTATGTGCGCGCCTCGGCAAAACAGGCTAGTTCGTAACTCCTTCGATGATCATCGCCCCTTCCTGCAGGTGCAACCCCGTTATCTGAAAGCGCAGGTCGCCGTTCTCATCTTCCTGCATCTGATTGAACAGGTCGAGCTGTTGGTCAAGGATGTTGGTCACTACTGGGGCAATCAGCGCTGACAACAGTTTGGGATAGTTCCTTATCTCCAGCCGGTTGACCCGCAGGCGAACCTGTCCACCTACCACAGCAGGCACAATCTCCACTTCGAGGTCGAGTTCCCGTCCCACGGCTTCAAACCTGGCCAACGCGGTGACTCGAATGCTATCAGGATGTATGCTCATGGTCAGTCGTTCGAGGTCAACCCCAGCATCCTTTTCTGCGGCATCTATGATGAGCCTTGCGAGTTGCTCTTCGGTAATGGTCAGCCGGAAAGACTGGTTGGATTCTTGAGGCAGGGTAGCGACGATTTGCTCCCAAAGTGACGCAGGCGTAGACGTCGGCCTCGCTGTCGGCATCTCAAAGTGGGCAGTGGCCGTGTGCGTCGCCGCTCTTGTCGGTGCCAGGGACCGGGTTGGAGTTGCGGTTGGCGAGGTGGTAGCTGTCGGTACGGGTGATGGGGACAGCGTGCGCGTGAGTCTGGGAGCCAGCCGACAGCAACCCGGGAACGCAATCAGGGCAGACGCCGACAACAGGCAGAGCAGACACAGCAGCCTGGTGTTCAAAACCCCTCCCACAGCTTGGTTTCCAATACTTGATCGTCACTGAAATCCTCCAGTTGCAGGTAGTAGCGGACCGTTTCCAGAATCACTGAGAGGGGGACCATTCCGACGATCTCACTCCCCACAACCGGCACGCCGTAACGTGCTGCTTCGACGCGCACCAGTTCCAGCACGCGGTAGAGTGGTGTGCGGAAGGGGTCCACCACGTTCATCGAGACCTGCGCTAGATTGCGCTCTTGGAGCATCACGCCCAGGGCCTTGACGTTGTGCAGCCCGCCGGTCTTGGCGCGTACGGCGCGGGCGATGGCTTTGGCGATGTTGACGTCAGACGTGCCCAGGTTGACGTTGTAGGCTACCAGGTAGATGCGCGCGCCGACAGCAGTAGCTCCTGCAGTGGGATGGGGACGATGGGGGCCAAAGTCGGGTGCCCATTCTGGGTCGGCCAGTTTCTGCGCCAATCCCTCATATTCCCCCCGGCGTACGTTGGCCAGGTTCCGTCTCACCGGGTGTGTGGCTGCACCTTCGTAGAGGTATACCGGGATGCCCAATTCCTCGCCAAGCCGTTGCGCTAGCTGGCGCGCTGCGGTGATTGCTTCTTCCATGCTGGCCTGGCCCAGGGGCACAAAGGGGATGACGTCCACTGCGCCCATGCGTGGATGCGCGCCTCGATGCTGGTTCATATCGATCAACTCAACGGCCTTGGCACTGACCTGGAAAGCAGCTTCGGCCACCGTCTCTGGTGAGCCAACGAAGCTCAACACAGTACGGTTGTGATCCTCATCAGAGTTCAGATCCAGCACACGTGCGCCTTGTGCCGCTGCTGCAATGGCCTCGATGACGTCTTTGTCTCTCCCCTCGCTAAAGTTCAGTGCACATTCTAAGAGTCTAGCCATTTCTCCCCCTCGCTATTGGTCTTCCCTCGCTGAAAGGAGTACCTCGGTGAGGACAAAGAGGGCCAACAGCAGCATTGCGTTGGCCCAGTTGAGAGCTTGGATGAAGCGTAATCCGACACAGATGGTCAGGTATAAAGCTGCCAGGGCACTCTGTCGTGCCGCAAGAGGCACGATGTTTTCGCTGCGGTCCATTCGCAGATGGATCTCGTATGCCAGGGGCAAGAAGGTTGCCCACAGCGCGGGGCCCAGAATGGCCGCAGCGATCCAACGGTTCCATCCCTCTGGTGGGTTGTGGTAGGTGAAGGAGCCCAGTGCGAACCAGCCCAGCAAAGCCAGGAGGACACACAGGGCCAGAATAGCTCGAGTGCTCATCTGTGGCTCCTCATTCATTCTCCTGGCGCAGCAGTGCCTGCAGCAGGTAGGTCAGTGCTTGGTCATAGAGTGGTCTGTTCTCCGCAAACACACAGCCGAAGGTGCCATTTACTCTGCCTTCCGAAACCAAGTAGGCCAGCGCTCCGAGGTGGGTGTGCCAGCGGGTATACGAGCCTTTGAGCATCCCTTGGGGGTCGAAGAGCAGCAGTGGATACTGCTCACTGGCGATGACAAAGTGCGCTGGCAGGTCAAAGTGAGTCGCATGGATGAGGATGGAAATCATCTCTGCGTCACCGTCGCCGCCGGGGAATCGCGCCCTGTCGTGGCTCAGGTACAGGGAAGGGTCAAAACCAATGTCCTGCAGGACGCGCGTGTACAACTGTACGCCCCAACGGCGCACCCGGTGCACGCAGCCGACTTGACCGATCTGTACCAGGGGACACGCGCCGGCATAGCCACGGAGCAACTGGATGACAGCCTGGCGGCTGCGCAGTTCTCCCAGCGGCTCGACGTCCCAGTAGTGGACCACCCAGTCCTCCGTGGGGTAAAGCCCAGGCAGGTTGTTGATCGGCCGGCCATCGTCCTTGGCCGCGCTGGGACGCATGGTATTACCTGAGACTTTTGACATTGCGACCACCAACACCAGGACACAAAGAACCAATAAGCATTTACCCTTGCTGGTCTCAGTATAGGGCGCAGGTGCAATCTTGTCAATCTTGGTCGTGCCGTTGCTCCTATGGTATAATGGAGACGAGGTCGGCATGTCCATTGTCGTAGCTGAGAATCTTGCCAAATACTATGGCGCACAAGATGTCTTCTCCAGCATCTCGTTTCAGATCGGCCACGGTGACAAAGTCGCGCTGGTCGGGGTGAACGGGGTGGGGAAGACAACTTTGCTGCGCATTGTTGCCGGTCTGGAAACTGCCACTTCTGGACGTTTAAGCATGGCCAAGGTCATGCGCATTGGCTACCTGAGCCAACGGGCTGACCTGCAGAGTGGATATACGCTGCACGAGGAGATGGTTCAAGTCTTTGCCGATCTCCGTGCCCAGCAAGCGCGGCTGCATCAGCTCGAACAGGAGATGGCGGATCCGGAGCGCCGGGAAAAGGCCATGGAACGCTATGGCGAATTGCTGCAGCTTTTCGAGTTGGCCGGAGGATACACGTACGAGCAGCGGATCAAACGTGTTCTGATGGGACTCGGCTTTGTGGAGGCCGATTTTGATCAGCCTCTGGCCTTGCTCAGTGGCGGGCAGAGGACACGGGCACAGTTGGCAAAGCTCCTACTGTTGAACCCAGAACTCTTGCTCTTGGATGAGCCAACCAACCACCTGGACCTGCAGGCCACGCAATGGTTGGAGGAGCACCTGGCCCAGTGGAAGGGCAGCCTGGTGGTGGTGGCGCACGACCGTTACTTCCTGGACAAGGTGGCCAATCGGGTATGGGAAATGAGTTTTGGCGCGCTGGAGCAGTACAGCGGCAATTACAGCCACTACGTTGAGCAGCGCGCGGAGCGTCGACTCCGACGCCAGGCCGAGTACGAAGCACAGCAGAAGCACATCGCCCGCACTGAGGGCTTTGTCCGTCGCTACAAGGCTGGACAGCGTTCCCGTGAAGCCCGGGGGCGGGAGAAGCGCCTGCAGCGCCTGCAGCGCGTCGAGCGCCCCAGGCAGCACAAAACGATGAAATTCAAGCTGGCCAGCAAGGTGCGCGGCGGCAACGACGTGTTGGCCACCCGTGGACTGAAAGTGGGCTACGGCCAACCACTGTTCCATTGTCCTGATCTGCTCCTGCTTCGTGGTGAACGCACGGCGTTGTTGGGCCCCAATGGCTGCGGCAAGACGACTTTTCTGAAGACTATCGTCGGGGAAGTGCCGCCACTGGCCGGAGAGGCCAAAGCCGGCATCAACATCCAGGTTGCCTACTTTGCGCAGGGCCATGAGAACCTGCACCAAGAGAACACCGTCCTCGAAGAGATACTGGAAGTGAAGAACCTGCCCCTGGAAAAGGCTCGTGGCTTCCTGGGCCGTTTTCTCTTCTCCGGTGACGACGTGTTCAAGCCCATTTCCCAGCTCAGCGGCGGCGAACGGGGCAGAGTTGCCCTGGCCATACTGGCCCTGCAAGGCGCCAACTTTCTGCTCCTCGACGAGCCAACCAACCATCTGGACATCCAGTCGCAGGAGCTTCTGGAGCAGATTCTGCAAGACTTTGACGGGACGATCCTGTTTGTCTCGCACGATCGCTACTTCATCGATGCGCTGGCTACTCAGGTCTGGGTGGTTGAAGGGGGGCAGTTGCGCGTCTATGAGGGCAACTACTCGGCCTATCTACAGCAGGCTGAGGTAGAGAGGGCAGAACGTGAGCAGATACCGGCCAAGAAAGGACCCATGCGAGGTGTTCGATTGCAGGATCAACAGCGCAAGCGGGCCGAGAAAGCGATGCGGCAGCGCGAAGCGAGACGGGCCGAACTGGAGGAGGAGATCCAACGGCTCGAATCCGCCCTTTCCGCGCTCACGCGCGAGCTGGAACTGGCCAGCCGGGCACAGTGGGTGGATCGTGTGTATGACCTGGGGCGTGAGTACGAGGATGTGCAGCAGCAGTTGCGGCGTCGCCTGGAAGAATGGGTCGGGGCGGCGGAGACGCAAAGAGTTAAACCCCGTCAAGCGGGACGAACGGCGTGAAACGTAATGGCTTGTATGTTGTTGGACTGACCGGTAATATTGCCACTGGCAAGAGCGTGGTCGCGGCGATGTTGGCAGAACTCGGTGCCGAGGTGATTGATGCTGATGCGCTTGCCCATGACGTAATGAAGGCCGGCACTCCAACCTGGCAGCGTGTGGTAGATGAATTCGGGCCAGACATCTTGCAGCCGGATGGCGAGATCGACCGGGCCAGCCTGGGGGCGAGGGTCTTTGCGGACGCTGAGGCTCTGTCGCGTCTGGAAGCGATCGTGCATCCCGTGGTAATCGCCGAAAGCGTGCGCTTGCTGCAGGACTTGGGCAAAGAGGCGTCATCCACCTCCGACTTAGCAGGGATCAAGGTCGCTGTCCTCGAAGCGATCAAGTTGATCGAATCGGGCATGCACCGCCGCTGCGACGAACTCTGGGTGGTGACGTGTCCGCGGGAGCAGCAGGTGAAGCGGTTGGTGGACACGCGGGGGCTCAGCGTGGCCGCAGCCGAGTTGCGCATCGATGCCCAGCCGCCGCAAGCGGCGAAGGTGGCCCGCGCCGACATGGTCATTGACAACAGCGGCGACCTGGAGCAGACGCGGGCACAAGTAGTGAGGGAGTGGGAACGCATTGTACAGCCAAGTCGCCAGCGCAACGTCAGAGTGGGAGAACTCTCATCGGGAGGCAATATGTCTTCGTGGCGCAAGTTTGTGGACGAGCATCCTTTTCTGACCATGTGGGCCGTACTGGCCGTCGGCATGGTCGCCATCTTTGGGGTGACCTCGCGGGACGTGGACCTGCTGCCCAGCCAGCGGCTGTTCATGGCCGTGGCCTGCGTTGGCGTGGCTGGGCTGTGCACGTGGATCATTAGCTGGGAGTAGGACAGTACATTGTCCGTTCATGGTATTCCTTATAGGAGGAGAGCTGTGATGAAAGAACAGCAACCTTTGAAGATCCTCTTACTTGCCGCAGAAGTGGTTCCCTTTGCCAAGACCGGTGGCCTGGCTGATGTCGCAGGGTCGCTGCCCAAGGCCATCCGCGCCTTGGGCCATGACATCCGCGTGGCCATGCCGCGCTATGGGCGCATTGACCCGGTCAGGTTCGACCTCAAGAAAGCCCTTCCTGCTTTCCCGGTGCCCATGAACAAGCACATGGAGGAGGCAGCAGTCCTGCAAGGCGTCATTGGACAGGATGTGCCGGTGTATATGATCGAGAACGCCAAGTACTATGACCGCGATGGCATCTACATGTACCCCGACGACGCTGAGCGGTTTGTCTTCTTCTGTCGCAGTTCGCTGGAGATGCTGAACCGCCTGGGCTGGTGCCCCGACATCATCCACTGCCATGATTGGCACACCGCAATCGTCCCCAATTGGCTAAAGACCCTCTACAAAGACGATCCCTTCTTTGCTCACACCGCTACGGTCTATACCATCCACAACCTGGCTTATCAGGGCATCTTTGGCCACCGTGTGCTGGAAATCGCTGGCATTGCCGAATACGGCTTCATGTACCATCCTGAGATGGCCGACATGATCGAGGTGGTCGATTTTATGGCCCGGGGCATTTTCTTCGCCGACGTCATCAACACCGTCAGCGAAAGGCACGCTCAGGAAATCCTGACGCCCGAGTTTGGCGAAAAGCTGGATCCCCTGCTGCGTGACCGCCGCGACCGCCTCTTTGGCATCCTGAACGGCGTGGACTATGAGGTCATGAATCCAGCTACGGACAAGTACATCGCCCAGAACTATGACGTCGAGCATCTCGAGAATCGCGTCGCCAACAAGCTGGCCCTGCAGCGAGAGGCCAATCTCAAAGAGGACGAAGCCATCCCTCTCATCGGCATCATCTCGCGTCTGAGTGATCAGAAAGGCTTTGACATCCTGGGGGATGTGATTGACCACCTGCTGGACCTGGACTTGCAGTTTGTGTTGATGGGAACCGGTGATCCGCACTACCACGAGATGTTTTCGCGCGTTGCGCAGGTCTATGCGGGCAAAGCAGCGGTATTCCTCACTTTTAACGCTGAATTGGCCCAAAAAATCTATGCCGGTACAGACATGTTCCTGATGCCTTCTCGTTTCGAACCCTGTGGCCTGAACCAGTTGGTTGCTATGCGCTACGGCAGTGTGCCCATCGTGCGGGCTGTAGGTGGGCTGGCAGACACGGTGAAAGACTTGAATCCACAAACTGGAGAGGGCAACGGCTTCTCCTTCGAGCCTCATGATCGCTGGGCCCTGTTTTCCGCCGTCGTACGCGCGCTGGAGAATTACAAGTATAAGGAAGCCTGGCACAAGCTTCAGGTGAGAGGTATGACCGCAGATTTCTCGTGGAGTGCCTCGGCCAAGAAGTATGTGGATCTCTACTACCGTGCTCTGGCAGCCCGGGGCAAAGAGATCAAGCTGGAAGACTACGGGCTTGTGGAGGAATAGCCTTACTCTACGCTCACCGGTCTCAAGTTTGCAACCATCGTACGATGCAGCAGGCCCAGGCCCGGCTGTGCCTGCCAGCGTGTGAAGCGGTCACTGCGGAATAGATTCAGCACGTGAGGATTGTACAGGGGAATCTGAGGCAGATCGGTGGCCAGGATGTCTTGCAACTGGTACAACAACTCCTGTCGCCTGACTGGATTCTGCTCTTTCTGCGTAGCGGCGGCGATTTCGTCGAATTCTGGATTGGCGTAGCCACCATGGTTAAAACCGGACACGTGCCCCTCATTGAGCGCTCCCCGCGAACTATGGAAGTGGAAGAAGGTCATCTCTGGTTCGCTGAGTGAGATGTTGTACAAGACGACATCGAACTGGGCTTGCATCAGCATTGGCATCCACTCATCCTGAGCTACAGCACTCACCTCAGTTGAGAGGCCGACGGCCTGGAGATTGACAGCGACCAACTCAGCGACGTCGAGAGGTACAGGCAGCTCCACGCAAGAGATGGGAATTCGCAGCGCGCTGCCGTCGGGGTTCTCTCGCAGCCCATCCCCATCCCTGTCCCGAAAGCCCGCAGCGTCCAGCTTGCTCATGGCCTCCTCTGGGTCAAAGGCAATCGGGGGAATGTTCGCATTCCGCCATGGCGAAGCTGCCGGAAGCAGGCTCGCCATGGCCACATCGCCAAAGCCCAGGAGCACCGTTTCCACAATGGCTTCTGTGTCGATGGCTTGGGCCAGAGCCCGGCGGAAGGTCGGGTTGTCGTACGGCGCTTGGCGCAGGTTGAGGAGCAGAGTGTGGGTGTCCACATCGGGAGCCTGCGCCACTTGGATACCAGCATAGTCGTCCGCAGCATCCAGCACATCGCGAGCCAATGATGGTGCGATGTTCCACCCGATGGCGTCCAACTCGTCGTCCTTCAGCGCCTGTAAGGCTCTGTCCTCGTCTCGCACAATCTGGACAACGATCGTCTCTCCGCGGGGTCTTGTGCAGTGATGAGACCTGGTGTTGCGCAAGACTACCCGTTCTTCCTGCACGAACTCTACCAAACGGAAAGGGCCCGAACCAACGGGCTCGTCCCGGTTCGTGTAGGTCAGCGCATCTGGGACGTTTTTCCACACGTGGGCTGGGACGATTCTGAGTTGCGTAGTCAGCAGGCGTACGGCATTCGCTTGCGCGGCCAGCAGGACGAACCGGACCTCCCTGGGGCTTGTGGCTTCCACGCGGTCGACGAGAGCGACGAGACGCGCCAATCCTGGAAATTCCTGCTGCCCCACCAAATCGAAGGAAAAGACAACATCGTCTGCTGTGACAGGCTGGTCGTCGTGCCACCTGGCTTGCGGGTTGAGCCACAGTGTCAGGTTGAGGCCATCGGGTGTCAACTCCCAACGTTCCGCCAGATTTGGCTCCAACTCTCCATCCGAATCGCTGCTCAGCAGCGTGTCGTAGAGCAGGCTCACCACAAAGCCTTCGCTTGCGTTGGCCACCAGGTAGGGGTTGAGAGTCTTGATGTCCTCCCGCACTGCCAGGCGTAGTTCGCCAGCAACGGGCGGCGGCGTGCCCGTTGGCACTGGAGTGCTCGTTTTGTCCGCAGAAGAGCTAGTCGGGAAAACAGCGGTGGGCGCACCCAGTGTCGGCGTTGCGGCCGTAGAGGGCGATGCCAGGTCATCCCAGTATTGAGTTGGGACGCATGAGGCGAGCAGCAGGCAGGCGATGAACACTGCCGGTATTGACATGCGGTTGCGTTGGTGTCTTGCGCGCATCTTACTTCCCTGTGACCTCACCCAAATTGCCAAGATGTTAGCACGGCAAAGTGGTTTTGTCAAAAGAGACGCCGCATTTGGTTCTCAGCCCTGGGTATGCTAGTATTGCCGATGTGCATTGCGTGGCGCACTACAAACAACAAGAGGAGCAGACATGCCTCGTGCGCTGAGGAACATCGTCGATCTGGAGGAACTGGTGCAGGCTCTACCCGCCGAGGAACGGGAGCGTTTCCAACGCATCTTTCAAGTCGACACCACGGTTGGTGAGCTTCGGCCCCCTCCATCCATGCACGACTGGATCAAGAAGTACTTTGGTTCGCTGGACGCTGTGCAGGAGCAGCGCATTGTCAAGGTGACCAACCTGATCACGGTAGAAGGTTCGCTGTTCAACGAGCTGCGCGCCAGCCGGCCGATGGAGGCCAAAGCTTCCAGTGACCTGCTTCAAATCATCATGGGCAATGTGGGCGATCCCTTCTGCCGGCCTTTGGAGGCCACGCCGGAGGATGTCTTTGGGCGGGCGCAGGGAGAACAGTGCATCACTGCCTCCAACATCGCCAAGTACGATAGTTTCCACGGTCTGGTTGTTTTCAGTGAGCACAATCCGCTGGCCTTTAGCTCGGAGGGGGTCAAGGATTACATTGATACCGCTCTGGCATGGGCGCGGAAGGCGCATTGCGAGGACAAAGCAGCGCGCTATTTCTTCTTCATGTGGAACTGCTTGTGTAGAAGCGGTGCTTCGATCCTGCATGGACATGCCCAGATGACTTTGGGCCGGGGTATCCATTACGCCAGGATCGAGCACCTGCGCCGGGCTGCTCTGTTGTACAGAATCGGGCACGGCGTGAACTACTTCGACGATCTCTATGCAGCGCACAAGTCACTGGGTCTGACGGTGGATTACAGGGACGTGCACGTACTAGCGTACCTGACGCCGATCAAGGAGAAGGAAGTTATGCTCATCGCCGAGCGTCTCGACGACAACCTGAAGTATGCGATTTACAGGGTTCTGCGCTGCTTCGTGGATGCATTGGGCGTACGCAGTTTCAACCTGGCCGTGTGCATGAAGCCCATTGATAGCGTGCCTGAAGATTGGAGAGGATTCCCGGTCGTTGTGCGTGTAGTGGACCGCGGAGATCCGAACAACAAGACGTCCGACTTTGGGGCCATGGAGCTCTATGCCAGCAGCATCATCTCCAGCAACCCGTTCCAGGTGGTGGATGCGCTGTCTAGCGCTTTTGGCCAAGAGTATTGAATCGAAGTGTACTGTGACGCGCTGACCCTGGCAGCCGTGAAAGCTGCCTTTGCTAGCCGCGTTTTCGGGTGTATCTTTGTCTCGGGAAACTGAGTTGAGAACCTGCACAGATCAACGACGCACTGCCAGCTTTGCGTGGACTACAGACTGTGGTGGGCCTGGAGCGCTGAATGGAGGTGTCTCGTTTCTCGTGGCTGGCCGTTTGCGTCGGGGAGCGGGAGAGTCAAACTGTGGTCCGCCTAGAGCGCCTCATCTGCCCCGTGTCCGTCGTTTTGATGTAGCCGCCTCATATAGAATCGCTTTCCGTCGTATTCCGTCTTCACGAGTTGACCTTGGATGATCAGCCGGTGAACAGCGGGCCAATCCGCCCCGGCCCGCGCCAGGAACTCGCTCACCGCATCCTCCCGCATGGGATGCACGGCGGTGATGCCCAGCAGGTCTTCCTCGACGTTGCCCGTAAAAGCGAAAGCGTTACCCTCGTACCCAATCAGATATTCCACGTGCTCCAGGCTTTTGGCGAGGATCTGATAGGCCCGATTGATGACTTCCTCGCCGGGAGCTCGCACCCATTTCTCTGCCGGCGGCCTGGTGGGGATCGCCAAATACGCCGTGGCAGGCCTTAGGCGGGCCAAGAAGCCTGCAACCTCCCTGATGTGGCCATCGCCATCGTTGACGCCCTCTACGAGCATTGTCTCCGTTGCCAGATCCCCCTTAAAGCCCTTCGCAAACTCGAGCGCTCCATTGAGGATCGAGGTCAGTTGCAAACTGCCATGGGGCCGATCGATCCTGCGCCAGATCTCTTCTCGCACGGAATCCATTTTCAAGGAGACCCAAGCGGCCTTCATCAGGTCCTCTCGCACATCCTGGCGCCAGATGAGGGAACTGTTGGTAATGACGGCGATTCTGATCCCCAACGGCCTCAACAGCTCAATCTCACGGCCGAGGTTGACATCCAGCGTGGGCTCCCCATCAGGCACGAAGGTGAGGTAGTCAATGGGCTCCCCAGCCTCTTTTGCCCGTTCGACTTTGTCCTGGACATCCCGTAAGATCTCCTCTGGCTCGTAGAAGGCACGGCGCTCAAGCTGCATCTTTATAGTGCGTCCCAACTGGCAGTACACGCAAGAATAGGTGCACACCTTGGGCGGGATATTGTTGATTCCCAAGCTCCGCCCCAAACGCCTAGATGGGACCGGACCGAAAGCAATCATGCTGTTGACCTCCTGAGCGACTGAGTTGAACGTTTGTTGTCCGATTGAAGCCTGGACTGACGCACGGCTTCGTTGATCTACACCAGGCAAGTATCCCTATTCACAGAATTGACGAATCTTCATGTATCCGGTTATGAGGGCATCATTTTCCTCGCGAGTGCCGATAGATACCCTTACAAACCCTGGCGGTAATTGATTCGAGAGGTCTGCAATAAACACGCCAATGTCTCTGAACCTTCTCACTGTATCAGGAATCTCTGTCTTTGCGAGTAAGAAATTGGTGCTGCTTGGATATACACAGACTCCTGATCCATATGGAATGTCGAACGCCCTGACGTACTTCTCTCCCATCTTGCCAGGTGCGACGAGCAGCGTGATATCATCCCTACGCCTGATGTGGGCCAGGAAATGCTTCGTCCTCTTGGGCGTGACCGGCTCGGCGCCCAACTGCCGTACTTTCTTGTACACCTCACCGTCGCTCCCCTTGAGCCCAACGCTGCCGCCCATCCCTGCCACGGGGTTCACGATCAGACCAAATGCCTTCTTCATAGCTCCTTCTCGTCTCGTAGACTGGCTCGGACGAACCAGAAGGACAACTGATTGACAAAATCATTGCATCGAGATAGTACCCGGATCCAATGATTTTGTCGTTGTCTATGCCCCTCGTTCCGTTTCCCTCGTATCCGCCAGTTCCTGCAACATCGTATTCAGTTCCTCGGCTCTGATGTAGCCGACTACCTTGATCTCCTGCCCGGTCACCCCATCCACCTCGGCTACCGCCCCACGAATGGAGAGGGCCAGCGACACGGCAAGAGGGCACAGGGGAGAAGAAGGACGAAACTCGTAGCGAACGATGCCTCCCTCGTCTATTTCCAGGTTCTCAACCAGCCGCATGCGCATCACGTCGGCCCCCGTCTCGGGGTCTATGACGGTGGAGAGGCGAGTGAGAATAGCCTCGCGCAGAGCATTCCGATCCGTCATCGCTGTACCTCCTTCACGCTCCCTGCCCCGTCGGAGAGGATCAGATCCCTCACCCGTGACCACATCTCCTTCAGCGCTTCCGTCACCGGGCCATCTGTGTATTCCGTCACCGGCCGGCCCTGCACCATCGCCTCCGTCACGACGTCATCGTAGGGGATACGTCCCACCACCTCTACCCCTCGACCCGCGCAGAAGGCGGCGATCTCCTCGCACCGGGCCCGGTTGAGGTCCGCTTTGTTGATCGCCACCAACGACGGTACGCCAAAGTGGCCGGTGGTGCCCATGACGCGCTCTAAACCGTGCACGCCAGCGACGGTAGGCTCGGCTATGTGGAGCGCCAGGTCCATCCCGGCGCTGGCAGAGATGACGGGGCAACCGATCCCTGGCGGCCCGTCCACCAGCACCACCGCCGCCCCGGTGTCCAGCGCCCGCAGGCGGGCCTGCTGCTTGACCAGGGTGACCAGTTTGCCCGAGTTTTCCTGCCCGGCGAAGAGGTGGGCGTGGAAGAGGGGGCCGAAGCGCGTGTCGGAGCGGAACCACAACCCGGCCTGTTGCTCCTCCATCCGTATGGCCTCCTCGGGGCACTGGTAGAAGCAGGAAGCGCACCCCTCGCAGGCCAGGGAGTCTATCCGGTACGCCTCGTCACCAGGAATAAGCGCATCGAAACGGCAGACCTCAGCGCAGATGCCACAGGCGGTGCACTTTTCGGGATCAATCACCGCCAGTTGGCCCCCCATGAACTTGAGCTCCTCCCGCTTCGTGGGGTCGAGCACCAGTTCCAGATTGGCTGCATCCACGTCGGCGTCAGCCAGGACGATGGGCATCTCCTGGGAGGCCAGGTGGGCCAGCGCCGCCGCGACCGTCGTCTTGCCGGTGCCTCCCTTGCCACTGAGAATGACGAGTTGCTTCATTGTGCGCCTCCTCCTTTCCTGCCCGCCACCAGCCGCCCGATGGCTACGTACAGATTCTTGAATTGCTCCCGATACTCCGGCAGCGCCTCCACTAACGTTCCCCCATCCGAATATGCCTCGGCGATCCGCCGGTCCAAGGGGATGCGCATCAGGATGGGGATATCCTCGGTGGCGCAGTAATCGTCCACCCCCTGGTCTCCCACCCCTTCCCGGTTGATCACCACACCGACGAGCAGCCCTAACTCGTCGCGGGCCCCCTCCACCGCCAGCAGCAAATCGTGCAGGCCGAAAGGGGTGGGCTCGGTGACCATCAGCACGAAATCCGCACCCCGCATACTCTCGACGACGGGGCAGGCAGTGCCCGGAGATGCGTCCAGAATGACTGGACGGTTGCCAGGATTGAGCGGGATGGTCCACTGCTTCAACTGGCGGATGATGGGAACGGCCATCGGTTCGCCCACGTTCATCGTCCCCTGGGCAAATTCTACCGATCCGGCCCAGCCCCGCTCGATGGTGCCTATCACGTCCAGCACCTCGTGGATCGCCCCCGTGGGGCAGTTGAGGCTGCAACTGCCGCAACCGTGGCAGAGTTCGGGGAAGACCAATACTTTCTCTCCAACCACGGCAATGGCGTGATACTGACACACTTCGGCGCAGCGCCCGCAGTAGGTGCACTTTTCCAGGTCCACCTCCGGGATCATCTGGCCTACCTCGCGGCGCTCCTGGATGGTTGGCCGGAGAAAGAGGGCGGCGTTGGGCTCTTCCACATCGCAGTCTAAGAACAGCGGATTGGCAGGGCTTGCGGATTCTGCCAAACTCAGCGCCAGGCTGACAGCAACGGTCGTCTTGCCCGTGCCTCCCTTGCCACTCGCTACCGTAGTGATCATTCTCTCACCTCCAAGTTAAGTTTGCACATATTGGAACTCCAAAACAGTCCCTGCCGGGCAGGGGCGCACGACGGACCGAAGGTCAGTGTCAAGGCGACGAAGGCAGCCTCGCCAGTACAGCGGTTCGGGTAGACACGCTGCACGGACTCCATCCCCGCCGCTATCGACCAGCAGGCCCATCAGTCCCACCAACGTCCAATTTATGTCCCCCATCGCACTGTCTCCCTCACTGACCTCGCCGCCGGCGCCGGCGCCGGTCCCCGCCGCCACCCCTGTCTCCCGCCGGAGACGCTCCATCCTCCGCAGGTGGCCCCGTCGCCGCGGAACGTCGCATCAGCCAGCGGCCAACCGCCCGCGCCAGCGCACCCGCTGCTTTCGTCAACAGCCCCGTACCGGCGACGACGACGGCCGCGCCCGCCGTTTCCACCAGTGGGCTAGGCCGGTAGACGGGGGGGGCCGGGCGCTCCGGGGCGGGAACGAGTTCGCCCTGTATCATTATCACGGGATGGATGGCGCCCTCCGGGCAGGCATCCACACAAGCTCCACAGCCGGTACAGGCCTCCTCGTCAACGCGGGCCTTGGCGTCCGCCAGGGCGATGGCCTCGACGGGGCACACCTCGACGCACGCACCGCAGCCCGTGCAGCGGGCGATATCTACCCACATTATCTGTCCGTCCATCATTCCACCTCCTGTCTCACGATCAGCGCCATCCCGACAAGCCCCCCAGGGCAGGCTCGCTTGCATCTATGGCCATCCACACCAGAGTGCTCATCTCATCCACGCGGGTCTTTAACTACACTGGCGAAAGATGCGCACCGCCTCGCGGATAGTCGGCCCGATTGATTCCTGTCGCAGCGGGTAGAGGCTGACCTGCGCCGTTATGACAGTCATCTCCAGTTTCCCTTCGTGCCTATGCTCTGTTATTTCGAAGCACCTCCCACAGCATCTGGGGACAGACTGTCTATCAGTAATCCCTTGAAACGGTCCAGGGTGATCGTGTGAAACTCCACCTCCAGGCCCGTCCAGTCGAACAGTTCCAGGATCTCCTCGGCGTGCTGCATCATATACTCCTCGGCGAGCCCAAGGCCGTCCAGGACAATGATCTTGTCGTAGAACCCTGGGAAGTTCGCGTTGGCATCGGCGCTATCCCAGCCAAAATACCGCTGATAGACTACTTTCCAGTTCTTGAGCCAGCCCGGCGTAAACCACAGGATCTTGTCCTGCCTTCCCCCGCTGATTCGCTGCCGGTCCTCAACGCCGGACAGCATGTCGTAGCCATAGTCCCCTTGTACCCTGACGATCCCCTGGCCTGCTGCGTGCAAGATCGAGTCCACCCGTTTGAGCGGTTCATCAATGTCTACATAGCACTTCTTCCCATACACAACGATGATCCTGTGGTCGGGACACGATTCTTGAGCCTGTGTCAGCCTCTTGAGAAGGTGCTCCTCCAGCTTGTCCGGCAGGGCATGCAGACCCGGCGGCGTGAAAAGGATCTGGCGCGGATTCAGAAAACCGATCTCCACCAGACGGGTCATCTCCGAGTGTAGCATCCCGCAGGATATGATGCAATAGTCCTCAAACGTGGAACGGGTCTTTTCAGCCATTGCTCTTTCCCTCTTCCGTTGAGTGCCTGCCCCTTGATGCGCTGCACATGTACCAGCGGATCACCCTCGGCGGGTCAACCGACTAGCTTCCCTGTTGGAAGCACACGGCCTCCTAGGGGGCGCGGAAGCTGCGCCAAGGGCTCAGGTCCCATCTTGGACGCTCAGGCCGTGTCGGTGCCTAGCGCCATTAAGCGGATTTCCTCCATTCTCAACGCCAATCTCTAAACCACGGCCCCGCTAGCCGTCTTTCCTGGAGGCGGGTCTTGTCCCCAGCGTCTCAGGGATACTGGTGAGCAGGGGAATCCTCAAGAGCAGATCCACTGCCAGGGGCACGACGAAGACATACATGGGGCCCAACTCCCTCCATATCAGGCCGCCGATCACAGGGGCAGGGATGGTGACCAATCCTCGGAAGGAGCCGATCAAGCCGCTCCACTTTCCCATCTGCTCCACCGAAACGAGTTCCAGGGTCATGGCACCTGTGAGGCCTACGGAGATGAAATAGAAAGTCTGCAAGGCTCCTGCCAGAATCAAGGTGGCCGAGTTGAGAGAGCAGATGAGCAATAGGTTGGAGGCATACCACAGCGGCGTGAGGAGATAGATCACTTTTTTCCGCCCTATCCGGTCCGCCAATCTGCCCAGGGGGATGCCGAATAGAAGACGCGCCAGGATCGTGGCTGTGATCATGATCCCCAGCAGGTACTGATCCGCCCCTTTTGCCTGATGAGCGTCGAGCTGGAGGAAAGGAGCGGTCATGGCCATTGGCAGCCAGGTGAGAGAAGAGATTACAAGCCACCTCCCCAGGGGGGCTTCTCCTTCAAAGAGCTGCCTGAAACCGCCTATCAAGCCCGGATTGGCTCCCGCCCCGGCCGTGCGCACCAGCCTAGGCTCCCTCAGTTGAGCGGCTACGAAGAGGAAGATAAGACCATATCCCACGAAGCGAATGTAATACAGAGGGCGAATGCTCGTTACGGTCATGCCTCCAAGAGCTGTGACTAGTGGCGCGGCGACTAAAGGGGCAATCATGGAAAGGGAGGAAGCGAGAGTGACGCACAGGTTCTGAGCGGTCGCCCGGTCCTCGTTGCGCACCGAATCAGCACAGATCACGCTGCAGCCTGTGCCGGTTAGCCTCATGGAGACAGACACCAGAATGGTGGCGGCGATGATCACGTGCCAGCTCGGTGCCAGGGCGTAGATCAACACCGCTCCAGCCAGCAGCCCCATGCCCAGCAGGTAGAACGGCTTGAGGCCATGGCGGTCCACCCACCACCCCGCTGGTGCGGAGATGAGGGCACCGATCCCGTTGCCAATGCTGCTGATCGCTCCCAAATCCCCCGAATCGGCGCCCAGGGCCACCGTGTATATGGAATCGTATTGGGCGGTAAGGTTCAGCAGGAAGCTGCTCGCCGCGGAACGTGTGATCGCCACTCGATAGTTGTGTTTCTGCCGCGTGACGAACCCTATCACTTTTTCGATCGTTGTGGCAACCACGTCTCCCGCCCCCAAAGCTTGCGCAACTTCAATTCCCTCTCCGGTTCTTGGCCACTGAAACATCAAATGCGAAACCTATATGCATTCCCTTCGATAATCCCCATAGCGGTGGGTATCAGCGTCGCCGCGAGCGTAGGCTGCGTGCCACCCTGGAGGCACTGGCATCTCCCTGTACAATTGCGCACGCCGCGCCTCGAGCAGGCAGCGGGGATGCTTCATGAAATCTGCGGCACAAATCACCCTGTGGCCTGTCTCGGACGACAGGCGGCTCAGCCAAGAGAGCCCCTCTTCGCAACGCAGCAGGTGGTGGTCGAGGATCAGCGTATCCACGTGACGGGCCAGCCGCTGTGCGTTCCTCCACGCCCTCCACCGCTGCTTCGACGGAATCCTCGGAAGATAGAGGGGCGGCCCACCAACCAGCACTATGTCTGGCCGCCAGTCCAGTATCAAAAACATAGCCTCCCTGTCGAGAAGTTGGATGTCGGAAGCGTGCACGAAAACGGTATCCTCGCCCTCAATGCGGGTCATCATCACCGTTCCCAGGTTGTTATGCCGTTCCCCGTGCGGCATAGGTGGGGAAAAGACCAGCGGCCCATCCCTTTGTCCCTCCGCGTTCGGGAGCTCCCTGCCCAGCACCTCGCTCAGAGACTCCCTCCGGCGCACCATGCTGTGGGAAAGCCCTTTGGGTCCCTTGGTCCAGAATCGAGCTGTTCGGCACAAGGGGGCCACCTGTTGCGCTTTGAGTTGATAAGGATTGGCATTGGGCAAAGGAACGTGGTCGCCGTGGAAGTGGCTCATCACCACATCGGTGGCATCCTTCAGCTCTGCCGATATTTTCCGGCGCACCTGTTCCCCAATCGCCACCTGTGCCGGGTGGGGAAGCAGCCCATAGCGCTGGTAGCCCAGCGCGAGCCCGGGGTCAATGATGATCCGGAGATCCTCAACCTCCACCACACAGAAGAGACCGCGTACTCCTAACGATTCCGCTCCGAGGATTGCAATGCGCATTTCTCCCCTTCAGTGGTACCCCACTTGACCAGATCGCTGGCCCGCGCGGCCGGCCGCGCTCTCCTATACGCCTGTCACGCCTCTTCTTCTGCGCGCCAGTTGGCAATAGCCTGCCCCAGTGTGTTCAGTGTCAGGTTGGCGCAGTGCACCTTTGCCTTGGGCAGGCCATCCAGGGCAGCAATCAAGTCTTCCGGTCTGATCTTGCCCGCTTCCTCCAGCGACATCCCCCACACCATCTTGGTAAGCACGCTCCCACTGGCTATTGCCGACTCGCGGCCATCCGTCGCGAAAGTGGCTTCTTCGATCCTGTCCCCATCCAGCCGCAGATAGATCTCCATCGTGTCGCCGCAGCAGCCGTGTATGATCCCGTAGGCGTCTGGATCGGACATACGGCCCATGTTGCTGGGGTTGGATGATTCTGCAGTGACCCTAGCCGAATAGAGTGTCTCTCTCTGTTCGACCGTCTCTATGTGACCGCTCATGTGACCTCTTTTGACAAACGCTCCCATATGTTCTTCATCGATTGTGAACTTCGTCAGGCCAGACTATCAGCGTCCCCGCCGGTGGCGGCGTGCGCGCCGGCCTCCGCCCCGCGCGCTATAGTTTGCATGGCCGGGGAGACCTGCGGCATGAGATGCAAGCGGCGGGTCAGGTTGCCCCTGCTCTCGGTTTGCCAAGAACGCCACCACGCGGGGCACTACCTCCCGCCCGACGAAGCCCAGCGCGGCCCCCAGCCAGGGCCACACACCGGTGTTGGGCCGGGGGGTTAGCGCAGCAGGTCGAACCGGGATCAGCGACAGTGCAGGCGCGCGCATTGGCGCTGGTTTCTCAGCCCTGGCCGGCTCCTGCAGCGCGAGAAGCGCTCCGCTGGGGCAGGCCGGGACACACGCCTCGCACTCCTGACATAGGCTCTGTTCTACCCGCGCCACGTCGTCCACGACGCTGATGGCCCCTGTTGGACACACATCCGTGCACAGGCCGCATCCCGTACAACGTGTCTCGTCAACGTACACCACTGCTATCACCTTCTTTCACACTGGGACAAAAGCCACACGTGGAGGAGCCCGGCCAGGCTGCTGGCAGGCTCGAAAGCCTGCTCCACGTGTGAACGTTCACATTATCAGATGCTGATCTCGATCTTTCCCTTCTTGAAACCTTTGAGCGAAGAAAGCATTCCCAGAATCGTCCCCCTGACTATGCCAGAGACAAAGGGATTCATCGGCATTAGTTGTCCGTCTATTCTGACCTCCGTAGCCGGCTGCAGAGAGATGCAATCGTCCACGCTGCCGCTTCCGGCGACGATCTCGCAGGCCATATCGTAGCACCGTTCGTGCCCACAGCCGCCACAGTCAAGGTTGGGCAACTTGAAGGCTTTCGCCTCCACCAGGTCGGCGACCCGGGCCACCTCGTCCCGGCCGAGGAGCGGTGCCCTGAGCCTCTCGAAGGAAGAGAGAGCCATCCCCTCCACCTGGTCGGCCGGCTCGACGGCACAGATGGTCAGGCCGTCGAATAGGTCTCGGTCGTCCGGCTCTCCCCGCAGGCACACAATCTTGGGAAAAGTCTTCTCCGCCTTAAAGCCCTCGACGAGAACGATGTCCGCTTGCAGATAAGGGATGATGTTCTCCAGGCTCAGCGACTTTTTCCAAAAGACCCCCGACTCCTGCGGCGAGATAAACCCCACCTGACCGACGGCTTCCGCCAGCACGGTGGTGTCCTTCCCTGGGAGATCCAGGTGATGGAATGAGTGCTTGATCACGGCCACCTCGTGCCCCCTGGCAGTCAATTCACGGGCCAGGGCACGGGTCAGCGTCGTTTTGCCGCTGTTCTTGTAGCCGACGACCCCTATGACTTTGAGCATCCTTTTCCTCCTCAGATGTGGACAACTTTCTTCTCGGCCGCTGCGCTCAGTTCACTCACTCTACAGAGGCGCGTGGGGTCCTCAATACGCGCGATGAGGTTCTCTCGCACGTCCACGACGACCACCCTTTGCCGGACACCCACCTGTGGCGCAGCCAGCGCCACGCCGGCCGCGGCATACATCGTCTCCTGCATATCGCGGCCCGGACGCTGCACATGCTAACTGATCCTGGGGACTGCCAGGGCATTGCTCAACAGAATAGGATTGGAGTACGTGACGATCTACGACTGCGCCATTTCAATCTGCAGCCAACCTGTCCAGACGCTCCATCACTTGGGCCAACTGCTGTTTTAGCATCTCGGCATCCTCCCGCAGCCGGCCTATCTCGTCCTGCTCGTACTCGCCTTCGGCTGAGGACTCCTGACGGTCATGTCCAAGGCTCGTGCTGCACGGTTTGGCCCCTGGCAGCTCCCCGCCCAGATACTGCTCCAGTGCGTGGCGCACGGAGCCTGCGGCCCCGGTCGCCGCCTGGATGCCGTACTCCTGAAACAGGGCGACGGCCCGTCTACCCATCCCGCCGGCGAGCATGACATCCGCCCCCTGATTTTGGATGAACGTCGGTACTGTCCCCGGTGCGTGCCGGCCGTAGTTGGGATTCTCCACCACGTTGACCTGCTTTACTTCTTGGCCGTCGAGATCCACCAGAACATAGTATGGACAGCGCCCAAAGTGTGAGCTCACCACACTGTCCAGTCCGTTGCTATCGTCTACCGAAACCGCGATGCGCATCGCTCATTCTCCCTTTTCCAACCGGTCGAGTCGCTCTATCACCTCGGCCAATTGCTTACGCAACGCGCCGGCCGTATCCTTTAGAGACACGATCTCTTCTTCGCGGGAACCCGTGGTTGTGGGGCGGCTTTCCATAGCCGCCTGGGGCATAGCCACCCCGCGGCCCATGCCCATACCGCGCCCCCTTCCTCGACCCATTCCGCGGCCCATGCCCATACCGGCGTGAGCCTGTACGTTGGCTCCGGCGATGGATCGAAGCCCTCCCGCCTTGTACGCCTCCACCGCCTCGCGCACTGTTCCGCCTCCGAAAAGGTGAACGGACACGTTGGCCGATTGAAGGACGTTGTAAGCATTAGGGCCCGTGTTGCCGGTGACCACCGCTTGTGCCCCGCGCTCGACGACGAACTGCGCTGCCTGGATACCCGCCCCGCCAGGAGCGCCTATCGCCGGGTTCTCCACCGCTTCAAACGCCATCGTCTCCGTGTCTACGAAGACGTACACAGGACAGCGCCCAAAAACCGGGCTGGCCTGCGCATCAAGGTCTGTGCCATTTGCTGTTACGACTATTCTCATCTGCGTTCCTCCTGATGAAAGGTATATTGTGATTTGTCCGCCGGGTGAGGAACTTGAGGCTCTCCGCCCGGTTAGGGCTCCGGGGCGGGTGCCAAACATCCGGCCCCGCCCCGATGCATCTGGCTTGCGACTATGCTTCTTGCTCAAGTTCCGCGATGCGCTGGCTGATGGCGTCCAGTTGTTCCTTCAGCCACTCGGCCTGCGTCTTGAGGAACCCGGCCTCCTGCTCCCGGGTAGGCGGCGCACCATAAGGGCTATACGCCGGAACCGGCGGCGCCCCCCAGGCCGGCGCATACCCGAAGCGGGCCCAGCCTGGCACCCCGGTGGCGTAGTACCAGTTCCGCCGGCCCCAACCGCCACCCCGGCCACGCCCCCAACCCATACCGAGACCGCGTCCAGGGATCGCGTTCGCATAGCCGGGCAGGCCGTAGCCAGCGCAGTAGCCAGCTCCACGCCCTGTCCTTGGTCCCATTCCCCTGGGTCCAGTTCCATCTCCTGCTGGCATTTTGTTCACCTCCCTTCTTCTATCATTACTTGCCGAATACGCTACTCACCACTGGCCAAACCGTCGACCTCGTCCTCTGCCTGCGCCGCGGCCGCGGCCGCGTCCGAACGCACGCCCTGACCACGTCCCCGGACGCAGCCAGCGGGCGAAGCGGGCACCAAGAGCCCCTGGGCGCACGGGTGTACCCTGCAGCCCTGCGTAGCCGTAGGGCGCCTGCCCGGACTCAGGAATCTTTACCGCACAGTACCCCTCACCGCGGCCGGTCATCGGACCTTGGCCTTGTGGCCCTGTTCCATCAAATCTCGGCATATCACTCACCTCCCTTCTACTCACTATGCCTATCCCTGCTTGAGCACGATACTCCCGACCGGCACGCCCATGTCACGGGCGATGGCCGGACTAGCAATCCAGATAGGTCTTCATCTCTGGAAGATCGGCACGGTCTTTGACGCTGATACCCGCTCCTCCACCTTTTCGGCGATCGGTTCGAACAATTCCGCTCCGTACTCCTCGATCTCTCCCGCGTCGCAGCGGCGGGCCAGCTCGGGATCCAGCGGCAGCCGCCCCAGGAGCGGCACCCCTAGTTGCGCTGTCGTGTGCAGCACCTGGCTGGGGCCAAAGACCTCGATCTTCTCACCGCACTTGGGGCAGGTAATGTAACTCATATTCTCCACCACCCCCAGTATAGGCGCTCCCATGTGCTGGGCCATGCGAGCCGCCTTGCGCACCACCATCCCGGCCAGGTCCTGCGGCGAGGTAACCAGCACAAGCCCGCTGAGGGGGATGGATTGCATCACCGTCAACGAGGCATCGGAGGTGCCGGGCGGAAGGTCCACGATCAGGTAATCCAGGTCGCCCCACATTACTTCTCCCCAGAACTGCTTGATGGCACTGCTGATGAGAGGGCCACGCCAGATGACAGCCTCGTCCTCATTGGAAAGCAGTAGATTGATGGACATCACTTCAATGCCTGTTCCAGTCTTCGCAGGGAGAATGCCTACCGAGCCCATTTCCGGCGGCTGATGCAGGCCAAACATCCTGGGGATGCTCGGACCAGTGATGTCGGCGTCAAGCACTCCTATCCGCTTGCCGCGACGGCGCAGGGCTACCGCCAGCAGAGCTGCCACTGACGACTTGCCAACGCCGCCCTTTCCGCTCAGCACGGCTACCACACGGTCCACCCTGTTCACCGACTGTGCTGGCTTGGGACCACCACCAGCCGCCGTCATAAACACAGCACGCTCCTGCTGGCTCATTTCCGCCAGCCTCACCTCGACTTCCAGACCGGGATCCAGTGCCGCCACTGCCTGCCGCGCGCTCTGCACCAGATTGTCCTTGATAGGAATCTCTTTGTAAGGCAGCATTAGGGCAAACGTAACGCGGCCTTCTTTGATGACCACGTCTTTGATCATCCCTAATTCAACCAAATTGTGCTTCATCTCAGGGTGCATCACCTGGCGCAACGCACTAAGCACCCGTTCACTTGTGATCATGTTTCTCCTTCTGTCACGCTACATGATTGAGTTATCTGCGTTTGCAGTCGTGCCGTCGCACCGAGCCAGATCATCGCTCACCCTTTCGCGACCTCTGGTTCACGACCATTCCTCCCGCATCATTGTCAACAGTCGTTTACCGCGTATCTGAGGAAAGGGCGCCCCCTGGCCCACGGGCCGTGACGCGGCTGGCACGTCCACCACCCTCGTTCCGGCGACAGCGTCCATGCGATAGTCGAACAGCACCGGCGTGAGCGGAGCGCTGCCGCCCAGGAGGATGACGAAAGCATCGGGGCGGCACAGGCTGATCAAGTCATCGAAGGTGTGATTGATCAGCGACGTGCCGGTGAGGGCAACCACGTCCGCCTGGGGCAGTACCTCAGTCGCCTGCTCGGCGGGGAGATCACCAGGGCGGGGATACAGCTCCACCACCCAGCACTCGCTCGCCGCCCGCCGCACGCGCTCGGTGAAGGGGAAATGGCCCACGATGGCTACCGACCGGCCAGTCCCTCTCGCCAGGATCACATCCTCGGCATTGACTTCGATGCACGCCGCCTCATCCACCTCCAGCAGCGCATTGAATGCTGCCATGCCGATACTGGCTTCCAGTGTGCTGGACGAGCGCAGCCATCCGGTCAGTTCTCGCCCGCTGTGCTCCAAGAGTCGCCCGGCATGAGGGACCGGCGGGCCGCCAGGGTGGGTTGCTGGGCGCAGCGTCGAGGCCAGACCACAACGGGGTGGATCGGTGTCCAGCACCACCGCCGTCCAGAAAGCCCCCACCAACACCTGGAGGACCGGCGCGTCGGCCCGCAGGCTCTTTAGCAAGACATCAATGGTATTCACCTTCACCCTCCTCCATGTGGTGGCTGTAGGCATCTAGGAGACGATCAATCATCCCACGCGCCTGCTGCAAACCCTGCGTATGCCCACCCAGCACCTCGTCCCCCAGCGCAGTGAGACGATAGACCCGCCGGGGCGGCCCCTGCGCCTGCTTCTCGTCCCAGGTGGAAATGACCCACCCTTTCTCCTCCATATCTCGCAGCGCCCGGTAGACCATACTGGGGTCTAGATCCCCCAGACCGAATTCCTTCAATTGCTCCAGAAGACTATAGCCGTGGGCGGGACGGTAGTGCAGGAGCAGAAGCAACGCCGGCTCCAGAATCCGCACCGCCCGGCGGGCACGTCCTCGCCCTCCTCGACCCCGACCTCGTCTTCTCATCTCTCTTCCTCCCTGGTGTGCGTGCCGGAAAAGGTTGCCTTAACCAATCTTAGTATAGCATACTATGTGCATTTTGTCAAGAGTAGAATAGCATATAGGATATGTGCATATAGGTAGACAGCAGATAGAATGGATGGAGGCCTAGTGGCGCTGCGATTGTTGTGTTGGTGAGGCAACAGAGGGCATTGGTGATGAGAGGCTGGGGACCGCGAATCCCGGCTTCTGGGTTGTGCGGCTGTCCAAAGCCCACCTGCGAGGATCGCCCGATATTGACAAGAGGCAGGATGGAGGCCCGGCTGTCTTTGCGGAGTCAACACGGTGGGCTTGTTGGAAACTGAACCGCTTTGAGACGATCAGGTGGGGTACCGATCTGGAGGAATGGCGGACTGGCTTCTGCATCAGCGCCCCAAAAGACCTCGTGAAAGAGGGCTGTGTAGAAAAAGGTGACGAGTGGCACATGAGGTTGCTGAAAACATTGAGATAGCAGGGGCAGGCTGTGCTGTGGGGCATGGAGATGTGCGAAGGGGTTCAGCCCGATGCTAACATCTACTCCGTGACCACTCGAGTCCTCGCGAAGCACGAGAAGCCGCCGGGGATGCCGCACGATCCTCCTTTTCGTGTGCCGAACCAGAGAACCATCTTGCATCGCTGACATTCTCGACGACAGGCTGCGCGGTTTTGCGTTTTTTGCCTTCTGTGCTATCCTATTCCGGGTAGTGCAGCGGCCAAGCATTCCTCCCTGTCAAGGAAAAGATCGCGAGTTTGGATCCCGTCGGTCGCGTATAGCCGAAACGTTTCAAGGACTGCTGTGGGGAAGCGAATCCAACGCAGTTGTCCACAAGTCTATCCTCCGCAATCAAAGCGAGGTATCCGCCCTTATCAAATCCGCGACGTGTTCTTGAACGCCAAGTAGGGGGGTGATACATGGTTGACATAGACTACGACCAAGCCTACCTGAACCTGCTGAGTGATCTAGTGCAGCAGGTCGAGCAAGTCCCAGAGCACTGTGCCGATTGTGCACAGTTCGCAGTCGTGCACGACACAGTGCTGCGAAGCGTTGACCAGATATCGCGGCTGATCAGTGCCAGCAGACAGGTGACTGCTCAGCCGAGCCTGGATCAGCTGCTCCAAATGGTCGCAGACACGACCATCCAGCTAATGCGCGCCGAGATGGGTGGTTTGCTGGCGCTCGATGAGGATGAAGAGACTATCCAGTCCTTCAAGGTCAGCGGCCTTTTCCAGGAACCGCATAGTATTGCTGCTGAAGCTGACATTCTTCACCTGCCCTATCGCCAGGGTGTGGTCGTGCGCCTGGACGATATCTGTGATGACCCTCAGGCTATGGGATTCTCCCCTGGGCACCTGCAGATGGGCGCCTTCCTAGCGGTGCCACTGATGAACAAAGGGCGCACTCTGGGGACCCTGTTCGTCGCCAACAGGCCCCACGGTCCGAGCTTCGACGCTGACGACGAGTGTCTCCTCCTCGCATTCGCTTCCCAGGCCGCAATCGCCATTGAAAACGCCCGCCTGTGCACTCAATCGAAGGAACTGACCCTTCTGCATGAGCGGCAGCGGCTCGCACGGGTATTGCACGACACGGTGGCGCAGCACCTCTTCGCCATCGGACTGGAGGCCAGGTGGTGCATTGAGAACTCGGCGCTGGACGAGCAAGTCGAGCGGAGGCTGCAGGCCATCCGCCGCCTGGCTGCGCATAGCAGCTGCCAATTGCGCAGTGCAATCTTCGCTCTGTACAGGCCTTACCTGGCCGAAGACGATGGCTTGCTCGACCTCTTGAAAGCCCAGGTGATGGAATTCCAGGCCCGCACCCACATCGCCGCCAGCGTCATTGCCTCTCCCCAGTTTCCTAGCCTGCCGCCGCAGATCGGTCAGGCTGTCTATAGCATCGTTTGCGAATCTCTCGCTAACGTGTACAAGCATGCCTGTTCCCAGGCTGTGATCGTCACTCTGCATTGCGACGACGACTCGGTCACCATCACAGTCCAGGACGACGGCGTGGGGCTGAGCGAAGAGCTGGTTCTGAGCCCTGACCCCAATGGCCTGCACTTTGGCGTAGCGATTATGCGCCAACTCACGGAGCAGTTACAAGGCGATTTCCTCATCAGAAACACCGATGACCAGGGTGTGTTGGTCCGAGCTCGCTTTAGGCTGCCGGCAGGATCTCGGTCGTGAGCTTGGTACGAGTTGTACTTGTCGACGACCATGGCATCGTGCGCCAGGGCTTGCGATCCATTTTGGATCCGGACCCGCAGTTCGAGGTGGTAGGAGAGGCCGCTAACGGGGCCGAGGCCCTGCGTATTGTGAGGCAGCGGCAACCCGATTTTGTACTGCTCGACCTGCAACTGCCTGACATGGGCGGGGTCGAAATCTGCAAGCGGATCGTCCAGATCAGCCCGGAGACAACGGTGCTGATCCTGACCGCCTTCATCGACCGGCATCTGGTCAGCGCCTGCCTGCAGGCGGTGGCGAAAGGCTATCTGCTGAAAGACGCCGATACCCTGGATCTCAGGGAGCAATTGCTGCGTGCGGTGCACGGCCACTCGGCGATGGATACTCGTGCTGTTGACCTCTTGGCGGAGTCTATCCGCAGCCGCGAGCCGCTGCCGGAGCAACTCAATCTTCGGGAGATGGAAGTTCTGCGTCTCATCGCCAAGGGATTGACTAACAAAGAAATCGGTGCCACGCTGCATCTCAGTGAGAACACCGTGAAGTGGTACGTGAAGGGAATCCTGACCAAGATGGACGCTCAGAACCGCACCCAGGCCGCGCTCCTTGGCCAGGAGCGCGGCCTCCTCCAAGGGCCTATCTGAGAAGTCAGCTGAGCCCGGCCCGCTGTCTTCGGATAGGTACCAGGCCTGTTCATCCCCTTCCACAGCGAGCCTCAACCACCTGACCGGGTAGTGCCTTTCCCCTCTGCTGTGCTCGTCTCTACCATCCTTAAGACTGAACGCAAACCCTTCGCTTGAGTGGTGACTCCCAGACGTCCCTTTGGTAGAATAGAAGCAGTTGAGAGTTGCCTCAACACGCTTGGTATTGAGTCAGTCATTCACAAACACAAAGGAGGTTCAACAATGGCGGGCAAGTACATTCTGGTCCACGACCTGGGGACCACCGGCAACAAGGCGGTTATTGTCAACGACAAGCTCGAGCTTCTCGCGAGCGGGTATACCGCATTCAAGTCGTACTATCCCCACGTGAACTGGGTTGAGCAAAGCCCAGAGGAGTGGTGGGGAGCGGTTGTCGAGAGCACTAAGGAGGCGCTCGCAACCAGCAAGATTGACCCCGGAGACATCGCAGTGGTCGTTTTCAGCGATCAGATGATGAGCCAGACGCCCATGAGCAAAGATGGCAAGTTGCTGTGGGATCGCACGCCGATCTGGGCAGATTGTCGCAGTGGGGAACAGGGCGAGCGGATGCACAAGTACTTTGGTGGTCTGGACAACTACTACAAGATCCATGGAGTAGGCTGGCAGTCAGAGATGCATGTGATCAACAAGTTGCGTTGGGTTAAAGATAATATGCCGGAAGTCTACAAAAAGACCTACAAGTTCTTGCAATGCAAGGAGGTTATCGGCTATCGGCTGACCGGCAACATCGCAACTGACTGGGGCGATGCCTCGATGTGCGCGTACATGGACATCAAGGCGCGCACGCTCTCGAAAGAGATCTTCAAAGCGGCTGAGATCGACATGGACAAGATCCCGGAGGTCCGCGAGTCGCACGACCTGCTGGGGCATATCACGTCCGAAGCGGCCAAGATCACAGGCCTGAAGGCCGGAACGCCGGTCTGCCTGGGTTCGGGTGACGTCATTTGCTCCGACGTCGGGGCGGGTGTCGTCAGCCCCGGCGAGGTTTACACCTACATTGGGTCGGCCAACTGGACCGGCGTATTCCGGGAAGAGCCCAGCACCGATCCTGCGGTGAAGATGAACTGCAGCACCTGTCTGCCCTGGCCTCACGCCTATCACCTGGTGCTGATTACGGCTGCCGGTGGTATCGCTCAGCAGTGGATCAAGGATAACATGTATAGTGCCGACGAGGACTATGATGTCATGACTGCTGCCGCGGCTGCGGTTTCCCCGGGCTCGGATGGACTGGTGTTCCTGCCCTATCTGCGCGGTGGTGGCGCGCCACACTTTGACATCAACGCCCGTGGCGCTTACCTCGGCGCGCTCTTGCCGCACAACCGGGGTCACTTCACACGAGCGCTCTACGAGGGCATTTCCTTCAACATCCGCTGGCTGTACGAGCTGTTCGAGTCGGTCGGTGTTCCGATCTTCAGCCTGGATGAGGTTCGCGCCATCGGCGGTGGCGTGCTGAACAATGAATGGATGCAGATCTATGCCGACGTGAACAGCCTACCCTTTGCGCGCGTCGCGAACCCACAGCAGGCCACGGCTACCGGTGGAGCGATTATGGGTGGCGTTGGAGTCGGCATCTGGGATAGTTACCAGGAGGCAGCCAAACTGGTAGGGATCTCCAAGCGCTTTAAGCCAAACGCAGAGGCGACAGCTATGTACGACGAGCTCTACCCCATTTACAAGAGCGCCTATCCGGCGCTGAAGGGGCTCTTTGACAAGATCGCCGCGTATCAGGTCAAGTATATGCACGAGAAGTAGAAGGCTTATCGGCTTGGATCGAGCGGTTCTGGTGCGCCGGGGCAAAGTTCCGGCGCACCAGTAGCGACAGCACCAGGGCGGAGGCATAGAATGGACTTGAAAGGTAAAGTCTCCCTCGTTACAGGTGGGGCGGGCGGAATTGGAGTAAAAGTTTGTGAAAAACTTGCTGCGTTAGGATCATTTGTTTATGTTTGTGATA
>JAUWJD010000007.1 GCA_030607875.1 Chloroflexota bacterium
CAATGCCTGCATCGGCGTCGGGAATTCCCGTGCCATTGTTTTCTCGGAGTACATTTTCGTGGGGCGCGGGGGCGGGCGCGGGCGGGCCGCCCCCCCCCCCCCCCCCCCCCCCCCCCCCGCCCGCCCCCCCCCCCCCCCCGAAGAGCGAGATACACCCCCTCATCCTCCTCATCAAAGATCTCCGTGTCTCGCGCAAGGCGTGCATACGGCGATCCATTGTCCGTCTACAGCAAGCAACCCTGAATTGGGCGGAGTGTGATCCGTCTCGCTAATCGGCCCAGCCTCCGAGGTTGACCAGGGACTCGTAGTTGAGCATCAGCAGGTCAAAGTGCAGCCATTCCTGAGAGGCCAGAAACTCGTACATCTCTCGTGCTGTGGGATCTGTCGCTGCCTTAACCTCGCGCCGGTACATGTCGTAGCCCTTGGACTCGAACTCCAGGGCCAGGATCAGCGCTTCGGTATCAGTGGTATCCCCTTTGATCGCCTCCTTCAGCCCTCCCCGGCCCTGCGGGAAAATGGCTTCACTCAGGTCCACTTTCTCCCCGACTGCCTCGGGCAGCTCGACCCACTTCCCTTGCGCGGACAGAGCGTCGATCTGCCGCTGGATCAGGCGCAGGTGCATCGCTTCGTCCTGGGCCAAGGAGCGGAATATCTCTTTTCCCTTCTCACTCTTGGTTTTCTCGGCTGCTTCACGGTAAAAGGCCACCCCTTGCTGTTCCAGGCTCTTGCCCTCCAGCAGAGCCTTCAGTGCACCCTCAATCTGGCTAGTCATCTCTCCTACACTCCTTTCATTGGATTGGGTTTCCCTGGCAGGAGCAGTTCAGACTCCTACTCTTATTGCTCTTGTCAACAAGCGCCTCGGTGCCCGCTGTGCACCGCACTCTGCACGGCATCGCGCCTGGGCTCAAGCTATAGCAACAACTCGGTTTGCGAGACCTGTCCGTGGCGTATGAACACAAGCCTGACCCGGTCGCCTGGCCGCAGCTCCCCGGCCACCCGTTCTAGATCCACAGCGTTGTGAATAGGCTGCCGGTTGAGTTCAACGATGACGTCGCCGACTCCAAGCCCGGCCCTTGCTGCAGGAGAATCCGGCTTGACGCGGCCCACATAGGCCCCCTCGCTCTGCAGGCGAGGTGCTGCATCAGCCACTGCAGCGCCCAATCGAGGCTTCGCCGTTGACTTTTGGGCCAGCAGCTCTTCGAGCCGCCGCCGGTCGAAGCCAATGACGACGTCATCATCCACGGTGATGACCGGCACTCCTCGTTGACCAGAGAGCCGGATCATCCTAAAAGCTGCCTCCTGGTCAACGCTGACGTCGTACTCTTTGAAGGCAATTCCTCGTCGCGAAAGGAACTCTTTCGCCTGGTAGCAGAAGGGTCAGGTCTTTGTCGAGTAGACTGCTACATCCATGTTCCTTACCTCCGCGTTCAACCCACCACAACACAGAGCTATAGATACTCCTGTTTCAAGACTTCGTACTCTGGGAGCGTCTTGGCGCGCAGCGGCTGTTTCACTAGCGGGCCGGCTTCCAGCGCCGGCACCATCTCCTCGTATGCTGGCCGGCTTTCGGTGCGGTAGATGATGCCAATCGGGATGCGCTCCCCCCACTCCAGAGCCTTGGCAAATGCCGCCGCCTTGTCACTCGAATCATAGCCCACTTGGTCCTGCATCTTGTACACGCGGGGCCGCAGCCAGTCATAGGAATACTTCCGGTTAAAGGTGACACAAGGCTGCAGCACGTCCACCAGGGCATAGCCGCGGTGTCCCAGTGCCTCGGTGATCAACCAAGTCAGGTGCTCGAGGTCCCCTGACCAGCCACGGGAGATGAAGGTGCCTCCCGCCGCCAGAGCAACCGCCAGCGGATTGAAAGCCTCCTCGATGGCACCTTGGGGGGAAGTCCTGGGCACAAAGCCATGCGGGCTCGTAGGCGAGTACTGCCCCTTGGTCAGGCCGTACACGCGGTTATTCTGCACGATGTCTACGATGCCGATGTTGCGTCGGACCGCACTCACAAAGTGATTGCCGCCCTCGCCATAGCCATCGCCGTCGCCATGAGTGCAGATCACTTTGAGCCCATGATTGGCCAGCCGTGCACCGGTAGCCACGGCCAACGTGCGACCATGCAAGGTCATCACGCCATTGGCAGTCGTATAGTCCGGCAGCTTGGAGCCACAGCCCACCCCACTGACCAGCATAACGTCATGGGGTGCCAGGCCCGTCTGGGCTAACGCCTTTTTCAAAGCGTTCCAGATGCCAAAGTTGCCGCATCCGGCGCACCAGGTTGGCCGTACATCACTGGCAAAGTCTTTTGCGTCTACCATCGCTATACAACTCCTTTCAGATGAGCCAGGATGTACTCCGGAGACATGGGGCGTCCATCGTACTTGCGGATCAAGCCATCTACCTCGATCCCGGTGTAGGCACGCACCAGTGTCGCCAGCTGCCCGGTATAGTTCTGCTCCACGCAGATCAGTTTCTTCGCGCCTTGCAGAGCTGAGGTCACTTTGTCTACGGGCAATGGCCAGATATCCATAATCTGCACGATGTTGGCGGATTGGCCTTGGTCGCTCAGAATATCCGCGGCCATGCGCACTGGCCCAAGGGCCGAGCCCCACGTCAGGAAGGTCAATTCTGCATCCGGGGGGCCGTATTGTTGCGGAGGCTTCATCTCCGACCGTGCTGCCTCCACCTTGCGCATGCGTTTTTCATTCTGCTGGGTGCGCACAGCAACATCCTCGCAGATCTGCCCGTACTCATCGTGTTCGTCACTGCCCAGAGCGTACACCGCATTGGGATGCCCGGGCAAAGCACGTGGCGAAATGCCCGACTCGGTCACAGCATAGCGCCGGTAGCGCTCCGTCAGCCCGTCGAGTTCTTCGTCACTCAGCAGCGCACCACGGTCAATGGGAACGTCCAAGTCCAGTGCGTCCATGTCCAAGGCCCGTGGCGAATGCGCCAGGAAGGCATCCGAGAGGATGATGGCCGGGGACTGGTACTTTTCCGCCAAGTTGAAGGCACGATACCCAGCCTCAAAGCATTGCTCGATCGTTCCTGGGGCGAGGACAATACGTAGGAATTCGCCTTGTGCGGCGTGGAGCATAAAAAGCAGGTCGCCTTGTTCGTGGCGTGTGGCCAGGCCCGTTGCGGGTCCGGGGCGTTGCACGTTCACCACCACAATGGGCACCTCCAAGATGCCTGCCAAGCCCAGCCCCTCAACCATGAGCGAGAAGCCACCACCAGATGTGGGCGTCATCGCTCGCACCCCCATTTGAGCGGCACCAATGACCATGTTGATGGCCGCGAGTTCGTCCTCGCTGTGCTTGGTGACGACACCGTACTCTTTGCTGTGTACCGCAAACCATTCCAGGATGGGGCTGCCGGGCGTCATAGGATAACCAGCCACGAACCTGCAGCCAGCCAGGAGTGCGCCCAATGCCAGGGACTGGTTGCCGCTGATGAGCATGCGAAGGGGTGCCTCGATCTTTTTCAACTTGAAGGGAAATGAAGCCGCATACTTCTCTTTGACAAAACCGTGCGCAGCGGCAGCCACTCTCAAGTTGGCCTCTACGATCTCCTGGCCCTTCTTGCCGAAATTGTCGCGGATGACGCTGTTGATGACGCCCATATCGTAGCCCGTCAACCCGGCGGCTGCGCCGATGGCCGCTGTGTTGGCCATCAGTTTGCTGCCCTGATCTACCGCGATTTTCGTCAAAGGCACAGGGAAGGCCTTTACCGATTGGGCGGCCAGGTCCGCCTCGTCCACCGACAGGGCGGGATCGTAGATGACTCCCCCGCCAGGCACGATCTCCTGCAAGTGTTCATCAATGGCTACTTTTGTCAAGGCCAGCAGCAAGTGCACCCGCTCGTCATGCGAGTATATGTCGTGATCAGCTACGCGAATCTGGTAAGAGTTGTGCCCCCCACGGATGCGCGAGTGATAATCCTGCAACCCAAAAATGTACAACCCTCCCCGCACCAGGGCTTGGGCAAATCCCCGGCCGGTGGACTCTACTCCTTGGCCAGCTTCGCCGCCGATTTTGAGAGTCATGTCATTGACCAGCATTCATCACTCCTCCTCAGCGCATTTCGGCATGACTGGGTAGCTGCCCGTGCTGCGCCATCAAGCGCTGTAAACTATAGGGGGAAACTTGCAGGCCCCGATCTGTGCGTTTGGCCCGGGCCGCTGCGCTCGTGCCGGTCGAAACTGCACCAATCGCCGCCCTTTCCCCATTTTCAGCTTTCTTACAGCTTCAGGTTGTCCCAATGATCATAGTGTATTCGTGTTGCATCCAGCTTTTCGCCAGGGTCGTATGATCTGCTTTCTCCTTCCGGATGGCCGATGCTGACGAGCGACACCACGCGAAAGTTGTCTGGGAGACCCGCCACCTGGTGCAAGACCTCAACGGCTCGCTCCCACAGTTGGTTGCGTCTGGGCCCGACCCAGGTACCTCCCAGACCGAGCGCGGTGGCTGCCAAGAGCATGTTCTCGATCGCAGCGCTGCCGTCCAGTTCCCAGGTCGGTGAGATGACTGGGTCCGCACATACAGCGATGACGACTGGCGCTCCCTCGATGTAGGGCCGCACCCGCAAGGCTTCAGCGACTTTGGTTTTGATCGTATCGCTGCGAATTACCAGATAGTGCAGCGGGCGCCGGTCGAGGCGACTGGGAGCCAGTGTAGCTGCATCCAGCAATTCCGTCAAGGTTTCATCACTGATGCCTTCAGCAGTGAACTTGCGGACAGTACGTCGCGTCCTGAACAGTTCCAGATCTTTCTTTGCCATGAAAGGCCTCCTTTTTCAGATAGCGTAACAATCTGCTATGCATTGTATCGCACACTGGTGCCAGGGACACAGTGCATCTACTGACATGCCTTGCTCAACCTCCCCTGCGGAGTCACATGCCCACGAGAATGTCGTTGCCCTCCACCTTGACTGGGTATGTGCTTAATGGTTCCCTGGCGGGTGGCGCGAGCACAGCCCCTGTGGTCACGTCAAATTCTGCAAAGTGGCAGGGGCAGGTAACTACTTTTCCGTCCAATTTCCCATTGTGCAGGTAACATTTGCTGTGTGTGCAAAAGCCGCTCAAAGCGTGGACCTCTCCATTCACGTTGACCAATAGTATGCTTACGCCACTGGCACGTACGAGTTTCATTGTGCCTGGTGCCAATTCTTCAGTGTCTGCGACCCATGTATAGTCTTCCATGCCTTCCTGTTCCTTCTCTCTGTAATTATGTAATCAGCCCCCTGCTTCCACGCCGAGTTCTTGCTAATCGAACAAGGAACATCTTCACTGCGTTCCAGTCTTTGATCTCTGCGGCAACGGCAGCATAGAACCACCTCCATCCCGCTCGATTTGCATGGCGGTGCGCAGCACTTGGAGGGCATTCTCTGTGGCCTTTACTTGTGAACCTCCAATCATACAGATGCTTTGTTGTGGCTGTGCCTTACGGGAAGAACGTGGTCAGTTTAGCAATAGATAACCCGCTGCGCCCTGCACATAGCCTGTTTTGCCTTTCTGCATCTGGCACATATGCTGGAGCAAAATCGCCTCTCTTGACCTAGAGGGAACGGGCCGCTTCATCCGTTGATGCCAACTGGACACCCAAAGCGTAGGCTTGTTCCAGCATTTCCGGGTGCTGCTCGACCTCTCCCTTATCGTCTATGCCGTTGATGCACAGCGTGCCGACGAGCTTGGCCTCTATTGTGGTCAGAAAGGCGCGCACCACGGACAGCGTGCAGTCGAACTTGGTCTTGGACCAGCCAGCCGTGGACAGGAAGATGGCTCGCCTTTTTGCCCCTGCCGGGGGAAGGGGTACTGGCAACTTGAGCACGTTACGCAGCGCCCACAGACACTGGAAGCGGTCAATGAAGGCCTTTGTCTGGGCGCTGACATTCATGAAAAAGATGGGTGAAGCCAGCATGATGCCATCTGCTTCCAGCGTCTTGTCATAGAGCAGTTGGTGATCATCTTTCACGACACAACGCCCGGTCTCGAAGCAGTGATTGCATTCGATGCAGGGCGCGATCTTTAGCCGACTTAGGATGATGTGTTCTACCTCTGCCCCGGCGCTCCTGGCGCCAGCGATGGTCTGATCCAACAGAGTATCGGTGTTGCCTCCCCGCCGCGGGCTGCCAGCTATCGCCAGAATCTTCATCGTTGTTGCGCGCTAGATACCATCTGGTCGGGCTGCATTGCTAAAGCACCTCCCGCCAGATGCTGTAGCGGTCCCAGTCAGGATTCATGGTCAGCCGGCTGTATTCGTCCTGCACGATGGCACGGTGGCGCTCTTCATCCTGTGCCAGGCGGTGGAAGATGTTCTTGGCTTCCGGGTCCTCGGTCTTTTCGACGGCCAGGGTGTAAAAGTTGTGGGCCGCCTCTGCAGCCTGTATGGCTATGCGCAGGGCCTCGACTGCGCTGGTCTTTTCGGATACTCTTTCGAGGCCACTGGCTTCGATACCACCGAGCGCAACGATGATGGCATCGGTGAAGGCAGGCAAGTCGTCTGGCGTGCGTGAAGTGATCAGATTGCCATCCTGCACTATTTCCTCATCCACCCAAGTTGCGCCGGCGTTGACCATGTCATCCTTGATGGCGAAGAAGGAAGTCACCTTGCGGCTCTTCAGAATGGCGGCAGAGACCAACACCCAGCCACCATGACAAATCGCGGCCACAACCTTTCCTTGTTCGAAAGCATCGCGCACCAGTTTCAGCACCGCAGGGTAGCGCCGCAACCGGTCAGGAGCGTATCCCCCGGGGATGACGACTGCATCAATGTCTTTTGCCTCGATCTCGTCCGCGGTGGCATCCACTTTCACCGGGTAGCCGTGCTTGCCTGTGTAGGCGGAGGCGCTGCCCGTTCCTACAACCTGCACCTCCATCCCTGTTCCACGCAGTCTCAGCAACGGGTACCAAAGTTCCAGGTCCTGATACAGATCCTCTGCCAGGACAATAGCACGTTTTCCGGCCAGGGTCATTCTGTTCTCCTTTCGATCGCCCTCTGTGCAGAACAAAGCGGGAAACGCAAGAGCAGCTCATGCCTGGTCTTTAGCTGCTTAAGAGTTGGCCATTATCGTATGGCAACCATTATACTGCTTCGTACACGGATTGCTAAACGCACCGTTTGGAATCGTCGTCCCGTCCGTCGCCTCAATCCGGGAAGATCATCAGTCCTGTCGTCCCACGACGGGCGAGACAGGGCAAGCGATGGAGATGCTGCGCGAGGACGAACGGTTCACGCAGTACTCCGCAGCATGGGTAAAATGTCGTGGCCAGGGATGTCCCTACTGGCTGTGCGACTGCCGGCACTTTTGATGCACGTGCAAAGGTGACCTATAATCCTCCTGGCTACCGCAGGACGGAGAACACCGCTCGTGAGCGAAGCACAGCCTGATCCCTCAGCAATTGAAGAACGAGCAGACATTCCGCTGCCCAGCAAAGCGAGAAGAAGCATGCCGCTGTGGCGAGATGTGCTCGAAACGCTTCTCCTGGCCCTGGTCGCTTTTGCGCTGCTGCACCTGGTGGCGCAGAACTACCGCGTCGAGGGGCCCAGCATGGAGCCCAACTTGCACGCAGGTCAATTCCTGGTGGTCAACAAGCTGGCCTATCGCCTCGGAACACTGCAACGTGGGGACATTGTGGTCTTCCGCTACCCCAACGATCCGCAACGCAGTTTCATCAAACGGGTTGTCGGTCTGCCCGGTGACCATCTGCAAATCGTGCGGGGCCAGGTGCACATCAATGCCCAGCCACTTGTGGAACCGTACGTCCATGAGCCAGGCCACTATGCGCATCCACCGACGGTGATCGAGCCGGATCATGTCTTTGTGTTGGGCGACAACCGTGACAACTCCAGTGATTCGCATCGCTGGGGCAGCTTGCCTGTGCGTTACATTATCGGCAAGGCTGTGCTGTGCTATTGGCCGGCGCTATATTGGGGCCTTGTCCAACACCAGTGGCTTGTGGAACAGCCAACTTCGCTGAGGTCAATAGATATGGAGTCTGAGCCAGGATGAGCAAGACAGGCCTGAAGAAAACCACTGTGTTATGTGTGCTGCGCAGCGGAGATGCACTGCTACTGCTCAGGAGGACAAAGGAGCCCAACCTGGGCAAGTACGTTCCTGTAGGCGGTCACGTGGAGCCATGCGAGATGCCAAGGAGCGCCGCGATACGCGAAGTTCAGGAGGAGACCGGTTGCACGCTCGACGACGTCAAGTTCTGCGGCGTTCTGGTGGAGACCTCTCCCACAGACTACAACTGGATTGTCTTTGTCTACTCCGCTGAAGTAGAGCGCTTTCGACCGCTGGATTGCCGGGAGGGCATTCTGGAGTGGGTGGACCTGTCCCGTGTGCCCGAGATCCCCACTCCACCCACGGACATTCACGTCTATAGGCTCATCATGCACGACCGGGCCTTTGTGCTCAATGCGGAGTTCGACGAGGCACTGAATCTCTTGCTCCTCGAAGATGAAATCACGGGTGAGGTGTTTCACAAACAACCATAAGCCGTTCTCGTGGAGGCCTGTCCGACTCGATCACCATTGTTCAGGGGGGAGGCAGCCTTTGGATAGCTGTTGCTTCTCTGTTAGAATGAAGTCAATTGGATCGTTTTCCCGCTACCCCGGTTTCTGGCCTGGCGGCCAGGCCAGCAGCTTCTGGATGCTCTCCTGAATAGAGTGGGGGGGCAGAACAATGAGAGGCAAGGTGGTCTTTTCCCATTTGCTGCTCTCTGCAGCCCCAGTTTGTTGGTGGGAGGCTCAGTGTTTTCATCTTGCTCAGTGCTTCAGTGATTCTGCCCCCCACTTGTTCAAGAACATCACAATAGAAGGCGTTTCAGCAGCGTGATTCTGAGACAACAACGGGGTCTGACATTATGAGACTCGGCGCCCCGCGAGAACAGGGGGAAAGGCTATGAAACCCGAGGACTTGATCACCTACTGTGGCCTTTATGACGGTACCTGTGCGAGATGGTGTGAGTACAGCGCATTTCGCGACCTGGCAGCGGTTCTGGCAGAGTGGGTAGATGCCCAGGGCTTTCATCACTGGATGCCCGACGCCGTGAAAGAGTTTGACTATACCGGGTTCAGGAAGGCGTTGGACTTTTTCAGTAGGCAGGACACCTGGCTCGTGTGCCGGAGGTGCTGCAAAGGCGGGGACGGCCGGCCGGATTGCCCGATCCGAATCTGTTGCCATCACCGTGGACTGGATCTGTGCTTCGACTGTGACGAATTCCCTTGTGACAAGGTCAAGGGGGATGCAAGGTTGATAGAGAGAGCAACGGAATATCGAGAGTTGGGCCGAGGGGAGTGGCTGCGACAGCAGGTTGAGAAAGCCGAGCAAGGATTCGAGCTTCACACAGCGCAGTACTATCAAATCCGCCCAATGCACAATCCAACTGCCCAGGAACTGGACGAGGGAGCAGGCCAATAGGTGGTGGTGGAAGCCCGCCATGGCAGCAGACATCGCAGCACAAGGTCCGCCGACCGCACCCAGTAACTGCTGGGGCACGAGAACATCGAGACGACGCAGCGGTACACGCACCTGAGTGGCTCAGGCCTAGCCGTCATCCGCAGCCCGGTGGGCTATCTGCCAGGCGAAACAACGATGATGGCGAGAAGCAAAGCTGAACCAAGGGTTCGACTTTGTTTGCCATGCCAGATTGAGGCGTTATAGGGGATACTTTGTCTATTTCCGAGTCTGGCGAGATTCAGCAACCAACCGTTCGAGTCAGCCCACAAGGGCAGAAAAGAGGGAAATCCCATGAGCGCGCCAACAGCTACACCTGTTATCGTGGCTGGCTTCATCCGAAGAATTGCAAAGGTGTGGAGCATCGCCAGCATTGGGTTCATCCTGCTGATGTTCGTTGGAGAAGCACTCCACCCGTCGACAGCCGCATCGTTTACGTCCTCTGAGTTAGTTGGACTGCTCTTCTTCCCCGTCGGGGTCTGCCTGGGGATGATCCTGGCGTGGCGTCAGGCGGGAGTGGGGGGCAGCATTACCGTCGGGAGCTTGCTAGCTTTTTACGCCTGGCTGCGTGTTGCAGGCGGCAGATGGCCAAGAGGCCCGTATTTCGCTCTCGTGGCAGCCCCGGGAATCTTGTTCCTGGTGCACTGGCTGCTATCGCAGTATGGGGCCAGCCGTGGTGCCTGAGCAGCCCTTCCAGCGGACGGCGCCTGACATGGGCTTGGCCAAGCCGCTGAACTCTGCTAGGCAGCTTCCTGCCTATTTGAACATCGCCGAACAAGGAGCTGGTGCACATGCCCTTGTCTCTTTCTCCAATCGTTCCCGGATAAGGAATCAGATCAGTAGATCCAATTCAAACCTTGGGCTGCACATTCGACTGAGGGACAGGATGTCGACTTTGGCGTGTGGAGCTCCGCCAAGACGGTTGGAGCGCGACTTTGGGCGAAATGCCGTGCCGGAATCCAGACTGGAAAGGAGGTAAGGGGAAATGGATTTGCGATCTGCGCCAGTGACCGGCCGCCAGCGCTGCTCTCTCCACGGGCGTATGTCACCAAAGTCGTAGATGCCGTGCTTTGCGGGATTGCAGCCGGTTACCAGTGAGGTCCATGCGGCTGCGCTGTTCATGCTGGGCCAGGCCTGCAACGGACCGCAGCCCCCCGCATGAGCCGGCTGCTTCGGCCCAGGGCTTGATGAGCTCCGGTGTTGCTCCATCTATGCCTATGACAAGGACCCGTGGCGTGCTCATGCATCATCCTCCCTAGCATTCGGCGCGGCGCGGGCTGTGCCTGTCTGACGAGCCTGGCCGGGGTATTGGCTGGCCACCCTCTTCCGCTTGGGCGTGAGCCAGATGCCGTCGAGCCCTGCTCGGACGCTCCCGCCACTGATCATGCCATCCACGTTCAGCTTCGACTGTGCATCGTTCAGGGCCTGGATTGGAGTGCGCTCTCGATGCGCGCTTGGATGCTCTCATCCCCTGGGTGCCACAAGAGCGCTTGCCGGTAAGCTGCGAGAGCCTCCTCGCGATGTCCCAGCTCCAACTGCCAGTCACCCAACAGCACAGCCCATCTCCATGGCTCCCCAGATTGCTGCTGGATCGCTCGCGACAGAGTCTCCACTGCCCTGACCTTCTGCGCGGTCTCGTGAAAGCACCAGGCGAGGTGGTAGATGCTCCACGAATGGGAGGGATCTAACGCCAGAGCCTGCTGGAAGTACGTCTCAGCCTGCTCATACTGTTTCTGCCGGTAGTGAATCACGCCAATATAGAACTTTGGGCTGACATGCTCCGGCCGCAGCACCTCTGCCTGTTTGTACCAAAACAACGCACCAGCGTAGTCGGCCTGTCGCCTTCGCAAACCTCCCAGTCGCAGGTAAGGCCACAGCCATTCTGGACACACGTCCAATGCCTCTTGAGAAACAGTTTCCGCTCTGGCCCATTCCTCAAGTCGTTCGAGGGCTGCCTCTTGTCGCTCCCAAAACCTGCAGGGATCGTCGCTTTGCTCTGCCCCACGCTCGTAAGCGCGGACAGCTGTCTCCCAGTCCTTTGTTAACTCGGCGCTCTGCCCCAGCGCCGACCAATGATCTGGATCGGCCTCGTGCGTTCCGTCAGCCAGCCTGCGCCAGGCCGCTATCGCAGCGTCACGCTGCTCACTCTCCAGGTACAACGTAGCCAACCTTTGTGCCGTCGCCAGCGTTGGCAAGACCTCCATACCAAGCTCATACCAAGCCAATGCTGCATCTGTACCCTGTGACGTTTCTGCCATCTCTCCGCGCATGTGTAGATAATCGGCGGCCCCGTTGATCTCCCGATACAGCACCAGGGCTTCCTCTTCACACCCCAGCGCATATAGGCCATTTGCACGCTCCCAACGTGCGATCACGTCGCTTGATTCCAAGCTGCTCCATGCATCTAGAGCCGTCTCACAGTCGCCCAGCAGCCAGGCGACCCGCCCTGCGCTCAAGCGTGCCCGCTCACTCTGTGGATTCAAGCGTAGCGCCCGTGCAACCGGCTGGGCAGCAGCCGAATGGGCGGTCCACTGCTGACAAGCGGGAAGGCTTGGCGCCTCGCGCACGGCGCGCCATTCAAAGCGCAGCGCGTGACTGCCCAGATTGTGGTACCACGCACTTAACAGCTTGGGGCCCCTCAGCAACGCAGCGGCGGCCAGGAGGACAATAACTGCTATCAAGTTCATTCGTGGGACGCGAAGGCGCCTCATCAACTTTTACCCATTTGTCTCTCGCTCCCCACCCTGGCATTGGGCGTAGAGCAACTGTAGGCGCAGGCTCCTAGCTTGCGGGAAATGACCTTATGATAGGCCTACAGGGCCGGGTTTCGAACCAGGAGAGGTTGAAGCCACCGGCTGCTACCCGGGAACACATCAGAACGTGAGCAACCAAATGGGATCACTTTGCCACCCATCTCAACCAGCGCATTGGGAGCATTCCCTTCAATTTGGCGAGTTCATCCCTCGGAAGCCCGCCGAGAGCATATAAAACCGCTACGTAAATAACTGCCGCTGAAGGGATCAATATGAATAGAGACATACGCCGGAAGAAAAAGACATATAGGCCCATAACGATCCCACTCAGCGTTGGACGGGCTATGGCTGCTAGAAGAGGCAGCCCACCCAACTGTCTGGACACAAAGAAGTAGCTTGTCACAAGAATCAGACTGTCCGTCAGTACTGCGGCAACGCTTGCTCCCACGTACCCCTTCCAGGGAATCAGAAAAAGGTTCATAACAATGCTGCCAAGTGCAGCGAAAGCCATGATGCTCATACGGAGTCCTTGTCTGTTGCTCGTCGTCAAGACCATAGCCGGGGCGCCGTGTACGAACTTCAACAGCACCGACAGACTCAAGATTCGAAGGCTGACCACCGCAGGCACAAAGCCCTCACCGAAGAGCAAGATGACAACCCTGTCTCCCAACAGACACAGACCGAGCGTCACTGGCAGCCCTATGACAAAGAGCCACCGAACCGACCTTTGATAGTTGAGTATGAAGGACTCTCGCCTTGCCAGGTACTGCTCCGACATCATTGGAAACAAGGAGGTGGTCAGGGCAATGCCCACTTCCGGCCAATACATGGCGCATGCCAAAGCTGCTCGGAAGAACCCTATCTCGGCTTCATCTCCTCTTAGCAGGGAGAGCATAGTGATGCTGCTCTTGGCATAAATCAGTCCAAAAGCCAGATTCAGGCCAAAAGGGAAAGTGGATTTTGCCAAGACCCGCCAGAATTGCCAATCAAATGCAAGTCCCACAGGTCCGATTCTCCTGGTGTAGATCACTACACAAACCACCAGCTTGATCACTCGTGAGGCGACCAACACCAGCATCAGCGCGAGCAACCCACCGCGGGCAGCTATCACAGCAAGTGCACCGATCGCTGCAAAGAGCCTTCCAGCCAGCAGTGGTGGGGTCTCATACTCCATCCTCTCAAAGGCGTAGAACGCTCCCCGAATGAACAAAGAGGCAAAAACCTCCAAAAGCGTCCATATTCCAGCAAGATATACGACAAGAATCGTTTCCGAAGGATAGTCAAAGACGTTGATCAACAGGACGAGCAGAGCCAGAGTGCCGAGAGAAAGAAGAAAGGTCAGCACGAGGGCGTTATTCAGATACTTGGCGACGTTCTTTTTGTCACGCGCTACCTCTCGGGTGAGGAGCCAATGCAGGCCCCAGTCAAAGGAGAAGGTGAACAACTCAGCGAAGGCTACGGCAAAGGAGTATCTCCCAAAGGACTCGGCTCCCCATAATCTGGCCAGCGAAATCGCAATGGCGAAGGATGAGAGGACAAGGATAGACTGATTGAGCAGTCGTGCAGACGCATTCTTCAGGAGCCTAGCTCCGATGTTCTCCAAATTGTGCACCTCGTGAGTCTTTGCGTGAGGACTTTGCGAACACTGTCTCCCGTTCGAGCAAGAGAAGCGCCCAATGAAGCTAATCGATGTACCCTAATCCTCTCAGCCGTTCCAAGATGGCTTCTCCATCCTCGGCTCGCTCACCCAGGCCGAGATCTTTGTCCACGGCCTGCTCGAAGGTTCTGGCCGGTACAGGGGTATTGGCGCCAAGGAACTCATTTTCGAATAGATCTGTAAGAATCTGCCCGTCCATATCATCTGGAATCGGCAGGCCCATCCTGTACAGGATCGTTGGGGCTAGATCAATGATCCCCGCTCCAACAATCGTTGAGCCCTTTTTGATGTGTTTTCCCGCAGCGGTCAGGATACCCTGCAAGGTATGCTCGCCATTCCGCCAGCCTGGCAACTCGAAAACGTGGTCAACGTCCACATCACACTCATAGGCTACGTACCCTTCATCCGCCATGAGCATCAGGATGTCAGGAGCTCGTTGAACATGCGGACCCTCGAATATCTCTTCTCTTCGAAAAACAGCTTTCACCACTTTTCTTCCTGTCTCTGGGTCACGCAGTTGAGCCAATCCGTCGATGACCTGCACGCGGATTTCTTCGTACTCACTCCCTGGATTTACAATGCCATAGGGCTCTCTTCCCTTGAGATTGATCTGAATCGTATTGGAGCCGTTGGAATAAGCGCTAGTTCTGGACCAATCGATTCGGATAGTGTTGACAATATCCTGAGCTGCCTTTGTCGCCTGTGTGCCCAGCACCCGGCGCCAACGTTCTTTTGTAATGCCTAGGCAACGCGCAAGGCGGCGCAGACCAGTTCGCACTTTTCTGCTCCATGGATCTGAGCTCGATACAAGAAAGCCCTGGTCTGCCAGCCACTTATTGATGTATACTTCCTTTCGTACTGGACCAAACCCATGATCAGACATCACGAAAACGCTCGTCTCGGGTCCACGATACTCCAACATTCTTCCAAGGATGTCGTCAAGCTGACGATAGTAGGCATGAATCATCGCTTGGATCTCCTGACCCTCAGCGTCAAGCTCTGCAGCAGGGTCCAGCCCGATGTATTTCCACAAGCAATGACTCATTCTGTCGTTGCCGGCGAAAACGACCATGAAGAAGTCTGTCTCATATCGCTCCAAAAGAGCCAGAGCAATCTCCCCCCTTTGTTCAAGCTTGGCAGCGAGGTCTTTCATCAGAGCCTGCCGACCATTCTTCCTGTACTCGTACTCCAGCCAGGGGACGTGGATCGTGTAATCGCCAATCAGAGACATCAGCTCATCGCGCAGGCTCGCTGGATACGTAAACTCGGACTCGATGCTGGGAGTCAGCAATCCCGTAATCAAGAATCCGTTGATGGGATGAGGGGGGAGAGGATATGTCATAGGCACATTGAATACGCCGCTTTTCTTTCCGCTCTCTCCCAGCAGTTGCCACAGGGTTTTTCCATCAATATTCCGAGCGTTGACAGGAACGAATTGGTGGTTTAGAGCTTCCCACCATGAGAATATTCCATGCTTTCCTGGGTTCTTACCGGTCATGAATGATGTCCAGGCCGGGGGAGATGTGGGCGGGATAGTGGAAGTCAAAATGCCGCCAACACCTGTGTCCACCAGTCTCTTGAGATTCGGCATCGCTCCGGCTTTCATCATGAGGTTCAGCACATCCCACGAAGCGCCATCTATGCCAATGACCATGACCTCCGGTTCTGTCCGTCTGTTACGTACCATTTGGAAACCCCTTGGCACTGTTGTTGCTAGCAATGAAACGCTTCTCAGCGGTTTTCTTGGTGTCAGTCGACAGCATTTCCTATCAGTAGCCTACGCGTTGATTCCCCCACCAATCTCAGCAGCCCAACCAGGAATCCCAGACCGTAGCTGAAATGCAGACAGGCAAAGACTGCCGGTAAAACAGGCAGATGTTGCCAGCCGTTTCTGGCAGAGATTCGAAATGAGAAGAGCAACGAAGCAGCCAGATAACTTGCCAACACGAGCAAACACAGCCTTAGGAGAACGGGGCTGAATAGTCCCAGCAGGCCGCTAGCCAACAAGGTTGACACAAAAGCGAATGGGACAAAGTGACGGATCATGGCAGCTTGTGGGTGTCTCCGTACGACGCTTACCTTGCCCAGTCCATATTGGAAATACTGTTTCCAAAGTCGTCTCAACGACGTCCTGGTGTGATAGAAGGACTTTATCGCTGGGGTTAGGAAAATCTTTCCCCCGCGTTCACGTAGTCGGCAGTTGAATTCATCATCCTCGTTGTACACCAAGCTCTCATCAAAAAGCCCAATCTCGTCAAAGACTTCCCGGCGATAAGCGCCAAAGGCAACCGTATCCACGTATTGCTCTCTGCGAGAGTAGCGAAAAAGCGCGTTCCCCACACCAAATGGAGAACTCATCGCCAGCGATATCGTCTTGCCGAGAAACGAGTGAGAGATGCTATGAATGGGGCCACCCACACAAGCCGCTCCCGTCTTGGTCAAATAGATTACACTTTGGCTGATGAAATCACTGGCGACGTAACTGTGGGCACTCAAAGTGATGACCACGTCCCCCCTGGCGTTTTGTATGCCAATATTCACGGCAGCAGCGGCGATTCGCCTGGGATTGTCAAGCAGACGAATGAAGTCAGACTTTCGAGCCAATTCCAGAGCTATGTTCCGGGAACCATCATCAGACCCGCCATCGAGCACCAGCACTTCAAAATGGCCCGTGGGATAATCCGACTTGATCAAGGAATGCAGGCACTCACCTACGTAGGCTCTTTCATTGTATACCGGTACTACAACTGTGACGAAGGGAATGCTTCCGGATTCCACTGTTGTTAAGTCCCCTCTTTGGAAACAACCTTGTCGCTCCCCCTGCATGAAGAGCCCCTCGATCGGTAGTACAACTCTTGGAACAGCCTTTGCATATTCTCGCGTGTATTCAAGATTGGAGCCGGATGCCATTGATGTGGGTGGGTGAGAACGTATATCTTGGGCACTCCATCCAACATAGCTTCCACAGGAGAGCGGTCGTCGTGCCACAAACACGAGTCGTCGGTCACGTCGCAAACACGTTCGTCAAACAGGGCCATGAACGAGGGGTCGTATGCTTCAAAAAGGATGTTGAATTTCTGCCGGACTCTATCGGAGAGAAAGGCATGATTCTCAACTTCTAGTTGGCGGTTGTAAAAGTCGTTGTGGCTACAGAGTGATTTGATCTGTATACCCAATTTCGCATTAATGTTTTGGATGTTGCGCTCCATCATTTCATCAATGCGCTTCCTATTCTCCTCCTTCTCCAATTCCCGGCACGAGGTGATCCTATCGCGCTTGGCCAGAGTTGCGGGTTCCTCAAAGTGATACCCGACCTCCGAACCGTATTCCAGTATTTCGTCCACGACCCGAGTCATTTTGAAGGTCTTCAGTCTAAAATAGTAGGTGGCTGAAACACCGAATTCCTTCTCCAGTTCGAAGAAAAGTCTGACCCCTTTGCGATTATTGTTGTCAACGTCATGGCGAAGGGCCAAGACTCTTTGATGACCGGTCCTCCCGGACTTGGAGAATTCCAGCAAGGACATCGCTTTGTACTTCTGCTTCCTGGCAACCTCCAGAATCTGCCTGTATTCTTGGTGTCGAGGAGCAAACAAATAGTCTTTTCGGATTCTCAGGAGCAACCAATGGATATCCATGGACTGTCTGGCCTTAACCTTCCTGTTCGCTATTCAATGTATAGGGATACCTTCCTGTGTACCCTCTTGGATATGCAGCACTATCCTGAACAGATTCCCAGTTTTTCCCTTATCTGTTCATCCATGTCAAATTCGAGAATTCAAAGACACTGCTTCACCAAGAGGCAGCCCCCAAGTTCATTGCCTCCCGTAAACTTGGACGCTACCAAAGTCACGTACAAGCACGTAGCCAGCTTCCCTGTTTCTCAAGGTCTCATAGTATTCATACTTGGCCATGAAGTTGGCTTCATCACGAGCGTATGTCGCCGCTTGTCGGACATCAGAGAACCTGCCTGAATGATAGCCGTTGACAATCACCACATCAGGTTCAAGCGTTTCCAGCAGCTGGAGTGTTCCCCCCCAGGGTGTAGCGTGGGCATCGGCAAAGGCCGGAGGGACATAACTATACGGGTCATACAGAATACGGGTCGAAGGCGGGTAGCGTCCCGCCAGCCACTGCCCAGCCAAGACCGCATCGCTCCTCTGCTCGCGGCTGACGGTCGATTGACGGAACTGCAGCGTTCGGTCCAGTGATTCAGGGAGTTCAAGCCCCACGATGATCAGTAGACCGGCAATAGTCAACGCCGATACAAGCCGCCTGGATACCTTGGTAGCGGCATACTGTATCAGTCGGCTGACAGCATGAGCCGTGAGAATAAGTAGGAACGAAACGATCGGTAACAGGGCGCGATGGGTGCGTACGTTGACTCGCCAGACGAGAAAGACGAAATAGAAGAGTGTCCAAACCCACATAACAGACTCGGGGTCCAACAGCCCTTGCCAGCCCCTCTTCGCCACCTTATATACCGTCAGGGCGAGGCTGACGACAGCCAAACCTAAGATGAATGGGTCCAGCAACTCAGGTGAAGATAAGATGCCAAGCCACTGCAGCTTGTCAACCTCCGCTTGAAAGACGTGCCCAAACGAAGAGTGTAGAGATTCATAGAGAAAGCCACGCCAGAAACCCGATCGTAGGCTGAAAACGTTGAAAGGAGACGTTACAAAGAAGGCCAAAGCAAATGTGATTGCCGCAAGCATCCCCAGCTTGATCAAGTAGACGAGTTTGGGCCTGCGACGGACAGAGCTCCAGATAAGTGGCACAACAGCCAGCAAAACCAGACCGGCACCAGCAACGATAGACATGACGCGCAGTGAGTTGAGGAACTGCGGGATTGGGACACCAAAATACTCTGCGCCAACGTAAGGCGCTGCGGCATACGGAATGATCACAGATCCCAAGATCAGGAGCCCAACACCCACCAGTGTAGAGAGAAGGCGAGCCGATCTCACGACTTGGTCACTGTTGACGCTGAGCTGCGCCGTATCCAGTTGGATCGTTCGAAGCATCGCATAGAGCCCAATAATAGGCAGCAGGAACAGGCCCGAATACTTGCAGCCGAAAGCAAACCCGGCCGCCACAGAAGCCGATATCAGCCATGTCGAGTGCCCGTCTTCAGCCAAACGGCAACAGAAGTATATGCCCAGCATCAGGAAGAATACCTGGGAAATATCGGAATGAGACATGACTGACATTCGCAGGAAGTTGAGCACGGTGAAGGACAGCAGAAACGCAGACAGCCACGCAGCCAGGCGGCCAAAGTAGCGCCGGGCCATCACAAAAGTCAAGGTAACCGTGGCGATGGCGAACAGCGTCGGTATCATACGCAGCCATACAACAATGTGCTGTTCGGTAACATCCGTGAAATAACTCAGTAGAAACAGAGGTAGCAACCCCATATTGAGGTAGGCATACCCATACTGGTAGTACCCCAGTCGCGGGAAGCGATTGTCGATGGCTTCTTTTAGCAACATGACGTGAGCTTCCTCATCCGTGTTGAATGTGCCCACGAGACGCACATTCTCTGATGCTGACCAAAACAGAGGCCATGCAAACCATACGAGGCAGATCGTGGCCAAGGCGATGACAGACAGCAATTCAAGGCGCTGATTGAGGTGCTTCCTTCTCCTTTCCCCCTCAACTGGCATGGATCGGCGCCGGGCTGAGCGAAACTCAGCTTGCTTTCCATCTGGAGCAACGTTCTGCGTCACCTGATCATCCGTCCTGTCTGGCCAAGGTTACAGCCTCGCTTACGCCAATTGACGATACAACGCCAGCAGCTTCTTACCCTCTGTCTCCCAACGGTAAGCTTTTTCGACCGCCTGACGGCCTCGCTCGCCCATGCCTTTCGCCTCTGCGGGGTGGGTTAGCAAATACTCAATGGCCTCCGCGAACCCCTGTGAATCACCTGGTTCCACCAGCAGACCGCAATCCAGACCAGCCAGAAAGCGCCCGATAGCTGGCCGGTTGCTGGCCACAACAGGAAGTCTGGAGCCCATATACTCAAACATTTTGGTGGGAATGATTTGTGGTGGAAACTTTTCGTTCGTTTGCCAGGGAACAAGTCCCACATCAGCTCGGGCAAGCCAATTGGGCAAATCAGTGAAGGGAACCCATCCCACGACTTCCACAACATTCTCAAGCTCATAGTCAGCGATGAGCCGCCGCACCTCGGCCTCGTCTGCTGGAGAATCAAAAGGACCAACCAGGAGGAGTCTGGCTCCAGGCACTCGCCGGGCGACCCAATTCATTGCCTCGATCATCGTTGTGGAGCCCCGTCCTTCAGACAAAACCCCCACATGGATGACCGTTTTTCCATCGCTACAGCGCTCAAAGTCAAAACAGCTCAACAGGGGATAATTGTACAGCAAGATGATAGGCGTCTCGCCTCTTCGAAAACGATCAACGTGGCTGCCTTCCGTCACCACAATCGCATCTGTCCAGCGTGCCAGCATCGGCTCCAGGAAGGCTACCAGTCTGCTCACAGGATACCGTAGCAGGCGAGGAATCCAGCGCCTCACCAACATCGTTTCAGCATATGGTTCCTGACAGTCATAGATCAGCCTGGCCGGACGAAGGAAAGGGGTCACCAGCAGTAACTCAGGGTCGTGAAAATGAACGATATCCGGCTGCAGTCTCCTGACTTCTTCTACGATCCGTTGCCACACGCGCGGGCGTTGGTAGCGCTTGGTGATTCTCGGCAGTCCGATGACACGTACGCCATCGACCACTTTCTCGCTCCAGTCTGCCTGGGCCAGCAGTGTGACGTCATACCCGGCCCGGGCCAGGGTTCTGCATTCTTTGTGAAAGATCCGCACATCGAAAGGCGGATGGAGAGACGTGACATGACAGACGCTCATGGATCTTCCTCATGCCTGCTCATAGAGACCAGCATGCCGAACATGTGACTCAGTGTGGCTCGCCAAGAGCTCCTCGTACAAGCTGATCAATTGGTCAGCGACCCGCCCCCAGGTGTATTTCTCGCCGTGTTTTCTTATCCGTTCCGGGTCCCATTCCTTTCGAAATCCAGACAGTAACGCTTTGCTCAACGCTTCCGGATCCGCCGGGGGGACCAGTAAGCCATAGTCATCACTAGTAATCAACTCGGGGATCCCTCCGACCCGGGAAGCAATCATCGGTCTCCCGCAGGCCAAGGCTTCGTAGACTGGCAAGGGTGATCCTTCGTTCAGGCTCGGCTGAACAACGAGATCGCAAGCGCTCATCCACTTGACAATCTCAGCATGGGGCCTGAGACCAGCAAAGATCACGTCATCCTGGAGGCCCAGCTCTATGGCCTCTTGCTCCAGATGCTGTCTGTAAGGTCCATCGCCGACGAGAACCAGCAGACAATGGCTGTCATGGCTCAACACCCTTTCAAGGGCTGCCAGCAAGCAAGATAACCCTTTTGCCTCGTCCAAACGAGACGCATATACAAGGATCTTCCTATCTTGCGGCAAGCCCAGCTCTGCCCTGGCCTGCCCTCTGCCAATCGGAGCGAATCTTCGAAGATTAACGCCATTGGGAATAATCCGAATCTCTCGTTTTGGGATTCCAAGCGCAAGCGTCTTGTCCTTCAGCGCCGCGCTAACGGTGATGATCACGTCGACGCTGCTGATCGCTTTCTTTGTGACAAGGCGCGTGAGCCGCGTGCGGTGGGGGTAAACGTTAACGTCCGACCCATGGATGGTGCACACTACCGGGGTGTCTACCGTTCGGCCGAGCCAGCTAGCGGCGAAGCCATCAGGGCAGATAGTATGGGCGTGGATGAGGTCGAAATCAAAGCTGTTCTTCAACCTGACCACGAGCCCCCGAATTGCCCAGCCGTAGAAGAAGGCCGACAGTGGAAATCCGCGCTTGCCGGGGATGTTGATGTACCTGGGATAGTGAACTTCTATGCCCTCCAACCTGGTCTTTGCTGGTTTTGAAGCATAGCGACCCCATCTGGCTCTGAGCCCGCGCAGGATAGGGGGCGCCAGTGGAGTGGGGGAAATCACCACCACTTCACAATGGCCAGCCAGTTCCTTCACCTGGTCATGCACAAAGACACCGAAAGTGGGCTCCAACGCATAGGGATACATATGAGACAGAATGAGCACTCTCATCTGGATGCTGTCTCCTGGACCACTTCCGCCGACAGACGTCGCATCACCTGTGGCAAAGCCAATAGCAGCCAGAATAGCTTCCAATACTGCAGATCCATGAATAGGCCCACCGCCAGCATCCCTACCAGACTGAGCCACACTGCCAAAGCCAAGCCCGCCATTTGAGACGCGCCTGCCCGCCTCCAGTTCGCCACAGCGACCAGGCCGCTCTTGAGAGTCATCCCTATGAAGACAACAAACAAAGCAGATCCAATCACACCCAGTTCACTCTGCACGTTGAGGAAGATATTGTGCGAGCCTCTTCCCCTGCCGATGTCGGACATGATGCCCGACGTTTCAGACACATACTTGTCAAACGCTCGCCCAAAACTGTCCAGTCCAACGCCCAAAGCCGGATGAGCCCGGATAATCTCCAAGGCAACCAGCCAGATGTCTACGCGCCCAGCACCTCTGTCGGATAGTGTCACAAGGGCTTCGAGGCGCTCTATGAAAGTATGAGGTAGGAAGAGCGTGGCCACCCCACCTACCAGCATGGCTGGAAGCGTAACCTGCCACAGCTTGTGATCTATGATTATTCCAAGCATCAGGATGACAGCCAACGAAACCATCGCACCACGCGAAGACGTGGCCAGGATAGCCAGTGTAATGACTGACAGACCAAGCAACAGAAGTAGCTTCTGCGCCAACTGCGCCTTGTGGCTAAACAAAATCATCAACAGCGTGGCACTGGGTAGGAGGTAGGCGGCCTGCGCATTCGGGTCTCCAACACTGATCTGGCCAAGGTCCACCCGCCCCTCAACCAGTTCTCCGCTGACGACGCGCAAGATTGTCAGAAGGGCAAGTGCGAGGCTGACAATCACGATAATGGCTAGGACGATCTTGATCCTTCTGACCGAGTTCACGAGATTGATGACCAGAATGTAGAGCGCCATCAACTGGACCAACAGCAGCAGGGCGCTAGGAAGCCTCTGAGCATCCATGGCCCATAGCGCCGACATGAGGCCCCATGAGATAAGCATAGCAGCGAACCAGGCTTGACCAGGCATGATGATCTCGAAGCGGCCACCAGCAAGATACCGTGTGATCCAGGCCACGAGCACCAGGATACCCAGCAGCCTTGCCGCAGAGACCGAGCCGAACATCAATAGCGCTTCGGTGAATGCTGTGGCCACAAATAGATAGAGACCGAAGACAGGCTCCATGAAGGTGACTGCGATCACGATTAGGCCAATGGCAGCTCCAGGGATCAGGTACGGGTCTTGTGGCCTCACCGCGATCAGGTATCCGAGGAGGATCTCACCCGTGATCAGCAAAGCCAGCAGCGAACCTTTCATCAAGCGCCTGTCAACGAACATGCCGGCAATCACGCTTTTCACAGCTCGCACCTATTCTCCTAGTGTCGGCACTGCTTGGCCTAAACCCTGTTCAGAACCACACCCATAATCTTGGCCTGCACACCGCGCAGTCTTTCCATCGCTTGTTTCGCCACCTCGCGCTGGGTGGAACCGCTCTCGACCGCCAAAATCGTCCCCTCTACCTGTGAAGCCAGCACCAGCGTATCAGCGGCCACCAAAACTGGTGGGGCATCAAACAGAACGACGTCGGCATGCGGCCTCAGTTCCTCGAAAAGGCGGGGCATCTGCTGCCAACTCAACGCTGACGGCTCAGGCAGCGGTCCACTGGCAAGCACGCATAGGCTAGGAATATCCGTTCTGGAAATGCACTCCTGACAGTTGCCATTTCCTGCCAGCAGGGTGGTAAGGCCGGTCTCGTTGGTCAGCCCGAAGATGTGGTGCAATTCGGGTTGCCGCAGGTCAGCGTCCACGAGAAGCACCTCAAGGCCGGCCTGGGCCATAACCACACCCAAATTGACCGCAATGTTGGCTTTCTCCCTCTTGGACATCGGGCTGGTGACTAGCATCGTATTGAGCCTATTGTTCCCGTTTGAACGGCTGTTTCCGTTGGAGAATTGAAGTGTAGCGTGCAAGGCGCGGTAGGCCTCGGCCGGGGACGAGGTGGGGTCAGCCAACGCAACCGGGGTCCTGTATCGCTTCTGACGGCGGCTGAGGTGAGGGATAGCCGCCAACGTGGGCAGCGATAAGGTCTGGTCAATATCCTCCACAGTGCGTAGCGTGTCGTCCAAGTACTCAATGAGAAAGGCGATCCCAATGGCCAGGCCGCAGCCCCCGATCGCCGCCGCCAGCGTGTTGAACAGTGTTCGGGGCGCTACCGGTTCCGCGGGTTGGCTCGCTGGCTCTACCACAGAAATATCCCGGTTATTTCCCCGCCCTGATTCCTGCTGAGCCTGCACAAAGACCGAGACGATTTCGTTCGCCAGTTCCATCGCCAAGCGAGGATCACTGTGTTCCACCGCCAAGCGGACCAGCGAGGTGTTGGGCACAACCCAGACTCTGACCTTGGTCACCAACTCATCGATGGCAGATGGAGCCAGATCAAGACTCAAGCCTGCTGCCTCGATGATCGGACGCTTGGTCAGCAGTTCTCGGTACGTTGCAGCCAGGTATTGGTTCACAAGCATGGTACCATGAGTATCACCGCCATCGCTGCTAGTTCGAATGAGCAGGGTGGTCGTAGCGTCATAGACGAGGGTTGACTGAGAGCTGACCCCATAAGCGACCCCACCCGCCAGCAGCGTGCCCAGGCCGATCAACCATAGCCATTTCCGGACGATTTGGAGATACTGTCTGAGTTCCACCCTCTCACTCCTTCTGAGATTGCCCCGTGTCTTTCTAGCGAACTCTGATCGATTCCAATGGAACCATCGCGTGCGTCACGCTCTCGATCCACTGCGTTGGTAAATCACTCAAGCGCGTCCTGGCGCCACAATGAGAACTTGGCCGACCTTGTCCGCGTGTTGGGTTGGAGCCCTGGGCTACTCCCAACCTCTGAGAAAGACTCATGCGGGAGACTGCTAGTTCATAACCGAATCAGATACCGGCTGGACAAAGGATTTCGGCGGGAGCTGAGAATCGGCCCTAATGCATCCTGAATCTCCGGACTTGTGCTGACGCGCTTTCCCAGCGGTTCACGCAGTGCTGCGATCAAAGAGTGCGGTGACACACATACCTGCGCACTTGAATTCTACCACCATAAGGTGAGAACGACCAAGTCGACGCATTCCCTCATGCGAAATGCTACCGAAGGGAGACATGTCCACAGAACACGGGATGCACATCGACGAGCGACAGAAGCATCTGCGGCGGATGAAGAAGCACTATGCCCAGGCTGGTCAGAAGGAACGGGGCCAACTCCTGGATGAGATGCAAGCGGTCACCGGGCTGCATATCCCGGAGTCAAAAGATGCCAAGCAGATTGAGGCTGCTCGACGTGTGAGCGCTGCTACAATGGCCCATGCACGTACGATACGGTTTGTCCGCAGGTGGGCGATGCGCATCACGCTTGAGACAAATGGATTAAGTCCAGCCAAGTGCGTGAATTGTCAGACACGCTGCAAACAAGGAGTGAATGACGCTATGGTGAATTAGGGAGCAATCAGATAGTTTCTGAAACCAGATTGGAAGAAGGCAATGATCTCTGCTTTTCCTGTCGCGCTTCTTCTATGTTTGGTTCCCTCTGAACCATACTTGATTGGGCGAGCAGTTTTCCTTGCTGTGATGCTCCTTTTTGATATGCTTGACCGTGCACTAGCTTCGTAAGCGGCTAATACTCCTTCTCGTGAGCCAAGTACATCACCGCGAGCGCGGCCACGCGACCGGCATCGCGCAGCTTGTGCGGTTCGATGCTCTCGATAGTGTCCTCTGGCGTGTGCGCAGTGGTGTAGCTGCCGTCCCAGGTGATGGAGATGTAGGGGATCTTGGTGTCCGGCTTTGGATAGAGATCGCTGTAGACGCCGTGAATGCCGGTACCGAGTGTGCTGGTGTTGACATTGACCCGTTTGGCGGTCTGCTGTAGTACTTCTGTCAAGCGCCCCCTGGTGCTGCCGTCCAGGAGCAGAGTATCGCCTGTCCCGGCGCCGACGCCGATCAGTTCAATCACCGCCGAGATGCGGTAACGCTCCAGCCACCCTGGCCGGCTGCGCAGCATGTTCCAGTAACCTGGGGTAGCGCGAACCTCTTCCCCGGCCCAGGCGACAAACATCACCGTGCGGTAGGGCTGATGATCAGCCTCTTCCAACAAGCGTGCCGTTTCCAACATCACGGCCACCCCGCTGGCATTCTTGTTAGCGCCAGGATAAAGCGTACCATCCAAACCACGACCCAAGCCGTCGTAATGGGCCAGCAAGATCACCATCTCCCGGTCCATGCCTGTGTCTTGGCCTCGCGAGCCCACGTCCCGGCCGGGGATGAAGGCTTGCACGTAATGGAGCATGTCGGTCTTGTTGTCGCTGACGTCCACGTCGATGGTGGCATCAACCCCTGTGTGGAGCACAAAGCCGTCGTCTTCCTGGAGCGTGCTCTGCCGCTGGCGGACTTGCTCTAAACTGTATCCGCCCTGTCGGAGGATGGCATCTGCGACGCGCGGAGAGATGAATAGATAGGCCGTGCTCTCCCCCCGCGCGAAGGAGCCAATGCTGCTTCTGGCCGCCAGTTCGCGATGTGTGATAAAGTCTGCATCGGCCACGATCAGCACTGCGCGAAGACGCATCAAATTGAGAACTGATGGAATCCAGCCATTGGGGAGCAGTACTACTTTGTCCAATACATCTGGTGAATCAACATCCATGCCTTGCGGCCAACTTTCCGCGCGCCTGTTCAAAGCCACACAGACGACCTGAGCTTTGAACTTCTCGAAGCGGTTCACTTCGTCCGGCACTTCCGCGTAATCACGCCGATATTTCAGGGGCATCAGCGGTTGCCCAATGCTGTCAAGCAGCTCAAGCGAGGGCAAGCGGGTCAACTTCTGGTGCTCGAAAGGCACTGGAACGAAGTAGCTCGGACTGCCGCCAACCATAGGTCCTGCTGGCTGCAGGCCCAGGGCAGCGAATTCTCCTGCTATGTACTCTGCGGCTGCCTGTAGTCCCGGAGTGTCAACGCTGCGGCCCTGCAGTTCAGGTGAAGCCAGGTGCTGTATGTCGGACATGGCGCGCTCGCTGTTGAACTGGTTGGCGATGGGAGCGAAATGCGCCCAGCTCCCCGTGCCTTCTACTGCCATGAGCAACAAAGCTCCGACACCCAGTGCCGCTCCGATGGTGTAGCGGTTGACAATGCGGTGCATACTGAGGGTGAGTCGCTCCGTCAGCCGCCGCAACCCTTCACCGAAGAGGTTAAAGCCCACAATGGAGAGCGTAAAGGCCAATGCTGGGGACAGGGTCATCCACGGGTAGCTGCGGAAGCTCCGCCACGTATTAGAGAGCATCACTCCCCATTCAGGCACGTCAAAGTAAGTGACGAGAGCATCTGCTGCGCTGATGCTGCGAGTACCCCCACCGATAAAAACGCCGATGAATCCCAGTTCTCCGAGCAGCATCAATACGCCGCCCATTTCCAGAAAGGCCAGGACTACCAGAGAAGGTACCAGGTTGGGCAAGACATGCCGTGCCAACAGCTGTACGTCACCCAGGCCAGTGGCCATGGCCCCCTCGATATAGTCCTGTTCGCGGATGTGCATGACCTTGCTGCGCACGAATTGAGCGGTTTCGCCCCAGCCGATCAGGCATAGTGCCAGGGCGAACACCCACAGCCCCTGCTGGATGCCCAAGGCATAGATGAGCACCATGGACATCAGGAGCGCGGGGAAAGCGGCTACGACTTGAGTGAGGCCCATGATCGTTCGGTCCAATAGGCTGTCAGAGAACCATCCAGCGAGGGCTCCCAGGATTACTCCCATGAGGAGTCGCGCCACCACGGCGAAGAAGGCCAACGAGAGCGTACGCCGCGCTCCGTACAGCAACAGGCTCAAGATGTCACGCCCTTGTTGATCTGTACCCAGGAAGAACAGATCGGAAGGTGGAAACGGCGCGTACGTGAGTTCGCCATCGATTTCCAGGCTGCTATACGTGGTGAAGGGACTATACGGTGCGAACCGCTGCCCGGTCACGACAGCAACCATCAGCACCAAGAGAATGGCGACTCCCAACACAAATGGCAGGCTGCCCGCGGTGCTCTGCATCCAGGCACGCCGGCGTTCGGCCTTGATCTTGGCGTCTCGACGGTGCTGCTGCTCCGATGCCTCATAGCCAGAAGCGCGGGCGCTGGGCAGTGGAGGCAAGCCTTTTTCGTCCCCTTTGCGCAGCCAAGGAAGGAGCGAATCCAGTCTATTGGGTATTTCGCGCAGGTCTGACCAGCTTGTGGTTACCAGGTCCACCCAACTGCGTTTGACTGCGAGGCCTGTTTTTTCCTCTCGCAGGCGAGGGTCAACCCAGCGGTAGAAAAAACCCAGGGCCACGTGAACGATCACAAAGAAGACGCCCAGGATGAAAGCAAGAGTCGCAGCCAGCCTGGGTTGCTGGGTCCGGATTGCACTGAGCAACAGGTCACCCATGCCAGGCCATTGGAAGATCGTTTCGACGATGGGCAGGCTGGAGAGGGAGAACCCCAAAGAACTGCCCATGGCGGCCAGGATTGGCACACCGGCGTTGCGCAAGGCATGTCTTGACAGAATCTCGCGGGTGATCAATCCCTTGGCCCGTGCTGTGCGTATATAGTCTGCGTCCAGAACCTCGGCCAGAGCGACAGAAGACACCCGTGCCACCTGGGCGATGGGCCGGGCTGCCAGAACCAGCGCGGGAAGCACAATGTGTCTATCCCAACCAAAGCCTCCCACGGGCAACAGGGAGATGCCCGTCCTCCTGTAAAAGGTGACCTCCAGAATTTGCAGCAGCAAAGCCAGGAAGAAGCTGGGAGTGGAAACCCCTACAATCGCTGCCACCATGAAGAAAAGTGAGAACTTGCGGTGTCTGACCAGAGCGGACATGAGCCCCAATGGCACGCCGATCAGCGCGCCCAGGAGCATGGAAAGTAACAACAACACCACGCTCTTGCTAAGAGTACGCCTCACCGCGTCAGCAATCAACCTCTCGCTGCGCACCCAGTAGAAAAACCTGGCTTGGTTCTGGTAGGTGCCGGGGTTGCCATGCAGCAAATCGCCCAGGTAGCTCACCGATTCACCCACTGACTGGGAGATGGCTCCCCCCAAGTTGACGTCTTGGCCGGCTCGACCAGCACGGGCCATCGTGAGGCCGAAGAAGGTCAGGAAAACAATGACCAGGGCCACCACGATGATGTACAATGATGGCTTGACCACGAAATTGAGAAGGGGCCCCAGGGGGCGCAGCAAGGGCGAGATTTCGGTCTCGTACAGCTCGGAGAACAGATCGTTGGCACTGATCTCCTCCGGGGCGAGCGGAACCGGTTCAGGAGTCCTGGCTGGCAGGTCGATGCTGTGCTCTGCGTAGCTGGCCAACTCTGGCTCAGAAGTGCCAAGCAGAATGGCGATGCCTTCTTCTTGACAGAGTTCACGCCCAAGCTCCAGCAATCGTTGTGCCTCGTCGGGGGATAGTTCAGCCGTTGGCTCATCAGCTAGAATGATCACCGGGTTATTGATCAGTGCCCGAGCCAAGGCGACTAGCTGCCCCTCCAGCGGCGTGAGGTCGGCAGGCTTCTTGGACAGGGCATCGCCCAGCCCGAGACGCTCGAGCAGGGCACGCCCACGTTCTTGGGCCTGCTGTCGTGGGGCGCCGACATACTGTTGGGGCAGAGTGACGTTGTCGAGGACACTCAACTCAGGCAGAAGTTTGGGTTGGCGGAATAAAAGCCCCACTTTGTGCGCGCGCAAGCCGGCACGTTGTGGGCGGGGCAGGTCCTCCGAGGCCTGACCATCGATGCGCAGCACGCCTCCTGTGGGCTCGACCAGGCTGGAGAGCAAGCCCAGCAATAGCTGGACATCGGTAGGATGCTCTCCGAGCACAGCGACGAACTGGCCAGGCTGCACCACGATTTGTGGGCTGCGCCAGATGTACGATTCCCCATCGCTTGTCCTGCGGCTCTTGGTCAACGAGAAAGCTTCGAGCGCAGGTGTTTCTTCCGACATGCTTTATCCTTGGCTACTGTAAAAGGAATGGTGTGTGCGGCTAGGTGGACATGCTGCCAACATAGCGCTCTGTAGCCTGCTGTTTAGCGGAAGCCAACGCCACGTGCACCCGCGACGTACAACCTGATGCGCACAGAGTTACCCCAGCGCAGAGCAGGGTCCTGTCTGTCCAGGGCGACAATGGCTTTGTAAAACACCGCGCCGCTGGGATGCACAGTGGGCTCACTGGCCACGAAAGTCACACGCCCTCGCAAGTTGCGGTTGTTCAGGGCCGGCACCAACAAGTCTACAACCCGATTCGCCGTTACGTTGGCTGCGCCCCACTCGTCGAGGTCGGTGATCTCTACCTGCAATTCGCTCAGATCTGCCACGGTCACGATTGTACTGCCAGGATTGACCATCTCCCCCGCCTGCATGTCCGCAATCGAGGTAACCGTACCATCGAACGGGGCATACAACGTAGCTTGCTCCAGTCTCAGTTGGGCCTGGGTCAGGGCCACCTCTGCGCGCGTCACGCTGGCCTGCGCTGCCCTGATTGCGTTAGGCTGCGCACCGGTCAAAGCCTCCAGTTGCGCCTTTGCTGAAGCCACCTGGCTTTCAGCCTGTTTGAGCGCAGCCTCGCTTGGGCCGGAGAGGGCCAGTTCGTATGCTGCCTTGGCGCGCTGGTAATCAAACGTGGCCTGCTCCAACTGCAAAGATTCGGGCCGTGCACCAATATCAGGCCAGCTGCTCACGGCATCATAGGCTGCTTGGGCGCGTTGCAGCGCTCTTTCGGCTCTCTTAAAGTCGGCCTCAGCGAGGGCTCTCTCCCCTGCACTTGGCCCGGCCTGTAGTTCCTCGAAGGCAGCAACTGCCGCTTCGTAGCTGGCTTGCGCCGCCGCAATCTCAGCCTGAGATCCACCTTCCTGCAATTGTGCGAGCTGCGCTTCCTGAGTCTCCAGCTCACTCTGTGCCAACTGGACCTGCAGCTCTAGTTCTTGGCGTTCCAGTGTGGCCAAGGCTTGGCCAGCGGTCACGGTGACACCTATGGTGACTTTGACTGCCTCCAGTTGTCCGCTGATCGGGAAGCTCAGCTTTGCCCAGCGTGCCGGCACGAAGACGCCTCTTCCGGTAATGAGTGTCTGATCTTCGCGGGGTGAGGCTTCACCCAGAGCGGCAACCTCTGGCTCCTGGGTAGGGCGGGTCAGCAATCTTGGTCCGATGAAGCCTATTGCCAGGGCGACAACCGCCAACAGAACGACGATAAGTAGTGCCTTTCTCATGATTCAGAACCTCCGGGCGTAACTGTGCCACTCATGGGTGACGAAGCCGTTGCTTTGGTTAAAGACTCGGCCTCGCGCTCTATCAGAGACGTCGAATACAATATCCGGGTTGCATCTTGGCGAATGGCTCGGCTGACGGGAGCGATGGCCGCAATCATGGCCGTCAGCACGATGAAAAAGAACACTGCAGCTCCCAAACGTGGTGTGAACAGCAATTCCACTGATGTGGATGACCCAAGTTGGTTTAGCCAGGTTGAGAGCTCCCAACCCCCAAGCACGCCAGGCAGTCCCCCGGCGAGTCCCAGGATAGCGGCCATTTGTAGGTAATCGCCCAGGAGCATTCCCTCATCGGCCCCCAGGGCCTTTAGCAAGCCCACGCGCAATTCGTCCTGCATCAATCTGCCCGTCATGGTCCCAGCCACGGCTAGTGCGCTCGCGGCCAGCAAGAGCACGCTGCACAGTACCACAATACCGGCATGGATCGCTCTGGCATGGCGGATACTGTCCAGCGCATTCGCTTGTGTCAGCGTCCAGGCGGCTGGGTAGCTGCGTGTGATCTCGGCCAGACGGGCTTTGACGGTGAGCAGTCGGCCGACGTTCAGACGGGTACCGATTTCTTGCAGGAAGATGCTCTTCTCCTGCTGGCTTCTCGCCGGTGGTACGAGCAGGGTGAGTTCGCCCAAGGCAAATGGATCGTGCAGCACGCGGCGCAGTGCCTCCATTGAGATGTCTATGCGATAGTTGGCGTCATTGTCAGGGTCGTAGCGCAGGCGTTCGCGGATGCCCACAACTGTAAAAGGCACGTCACGTATGCGCATCGTATCCCCTACTTCTAGCCCCTGTTCCTGGGCCAGATTATAGCCAACGACAGCTTCATCTGGCTTCTCGGGATTCAGGGGACCGCCGCGCCAATATCCCAAGTGGTACGGCACCGAAAGTGTGCCCTCACCACTGATGACCTGCATGCCATAGAACACGCCTGATGAAGGCCAGGGGCCAACCCACCGCTCCTCATCCTCGTTGGCAAGCCCACCATAGCCTTCTATCGTATAGCCCCGAACTCCTGGGAGCCGTCCCACATCGCGCAGAAATGCTGCATCTGCTTGTACACCGGGCAAGGTCACCCAATCTGCTGCAGTGCGTTGGGCCTCGTCAAGCGACACGTTCAGTGACTCGTTCAGAGTACCCAGGGTAACCAATGCAGTTCCGCACAAGGCCAGCATCAGTGCCGTGGTGGCACAGCGTATAGACCACGGCCAATGCCCACCCACCCACGCAGCGAGCAGGCCCAGACCTCCCGCAAGAGCGAGAACTGCGAGTGCCAATCTAGGGGTCAATTGGAGAGGCGTCAGGCCTAGGGTGTGTCCGCAATAGAGATTGGCGGCAAAGGCCACTCCCCAGCCCCCGGCCAGCCCAGCCATTCCTGCCAGCACTGTCACGCGCCAGGCCTCTCGTTGCGGTGTGAGGTTCGCCGACAGCAGCACGCTCAGCAGCACGGCCAGGGCAACCGCAGCGCTCAAGGTCAGGCCCAGGATAGTGTGCTCACGGCTGGCACGGGCCAGCTCCCACTCGGGAGACAAGACCTCTACGTCCGGAATCTTGCGCCAGATGCGCCTCGCCGTCTCGCCGGCGTCTTCTGTGCTCACTGGCAGCACGACGAAATGGTCCAGGCTGGGAAGCGAGGATAGCGTAACCGACTCTGCCGCCGCCGCCGAGATCTGGCTAAAGTTGCCAGGCAGGTAGGAACTGGGTCTCCAGATGCCGACAACGGTGAAGGAACGCGGCTGGATGGTTAGCCTGTCACCAATTCCCAGGTGCAGAGCTTGTGCCAGTTCGTAACCCAGCACAACTTCGTTCAGGCTGTGGACAGCGGGCAAGCGGCCCTGGTGCAATCGCAGCGTGGGATCAGGGGGCAGGAATGCCAGCCAGGAGGCATCCGTTTGATTTGCATAGAACCAGACGTTGCGCCAGCCAGTGCCCTCGATGTCATCCGCTGTCAGACTGCTACGAAACACGGCAATGGCATCGCGCACGCCATCGACACGCCGCAGTTGCCACAGGACGTCTGCAACGTCTGCTGAACTGCGTGACTTGACCGTGATGTAGGTTCCGGCTGCATGAGGCCAGCGAGCTTCGGCCCATGCTCCGGCCAAGGTGATGATCAGGATGCCAAGCGCTGTGCCGGCGATGGCCAGGCGCTGGTACCAACGCTGGATCGACTTCTCGCGTTTATCGTTGCTCTTTACTGCGTCGTGCTGTAACATCTTCCCACAATGAATATACCCTAATCGTGGGCAGGTGGTTCACCCGATTGTCCGTTTGACCAACTGCCCACTTTGCGGTAGAATTTGTTTGCTTGCCCCCATCGTCTAGAGGCCTAGGACACAGCCCTTTCAAGGCTGCGACGGGGATTCGAATTCCCCTGGGGGCACTTTCTATGGACCTGTCGCCAAAGGAATAGCATACTCTTCTTGACGGAGTAGGTCAAACAGCGTGTGTGCGACTTACTGCTTCGTGCACCGAAGGTGGCTAAACCTCTTTGGTCGGATTGCCGGCCCGTCGAGCGAGATGAACGATAGAAAAACAGCTATTTGGGTTTAGCGACTGCCGCAGTACTCTGTGAGCGGAGGCGGCATGAAGGGCAAGGGCCGCCGTGATGGAACCTTTTGCCCACGTCTAGCGCCTACAGTACAATAGCAGACAATTCGCATTATGGAGGTTACATGGCTCGGAAGGGTCGCAGGTCATCCTGGGGGGTGAAAACCAACTGGAGATTATCCCTCTTGAGCGTTTTCTTGGTGGTTTTTGTGGCCGGCGGTGTTTACGCGGGTTATCTCTTTTATTCAACCGTTAAGGATGTCGTAGCGCATGCCCAGTTGGGCGCGCCGGTGCGCACCAATAACGAGCAAGGTCAGGTCGATGCCCCGAATGTGCCCGATATTGCGCAGGAGAGGACGAACATCTTGCTGCTCGGCAGCGACCAACGCGCTGAGGAACTTGGACCTAGCCGTACTGACACCATCATCGTGGTGACCATAGATCCCCAGAACAAGACGGCCGGAATGCTGTCCATACCGCGTGATCTGTGGGTCTCGATTCCTGGCTATTCGGAAGGCCGAATTAACACGGCGCATTTCCTTGGTGATCGCGATGATTATCCGGGCGGCGGACCGGCTCTGGCCAAGACAACCGTTCAGTACACCCTGGGTATCCCCATACATTACTACGTGCGCATCAACTTTGAGGGGTTTGAGAGGCTCGTTGATGCTATCGGAGGCATAACCATTGACGTCACAGAGGCTATCTACGACGAGGAGTACCCCGACGGCAGCTATGGCTACATAACAGTGGACATCCCTGCGGGCGTACAGTACATGGACGGCAAGACAGCACTGCAGTATGCACGCACGCGGCATGGTGGCAGCGATTTCACGCGCGCCCGACGGCAACAAGAGGTCATCAAAGCGATCCGTGACAAGGTGTTCAGCCTCGATATCCCGCTGACCAAGATTCCAGAGATGCTCAGAATCGCCGGCGGTTCCATTCAGACGGACTTGGGTCTGAGTGAGATGTATGATTTGGCCAAACTGGTGCGCGAGATTCCTGCGAAGAACATCCAGAGCGCGGTCGTTGATGAATCCATGACCAGTCCCAAGACGACTCCCGACGGGGCACAGGTGCTCATCCCCAATCGCACGCAGATTCGCGAGATGGTGAAAGAGCTGTTTGGCGGCCCCGTGCCGACAACGGTAGCCGATCTTTCGGAGAGAGAAGTGATCGCACTGGAGGCAGCGAGAATCGAAGTACAGAACGGCACGCTGACGCCGGGTCTGGCACAGCGTACCTCAGAGTACCTGAAGGCCTTGGGTTATACGGTGGTTTCTTTCAGCAACGCGGACCGGTCAGACTATGTCTCCAGCGTAATCATAGACTACTCAGGAAAGGTCAACACGGTAAACCTTCTGGCGCAGCGATTCAATGTAGTGCCGGACGACGTGCGGCACTACACGGACTTGCAAAGCGAGGTGGATGTGCGCCTCATACTGGGCCGGGACTATGCATCCTCATCGCCTTGACGGCAAGAAGTGGCGGTGGGCAGGGGCGCAGTTGAACCGCGCCCCTTTTTGGTTTACGGCGCGTAGCGGAAGGGGTGCCGTGCAGCCTGCTTCTCGTACAACAGCGCGTCCAGGGTGGGTCGGCCCTCAATCGCTTTGCGGATGGCAGCACGCATGGCCTTGTAGTTGTTCACTTGGATGCGCCTGCGGTTGGCTGCTGCAGGGTGGACAAAGACGTTGGCAATCATGACCAGGCTGTCCAGGCCCTCTGCAGGCAGAAAACCGTCTGCGATGCTGGCCTCGATGGCCTGCACCACACCGTTCGTGGCGTGGGTGTAGATGTGCTCCGCCTGTTTATCACTGTGCACAGTAACGGTCGGTACGAGCAATGTGCGCGGATGTTCGTAGATGATGCGCACTTCATGACCAGGATGGGCTACGATTAGTGCCTGAGCAATCGCCTTGTCAACCGGCCCTCTGCTTTCTCCGAGCAGCAGGTCTATGTGCGCCAATTCGAAGAACGGCGGGCCAGCGAATCCCTCGCCGATCTTTAGAGCAAAGTTCCCCACATGCTGCGGCGTATAGGGTACTGCCGGAACCTGCGTCTGAACGATCTTGCCGCCCAGCTCATATTCCATCGCTCGCAGTGGGATCTTGCCCAGTTTCTCCAGTTGCCAACGCAGGTCTTCGCGAGACTCGCGAGGAAAAGCGCCGCCAGGCATGATCGGCAGTCGTGCGTTGCCTACCTCAAGGCCCATCATCTGCAACCCTTCTTTGACTGCCTGAACCGAGCCCTGCCGCACCACGATACGCGCCAGGATCTGAATTTTGGCTTGTAGAGCCTGTGCCTGGGCCAGGTCGCCACTGTGCACAGCAGCGTAGATCTTCTGCCAGATGTCCGGGATCAGGTTGGCACTGGCCAGGATCATGCCGTCTGCTCCTGCTGCCAGGGCAGCAGTGACGATTTCATCGTGCCCGCAGAAGATACCAATGTGCCCCTTGACCTTTTCGAACATGGCCATCAAGAAGGGCATGTCGCCGCTGGAATCCTTGATGCCGACCACATTGTCCAGGTAGGCCATTCCCTCTGCTGTCCACCACCTGAAGTGTGTGCCTGCGCACTGTGGGATGTTGTAGAGGATAATCGGCAGACCGACCTCGTTGACGGCTTCGTAGTGTTCGTATACCTCGTTGAAGGTGGGCTTGAGGTAGTAGGGAGCGACGACCAGGGCCGCCCGGGCTCCGGCATCTTTGGCGTAGCGAGTCAGAGCTACTGTCTCGCGTGTGCTTGCACAACCAGTCCCGGCAACGACGGGCACACGCCCCGCAGCTTCGTCGAGGGCGATGTCAATCGCCTGCTGCTTCTCTTCAGTCGTCAGGTAGACGAATTCTCCCGTGGTGCCAACAGGTACCAAGCCGTTCACGTGCGGCAGGACAAAGCGGATCAATGAGCGATATGCCGCCTCGTCGATCATCTCACCATCCACAAACGGGGTCACCAGGGCCGGGAATACTCCTTTGAACCAGTTAGGTTTCTTATTCATTTGATACTCCCTCAACGCTTGTAGCAGGCCACGAAACGAGCGATGGAGCGATCGTAGGTGCGCTCCACCTCTGGCGGGAACAGGCAGCCTGGAAGTTCGCCGTAGCGACGGTGGTAGGCTATGCACTCACAGCAGATCCCCTTGCGGGAGCAGGGCTCGTAGGTGCAGGTGCAGGTAACCTTGGTCTCCTCTTGTTTGCATTCCATGCTCAGTGGCCTCCGTTGCCTCTGGCAGAAGATCCAGAGACTTGAAACGCATTCTTCAGTGCCTCGCTCATCGCGTGGTGAGCATTCCCATAGAGTTTGTGGCGGTCCAACGCTTGTGGGTGGACAGTGACCTGGGCCATCATCACCTCATTGTCCCAGGCCGCTTGTGGGATCAACCCTGAAGCGAGGCCATCCGCGATGGCTCGGCCCACAGCAGCTTGCGTTGGCCCATAGATCATGTTTGCCTGTCGCAGGTTCCTGAGTTCGACGACTGGAACGATGAGCGTGGCAGGGCGGACTGTGAGGTTGGGCTCCAGGATGGTGGTCAGGGCCTCGCGGCCGTGGCGCGGGTAAGTGAGTTGCAGCGCATACGCTTCACCAATAGGACCGTCCTTGGGGCCCGCTACCAGGTCAATCTGCACCCTCTCCACATCCTCCCCAGCGACCGCCGTGCCCAGCCGGGCAGCAATCGGCTGCAGCACTTTTGCAGGCAGACCCAGTGCGGCGAATCGATCCACTAAGGGCGCTTGCGGCGCCTCGGGTTCAACTGCCCTGGGGGTGATCTTGCCCAGTTTTTCCAGCTCCAGCCGTATCTCTGCCCGCACCTCATTGATCAACACTCCGCCTTGCCTGCGCAAGGGCCGCCGAGGCCTGCCGACCTTGACGCCCATCATGTTCAGAGCTGCTTTGACCGCCACCCCGCCCCCGTGTCGGCAGAAAATGCGTGCCAGTTTCTGCACGCTGAACTGTAGTTCGCGGGCAGTGTCCAGATCGCCCTGTTGAACGGCAGAGTACACTTGCTGCCAGACCTCGGGAAAAACCTGAGCGCTAGCCAGAATCATGCCGCTGCAGCCACCCGCCAGGGCTGGCAGAACGACTTCGTCGTGACCGATGAGCACGTTGAAGCGCCCTTTGGTCATCTCCAGCACTTCCATCGTATAGGTCAGATTCCCGGAGGAGTCCTTCAAAGCGATGATGTTGGGGATGTCTGCCAGGTCCTCGACGACGGTGCGGGGCAGGTAGGCGTCAACTACCTGGGGGATGTTGTACAGGACGATGGGAATGTCAACCGCGCTCGCCACTTCGTAGAAGTGCTGGTAAATGCCCTTGTCAGACGGGTGCAGGAAGTACGGTGTGACGACCAGACAGGCACTGGCCCCTGCGGCTTGGGCGGCACGTGCCAGTTGCACAGCTTGCCTGGTGGAAGGGGCGCCGGCACCGGCAACGACGGGAACTCGGCCCGCCACTTCGTCCACAACGATTTCAATGACCTGTTTCTGTTCGTCTGGAGTGAGGTAGATGAATTCGCCCGTTGTTCCGCAGGGCACAACTCCATCCACGTGTGGCAAGACGTGCCGTACTAATGCACGGAGGGCGGTTTCGTCTACCGCTTCATCCCTGATGAAGGGAGTCACTAATGCTGGAAGCACGCCGCGTGGTTGGAAAGTCGGATTCTTCACCCTATTGTCTCCTTCGAGTTTTCTCGTTTCAGGCCAGTCCAGGAGGCTCAGTGGGGTCCCTCGCTAGCAGATTCGCGACGAGGGACCCCACGCACTGAACTCTGGATGGGCGCGTTGCTGCTTCGTGCACCAAAGGTTGCTATCCCCCCCTTGGCTCGATTATCGCGTGAAAACGACTGCCTGAGTTTAGCAGTTTGACGCAGTACCCTGTAATTCACGGCTTGGGGATGGCCAGATCCGCGGGGCCGATTCCCGAAAGCTTGGCCTCTGGGAAGTTCTCCTGTATCAACTCGTGGATGATCTGGGCATATTTGACCTTCACGCGCGCCCAATCAGCCAGCATCTGGGTGCTTACCCAGGGCTTGTACAGAGCTCCCGGTCCCGCCGCGCACGCCGGTCCTGGCTCGATCTTGAAGTAGCACGGGGAACAGGTCCGTGCCATCTCCGAGCCATCGTAGATGCGGATATAGCCACCGAAGGAATCGGTGAGGATGATGTGCAGGTCTAGGGGGATGTCGACGGCCTGGCGAATTGAGGAAAACTGCGGCAGCGAGAGGTCAGCCACAGGATTGACCGATGCCGCTCCCAGTGATTCCAGGAGCTTGCATCCTGCAGCATTGGCGTGGCCGGCGTAGATGGAGACCTTGAAGACGATGTCTTCTGGGATGTCCCCGTTCCGCTTCATTTCGTTGAGCAGCCACAGCAGTCCTTCGTCAAACACCAAAAACCCGCGGAAGCCGATGTCAATGGCGCGCATGATGTCCGCGATGACCTGGCGCAGTTGATCGGAGCCACGGAAGCGCAAGCCAGAGAGGCCGCCCTCGGGAGTGACGAGCTGCCGGCCCACATCCCATGACGCACGAGGGCCAGGGGTGAGGATAACCTCGATCTTGGCATCGGCGGCCATCTGCGCAAGGTCCTTCAGCTCCGCCTTATCCAGCAAGGTTGCGCCCATGACCACCGAGATGGCGCGGTGGATAGGTACCTTGCGCTTCTGCGACTCGTCGATGAGGGCCGCCATGACCGCGGGCCTCTCAATGCCAGAGATCTCCATGCGGTACCAGGCCCCATCCGGGAAGCGCTTGGTGCTGGTCGGCAGGTCGTAGGCGTCCCGTCCGGGGATGCCAATCCTCTCCATGGCTGCGGATACTTGATCCAGTTTCATTGTCCATTCCTCCTTTGGAATATGCGGTTGGGATAGGTTAGTCGATTAGTTTCATGGTTGAGCGTGACTGTCCAACTATCTGACCACATGACGAACCGACTAGGTCTTGGGTACTTGGGCCGAGTCAGCCAGGAAACGTTCCACTCCGATGTCGGTTAGCGGATGCTTGAGCGCCTTCATCAGCACGGCGTAGGGAACAGTGGCAATGTCTGCGCCAGCCAGTGCAGCCTGGGTGATGTGCAGCGGATGGCGGATGCTGGCAGCAATGATCTGGGTCTCGATGCCATAGGTGTCAAAGATCTGGGCGATATCGGCCACGACCTCCATTCCATCGTGGCCGATGTCATCAAGCCTGCCGACAAAAGGCGACACAAAGCTGGCACAAGAGATGGCAGCGAACAAGGCCTGGTTGGGCGAGAAAACGAGTGTGGCATTGATGCGAATGCCCCATGCGGCAGCCAGGCCGCGTGCGATGTCAATGTCGGTGCCGCACTCGCCGAACCAGGGGCAGCCCTGGCACAGTTGCTCCAGATCTACATCCTCCTGGCTGACCAGCTTCATAGCGCTCAACCCGGCGGCTGTGATGGGGATCTTGACCACTACGTGCGGTGACCAAGTGGCGATCTGTTTCGCTTCGGCCACCATTCCGTCCACATTGGTGCTCACCACCTCGGCGCTGATGCGGTCCTGTACCAGATAGCAGATTTCGCGCGTGACTTCTTTGTAGTCTGCACGACCCGAGCTCAGCATCAAACTGGGGTTGGTGGTCACTCCGCTGATGAGCCCCATTTTCACTACTTCGCGAATCTCATCAATTTTGGCTGTGTCGAGAAATAGCTCCATATTCAGTTACCTCCTTGTGTAGTCGTTTGGTCAGTTACAGAGTACTGCGTCAACAGTTCGTGCTCTGCATGCCCCGTGGGCACCCGTGGGCACCTGCGGGCGACGGGCGACAGCCGAAGGGTCGCGCACCGACGGGATGGCCGAAGGTCTCGCCGCAGGTGATGGCTCGACGGGATAGCTATACTCAGATGGTCCTTCTCAGGTCGTAGTTCGGTGAGATACATTTAGCAATCCGTGCACGAAGTAGTAGTTGGCTGGTCTCATTGTGGGACCAGTTGATCAGCGGAGAAGTCAATTGCTGCCTGAAGAAAGGCGCTGAACAAGGGATGCGGTTTGCCTGGCCTGGACTTGAACTCGGGGTGAAACTGGCATCCTACCATCCAGGGATGGTCGCACAATTCGGCGATCTCTACCAGGCGGCCATCTGGCGAGAGCCCGCCAAAAACCATCCCGGCACTGGCTAGCAGATCCCGGTACTGGTTGTTCAGTTCGAAGCGATGCCGGTGCCGTTCGTGGACCAGTTGCTGCCCATACGCGGCAGCCGCTCTAGTGCCGGGCACGGTCTGGCAGGGATAGATGCCCAGGCGCATGGTGCCGCCCATGTCTGAAATCGCTCGCTGGTCCGGCATCAGATCAATCACGGGGTATTGGGTGGAGATGTCGAATTCGGTGCTGTTGGGTTCGTCGTTGCCCAAGGCGTAACGTGCCAGTTCGATCACCATGACCTGCATGCCCAGACACAAGCCCAGGTAGGGCTTCTTGTGCTCGCGGGCATACCGCGCAGCAATGACTTTGCCCTCAATCCCGCGGTAGCCGAATCCGCCCGGCACCACGACACCCGCCACGCTATCCAATTGATCCAGCCCGCGTCCCTTTTCCAAGTCCTCCGAGTGGATCCATTGGAACTCCAGGCTCTGTCCGTGCGCCAGCGCCGCGTGGAACAAGGCTTCACGCACACTGACATAGGCATCCAGAAGGGCGATGTACTTGCCAACCACGCCGATACGCAGTTTCTCTTTCGGGCGGTCGATTGCGGCGACCAGTTGTTGCCAGGATGCCAGGTCAGGCTTCCCGCGAGGAAGCGACAGACGCTCACTGATGAATTCACCCAGCCCCGCTTCTTCCAGGATCAGGGGCACTTGGTAGATGTTGTCGGCAGTGATCAAAGGGATTACGGCGCGTTTTTCAACGTCAGTGAAAAGGGCAATCTTGTCCTTTAGCGGTTCGTCAATCGGATGGTCAGCTCGACAAACGATGACGTCCGGCTGGATGCCTACGCTGCGCAACTGGATTACCGAGTGTTGAGTAGGCTTGCTTTTCAGTTCGCCCGTGGTGCTCAGATAGGGCACATAGGTGACATGGACGTACAGCACATTCTCGCGCCCCACGTCCTTGCGCATCTGGCGGATCGCTTCCAGGAAAGGCAGACCTTCAATGTCGCCTACCGTGCCCCCCACTTCGACGATTACCACCTCAGCCTTGCTTTCAACCCCGTCTAGCGCGGAGCGAGCGGCCGCGACGTGAGCGATGCGGCGCTTGATCTCGTTGGTGATATGCGGGATGACCTGGATGGTCCCGCCCAGATAATCCCCACGGCGTTCCTTGGCGATTACCTCTGAGTACACCTGTCCGGTGGTCACATTGCTGGCGGCAGTCAGGTTTTCGTCGATGAAGCGCTCATAGTGGCCGAGGTCGAGGTCCGTTTCGCTGCCGTCTTCCAGCACAAACACTTCGCCGTGTTGGTAGGGGCTCAGTGTGCCGGAATCGACGTTGATATAGGGGTCGAGTTTCTGGATGGAAACGCGCACACCCCGGCTCTTGACCAGTCGCCCGATGGAGGCTGCTGTTACGCCCTTGCCTATGGAACTGACCACACCGCCAGTGACAAAGATGTACTTGGTCATCGTCTGCTAGTCCTTACAGAGTACTGCGCCGAAGGTTGCTAAACGCAAATGGCCCTTCTCATACCTTGATTCGGTGAGATACGTTTAGATATCCGTGCACGAAGCAGTAGTCTTCCAATTCCTTGTTCATTGGTCGCTGATCGCAGAGTTCCCATTATCGACCACTGGCTGCTCCCTACACCCTTGGGCAGGGATGCGTCTTTTCCATCTCTTGTCGGCCGACCAAGAAAGCCTGTTCGTTGAGATCGGCAAACCTGGGCGGCACTCGATTGCGGACGGCTTCCAGCCATATGGGCAGTGGCACGTCGTGGAGCCAATGGGAAAGCGCACCGAGAAGCACTACGTTATTCACTCTCGTGTTGCCAAGTTCCTCAGCCAGAGCGTTGGCAGGCAGAAGGTAGTAGTTGGGTGTGAGCGCACCCAGGACGGCCCGTAGGCGTTCGTCGTCGGGGTACTCGTCGCTGCCAGAGCTCACCGATAGAGGAGGGATGGCATATTCGTTGACCAGCACAATGCCACCCGGGCGCAGCATCTCGATGTGCCGCAAAGCCTCCAGCTTCTCAAAAGCGAGAAGAAAGTCAGCCTCACCTGGGCCAATCAAAGGGGAGTAGACTTTTATCCCCCAGCGCACCGAAGTGGTCACACTGCCCCCCCGCTGCGCCATCCCGTGCACTTCTGATTTTTTCACGTCGTACCCCGTGCGCAGCCCGACGGCGGCCAACACATCACTGGCGAGAATGGTTCCCTGTCCTCCTACGCCAGCGAGCAGAAAATCGATCTTTGCCATTATGCGTCTTTTCCCCTCTACTGTCTAGTGCGCCGTGGACGAATGTTCATGCCATGCCCATAGTCATACAGGCCAGGAATGGAGACGGGTAGGGTACCTGTCGGAGAGACCTCTCCGAAGATGACTTTCGCAGCAGCTTCAGCATTCATCGCCGCCTTGCCATAGACTGCCAGGTAGGTCGTCACCTCTGGAAAACGAGCGAGGTCATAAGGGGTTCCAAAGGCCACCACGATAAGAGGTCTGCCTGATTGCAGCAAGGCATGGACCAGGCTGGCCTGCCAGGAATCTGCGTGCCACGTACCGACAAGCAACAAGTCGGAATCTTGAGCCAATTGAACGGCTTGCGTAAGCACTGTTTCCTTGCCTTGGGTACTTCTCAGGTCTACTGCCAACTCGACACAGGACACAGCGCGTTTTCTGACCAAATCCCCTAAAACGGTACCATCTTTGGTTGATGGAAGGACATTCGGACTGATCACCAGCACCTTACCCACCCTGGAAGGGTTGAGCGGAACCAGGTGCACCGAGTTCTTCACCAACGTTACGGCCTGTGCATGAATTGCTGCGATCTGCGCCGAGCTCTCCTGGCTGCCTATCGATCCTGCACCGGGAACCCCTGGCTGCTCAAAGAGGCCATAGTCCTCTTTTAGGCGGAGGATACGCGTCCCGGAAGCATCTACCCATGCTTCCGGGATATCTCCATTCTTCACGGCGTCGAGGAGAGTTTGGTACATGCTGGATTGCTGTTCAAGACCTCCTGCCATCAGCACAAGATCAACCCCTGCTTGCACCGCCATGACAGCGGACTGACCTGGACTAAAGTCCTGCGTGATGGCCTTCATGCCCATGTCATCGCTTATGATGACCCCGTCGTGGGAAAGCTCTTCCCGCAAAAGACCGCGTACGGTCCTGCGCGACAGCGTGGCGGGGATCAGCTTGCCATCATCCAGGGCTGGGTATGCCACGTGTGCGGTCATGATCATGCCCACGTGCGCTTCTATCGCCGATCGAAAGGGCACCAGTTCCGTTCTGTCCAGCTCCTCGCGCGTCTTGGGCACAACAGGCAACACCCGGTGCGAATCCGTGGGCGTGCTTCCATGGCCTGGGAAATGCTTCGCGGTCGCTATGACGCCATGTCGTTGCAGGCTCTCAACGTAGGCTGTTCCCAAGGTCGTGACAAGATCAGGGGACTGGCCATAGGAGCGCAACCCGATTATGGGATTGAGTGGGTTGTCGTTCACGTCCAGAACGGGGGCCAAATTGGCGTTTATGCCCATGGAGCCAAGCTCTGTGGCGGCAATTCGGGCTACCTCGCTGGCCAGGCTGGGAGAACGCGTAGCGCCTAGAGCCATACTGGCAGGCAGCTCGGTGACGCCTTGGCTGAACCGGTTGACGACTTCTCCCTCATGGTCGATGGCGACGATGAGCGGTATCCCTGTGTCCTGCCGGGCCAGGCGTTGCAGATCCGTCGTCAACTGCCGGACCTGGGCTGGGTTTCGTAGGTTCCTCCGAAAGAGGATCACTCCGCCAACGTGGTAGTCCTGCACAAGACGTCGTGCCACTGGGCCAGCAGTCGTTCCGGGGATACCCACAATAAGCATCTGCCCGATCCTTTCTTGCAGGCTCATCTTGCTCAACAACTTCTGGGCCCCCTTGACATCTCTTCAAAGCCATGTTTGCCAGGCGCTGGGATGTTCTGAACACAGGCACATACGATTACATGCCCAGACCGTCGGTGACTCCGCTTCTTCAGTCCTCTGATACTTGCGCACGGAAAAGGATAGCCCGGCGTGCACAAACCTGCGCGCAGATCTCACATCCCGTGCACAGCAGCGGATCGATGCGCGCCTTGGGCCGGCCTGTCTTTGCGTCCAGCACATCGCTTTTGGCAATGGCCGGGCAGCCCACGTGGAAGCAGAGTTCGCAGCCGTTGCAGCGCTCCTCGTTCACCCGCAGAGGCAGCCATTGCTTCCTCACCTCAGGCAGGAGCACGCATTCTCGCCGGGCGATAACCACTGCTGGCTCGTCTGTCTGCACGCAATCCTCGAGCGCCGCTTGCACCTCCTTCAGATCATAAGAGTCCACGGCGTGCACTCTCTGAATGCCCATGGCCCGCACCAGTGTTTGTAAGTCCACCTGGCCTGTCTCGATGCCCTGCAGGGTGCGGCCGGTGCCAGGATTCTGCTGATGCCCGGTCATGGCGGTGGTGCGGTTATCGAGAATGATGGTGATGGTGTTGCTCTTGTTGTAAGCCACGTTGAGCAGTGCCGGCATGCCGGTGTGGAAGAAAGTCGAGTCACCAATGACGGCTACATGGTGCTGGGCGATGCCGGCCTTGGCCACACCGTGGGCCACGCCGACGCTTGCGCCCATGCAACCACAGGTGTGTACAGCTCCGAGAGGGGGCAGAAAGGCCAGCGTATAACATCCGATGTCACCGTTCACCACCAGCCCGAGTTTGTTGGTAACGTAGAACACGCCGCGATGTGGGCAGCCGGGACAGAGGACCGGTGGGCGTGGTGGCAGCGCACCCTTCTCTGGCTGGACAGCCTTCACCTGTGCTGACTCAGGCAGCAATCCGGCCTTGATAGCGCATTCCCGCACGATCTGCTGATCAAGCTCGCCGCAGAGGGGGAAGATGCTCTTCCCTTCCGCGGGGATGCCCAGCAGGTGCATCTCTTGCTCGATGAACGGGTCCAATTCCTCGATCACGATCAAGCGCTCCACCTGCGAAGCAAACTCCCGCAGCAGCTTGGGGGGAACTGGATAGGTCATGCCCAGCTTCAAGATCGAGGCTTGGGGGAAAACCTCTCGTGCATATTGATAGGCCACTCCGTTGGACACGATGCCCAGCGAGCGGTCTTGGAGTTCGATGCGGTTGTAGGGGAAGGTCTCGGCAAACTCGGCCAGCTTGTGGATCCGTTCTTCGATCACCGGGTGGCGGCGGCGGGCATGGCCGGGGACCATCACGTATTTCTGGGTGTCGATGCAGTATGATGGCTTCTCGGTGCGCTCAGGTGGGCGTGTGCCTTTCAGGTCTACCACGCCGTAGCAGTGGGAAATGCGCGTGGTCAGCCGCAACAGCACTGGTGTGTCGAACTGTTCGCTGATATTCAGCGCAACGCCCACCAAATCACGTGCTTCTTGGCTGTCAGAGGGTTCCAGACACGGCACACGGGCGAACTTGGCGTAGTGGCGGTTGTCCTGCTCGTTCTGCGAGCTGTGCATGGAGGGGGCATCGGCGCTGATGATGACCAGACCGGCTTCCATTCCGGTCATGGAGGAATAGAAAAGGCTTTCGGCGGCTACGTTGAGGCCGACGTGTTTCATCACTGCCATGGCCCGGCTGCCAGCGTAGGCAGCACCCACAGCCACATCAAGGGCCACCTTTTCATTGGGAGACCATTCGGCGTAAACGTTGGGCATGGGAGCAAGGGTCTCTAGGATTTCGGTGCTGGGTGTGCCCGGGTAGGCGGCGGCAAGACGCACCCCGCTTTCCCATGCTCCCCATGCTACCGCTTCGTTCCCAGACAGGAACCTCTCCACGATCCTACCTCCGTCGGTATGGGGCACTTCCCGGCAAGCCAGTTTCCTCCAGGGCTTGCAGGACGCTGATGGCAACAAGCTGCTCGCCTGCGGGCGTCAGATGCACGCCGTCTTCAGCTAGCAGTGGCGCATGCCCGTTCCGCTCCTGCCGAAGGGATGGCGTCTCGGTCTGCGCATGATTCTTAAGGATCTCGTGCAGATCCAGTAGATGCGTTTCGTCTCTGGTTGCTGTATCTCGGATGACGCGATTGTATTCGTCATAAATGGCCCGTTGCCGCTGCTGCAGGGCTGGCCCGAGATCGGCGTGGAAAGCTTCGGTGACCGGGGTCATTGTGGCAAGGAACAATGTTGTGTTGCCATTCTGCTGGATCCTGGCCACCAGGCATTCCTGGGCCATTTTCAAGCCCTCACGGGATACGCGGGGCTGTGGCTCACCTTCCGTACTTATCTCTATCGGGCGCTCTAGCCAGCCGAACCTACGCAGCAAGCGTCGGATACGTCCGCGTAGGGTCAGGTAGAGGTGGCTATGTCGTAGCAGCGAGTCTGTGCGCTCCCACAAGTAGAGGGCTCCACACATCTGGCGTTCACGGACTGGGTCCAGCGGCCAGTACCCCAGATTGCCGTCGTTCAACCCAAAGGCGACAATCACAGCATGCGGCTTGTACCACAGAACGTCTCGCTGCAAACGAGCCAGGCCCTGCACCGAAGTGTGTCCACCTATGCCAACGTTGATTACCGCCACGTCCAGGTCTATGTGCCTCTGCCGGAGCAAGTCAGCTAGTACAGCCGGAAAAGACTGCTCATAGGGCAAATCCTCGCCGAAAGTGATGGAATCGCCGAAGCAGACAACGCGATATTTGTCCCTGATGTTTTCCCAGGTTATCGCGCGGGTCTCTGCACGCAGCACAGCGGGCAGTCTTGCCCTCGCGGTGCGCTGGTGATATACACGGAGGGACAAATCCGCAGTAATGAGCAATACAAGCACAAAGACGATTAGCATACGCTTGGAGATTATATGCTCCCTTTGCCCTTTTCGCAAAAGCCGAGGATTGAAATCCCCAGCTGACACTGAGATGTGCCCCAAGGCACTGTCTTCCAGCCCCTGATGGGGCCTCTCGGTTTCACCGCCGCAGGGCCCTGCCGAAGGTCTTGGCGAAGACAAGGCCGAAGGTCTCGTTGCCGAAGGGTCCCGCACCGACGGGATAGCATCGACGGGGAACGTCGAATTCATTCAGCGGCTTCGCACGAAGGCTGGTGACCGCTATTCGCTGGGGATACGGGAGACAACGCACAGACACTTGCCGGGGGAGGGCTACGCTGCCATTCTGGGAAGCAAAGGACCGAGTGGTGACTACACCCTCAGCTTCGGATCCAGGGAATCGCGCAAGCCGTCGCCCAGGAGGTTGAAACCCAGGACGGTCAGCATGATGGCCATGCCGGGGAAGAGCACGATGTGAGGCGCAGTGAATACTGCGTAGCGCCCCTGGCCCAGCATGGCTCCCCATTCTGGCCTGGGCGGTTGGGCACCGAGGCCCAGAAAGCTCAGGCCGGCCGCGTCGAGAATAGCGGTACCGATGCCCAGCGTGCCCTGCACAATAAGCGGAGTCAAGGTGTTGGGGAAGACATTGCGGAAGAGGATGCGTGAGGGCGGCGCCCCAATGGCTCGGGCAGCCAGGATATAGTCCTGCTCCTTCACTGACAACACCGAAGCACGCACGATGCGCGCGTAGGCGGGAATGGAGACGATGCCGATGGCGTACAGCATGTTCATCAAGCCCGGCCCCAGGATGGTGACGATGGCCAGGGCCAGCAGCAGTGCAGGGAAGGCCAGCATGATGTCCATCAGGCGCATCACGATGTTGTCCACCCAACCGCCCGCGTACCCGGAGAGAGCGCCGATGACTGCCCCGATGACGATGGCGAATCCAACGGACACGACGCCAACTTGCAGGGAAAGTCGCGCCCCGAAGATGATGCGGCTCAGAATATCCCTCCCCAGGTCATCTCGACCGAGCGCGTGTTCCTGTGAGGGAGGCCTGCGCCGCATGATGAGTTCTTGCTTGATGGGATCATAGGGTGCGATAAGCGGCGCAAAGATGGCGGTGAGGAGGAACGTGCCCATGATGACCAAGCCCGTGATCGCCAATTTGTTCCTGAATAGGCGACGCATGGCGTCGCGGAACAGGCTGCTCCGTGGCCCCATTCTTTCACTGACGTCAGAGTTCGTGCGCCTAATGGAGTTCATGGATGCGCCTCAAGTCGGTAGTGGTTGTTTTGCACGTTTGGACTCGCAGCTCTACTCGTAGTGGATGCGGGGGTCAACATAGGCATAGGAGATATCCACCAGCAGGTTGACGACGACAAAGATCAGCGCGATGATCAGCACACAGCCCTGCACGACTGGGTAGTCGCGGGACAGGATGCGGTCCACCACCAGTCGGCCCAGGCCGGGCCAGGAGAAGATGGTTTCCGTCAGGATGGCACCGCCCAGCAGCGTGCCGAGCGCTAGGCCGATGACGGTGATGATCGGCAAGAATGCATTCTTGAGCGCGTGTTTCAGCAGTATCCCCTTTTCTGTCTGCCCCTTGGCCCGCGCTGTGCGTATGTAATCCTCCCCCAGCACTTCCAGCATGCTGGAGCGGGTCATGCGCGCGATCACTGCCATGGGGATGCTGCCCAGGGCGACGGAAGGCAGGACCAGGTGGCTCAGCACATCCCGCAATGCCGTCAAGTTCCCGGTGAGAATCGCTCGCAAGACATAGAAGCCGGAGAAGAACTCGTCCGCCGTCATGATTCGCATTGAGGATGGACCCGTCGGGCCTGTGGAAAGCCCCCAGGCCTCGGCGATGGTTTGCATCTCCACGCCGATGGTCAGCCGGGCCGAAGGGGGCAGCCACTTCAACAGGAAGCCAAAAATGTAGGCCAGCATCAGACCCAGCCAAAAGATGGGCATGGATACGCCCAGCAGCGAGCCGAACATGGTGGCCAGGTCGAAGGCAGAGTTGTGCCGGTACGCCGCAAAGATGCCCGCCGGGATGCCCACCACACAGGCCACGAGCAGCGCACCCAGCGTCAGCTCCACGGTGGCAGGCAGGCGCTGGCCGATCTCTTGCAGGACGGGGCGGTTGGTCTTGACAGAGCGGCCCAGGTCCAGGCGCAGCACGCTCTCGACGTAGCGCAGGTACTGCACCGGCAGGGGCTCATCCATCCCCATTCGCTCCCTGAGCTCGGCAATCGCAGCGTCGGTGGCGTGCTCCCCCAGCATGACCTCCCATGGGTCGCCGGGGATCAGGCGCAGCATGGCAAAAGTCACGATGGAGATACCGATCAGGACAGGGATCAGCAGCAACAGGCGGCGGATGATGTATCGAGTCAAGCTTGGGACCTCCGGAACGTTTTTGCTCTTGTGCTACAATCTCACTTGCCCGGTATGTCATTCTGAGCGACCGAAGGGAGCGAAGAATCTCCCACGATTGCCTCTCTTGCCGTCGGAAACTGAGACTCTTCCCTTCGACTCTGCTCAGGCCAGGCGTCTTTTCGCTCCTCAGAATAACAGATGAGGTTGAGGTTTGGACTACAGTCGGAAATCTGCCCCTGTGGCCCAATCAGGCAGGTGACGCAGCGACAGACGGTGGGGTCAGCCGAAACGGCAGGCCCCTTCACCGGCATACAGAAGCCTACAGTGCAGGGCATGTGGCCCTGCACTGTAGGTTGGATCAGGAATCTTGGTTAGAGCGTTAGCCCTATTCCTCTATCACGTCTCCCTTGAACCCGCCGAAGAACCAGGACCAGTACTGGAAGGCCTGGCTGTTGCCAGCGCGGTTCGGGTGGTCCTTGTCCCAGATGCGGTCAAGGTTGAACAGGACGGCATCGGCGTTAAAGTCGGTGCCATCGTGGAACTTGACGCCCTTGCGCAGGTGGAAGGTCCACGTCAGGCCGTCCTCAGAGATCTCGTAGCTCTCTGCCAGGGCCGGGTAGGCCTTGGTGTCCGTGGGCCCGAAGCGGAACAGGCTGTCAAAGACCTGCGAGCCGATGTAGAAGGACTCGCCATCCGTCTCGTCCACCACGTCCAGGCCAACCGCGTCGCCGCTGCGGGCGATGATCATCGTATCCCCGTCGAACGACCAATCGACCCACTCGTCGAACATCGAGTGCGGCGCGTAGTCGATGAGCGCAAGATTGGAGGCGTATATCTCCGAAGCGTGCACAATCGGTATGCCGAGGGCCGCACCGTGGATCAATGCGTTGGCCTCATAGTACAGGCGCTCGCGTGCGACCGCATCCGCCTCGGTCTTGGCCTGGAACAGCCGCTGGTAAACGGTCTCATCGGGGATCATGTCCGAATCCCACCGCTTGCCGCCTGGCCCGAAGAAGGTAAACAGGTAGTTATCCGGGTCCATAAAGTCCGGCATCCAGCCCAGCATGAACAGGCCCCCGTGTTCGCCGTCCCTGGTCAAGGCCAGGTAGGTGCCCCAGTCGTGGGTGACGATCTGGGCGTCGATGCCCACGACCGCCAGATCGGCCTGGATGGCCTCGCCGACTTTGGTCGGGTCGGGGTAGTAGCCGCGCGCAACGGGCATCACCCACAGCTCGGTCTTGAACCCATTGGGGTAGCCAGCCTCGGCCAGCAGTTCCCTGGCCCGCTCGGGGCTGTAGTTATAAGCTGGGATGTCGTCGTTGTAGCCCCACAGGCTGGGTGGGATGTAGTTCTTGGCCACCATGCCGGTGCCGGGATACAGCGCCTCAACGATGGCACCCCTGTTGATGGCGTGGCGGAGCGCCTGCCGCACCTTCACGTCGCGCAGGACTTCCACCCCATCTTCATTCTTCCACGCCAGGTTCGTGCCTACGTAGCCGATGTTCACCGGCGGGACCTTGTAGACCAGGAGGTTAGGATCTGCCTCAGTGGCAGCGATGTCGTCGGCGATGATGTTGTAGATAAAGTCCACCGTGCCAGCTTGCAGCTCCAGCAATCGGGCGGTGGGCTCAACGATCACCCGGTAGATCAGCGTATCGATGTCGGGTGCCCCGCCCCAGTAGTCCGGGTTGGCCTCCAGGGTGATCTTGTCCTCAGGCACCCATTCCACGAACTTGTAGGAGCCGGTGCCGACCGGGTTGAACATGTAGTCGGCGCCAAACTTCTTGATCGCGTCGGGGCTGCTGATAGACAGCATGGGCGTGGCCAGCTGGGACAATAGGGGCGCGTGGTAGCTGTAGAAGGTGAGATTGACGGTGTAGTCATCCACCTTGCTGATAGATTTCAGGTTGCAGGCGGCGGTAGCGCCAGCGGGGATGGTGTCAGCAATGACTTCTGCCGCCACGATCACTGCTGGTGCAGCGGCCTCACCGGTGGGGACGTCCAGCTTCCAGCCGACCAGGATCAGGTCGGGGTTCTCGATAAAGGCGTAGCTGGAATCCGTGGCGTTCATAGCATTCGTGGCCTCAACAATTTCCAGGTAGCGGTTGCCATCGCCCAGGTACGTTGCGGAAATCTTGAACAGCGTATCCCCGGACACAACGACATAGTCCTCGGCCAGTGCCGCAGGCACACTGCTCAGCAAAATGGCCAGGGTCATCAGCACCGCTAGAACGAGTCTGCGAACTTTCATTTCTTCTTCCTCCCTTTGAATTGAAACGGGTCACTCTTGTCGAACATCGCCTAAACGGAACGTGCTTCAAGATGGTTTCGCTGACAGCCACCTCCTTTCTTCTCTCTCAGCGCCAAAACTCTTCATGGAGATACGACGGGGAGCCACGTATTGTGGTCTGACATAAGTTTACCTGATAATCACAAAAATGTCAAAGGCTGGTAACCTGTCATTGAGCTGGGTGCTGTCTACTCGCGAGCGCCCCGTCGCAACCACCTGCCGACAGTTCGTCCCAGCGCACGAATGTGTCGGGTCACGGCGTCAGCAACCTTCTCCCCAGCAACGATGAACAGGATAGCACCCACGAACGTGGCGATCAGCAGAATGACTCCGGTGATGGCCAGCTCCCTGTTGGTGTTCTGCGAAGCTGGGCGGCTGGAAGTAGTGCCCAGAGCTCCACGTTCCAGTTCCATACGCCAGCTTGCCTCCACATCGCAAATGCTCTCTCCGTAGGCTGTGGCAAAGCGTTCCTCGATTTTTTCTCTCTGGCTGTATTTGTCCAGTTCAAACAGCTTCGATAGCTTCTCTGGCCCGTATACTGCCAGCAGGTACTTGGTGAACGAGCCTGCCGTGGTGTAGGCCGGATAGGTTTTGTAAGAGCGAAAGTCCCAGTTGGTGAGCAAGCGCTTCAAGCGAACGAGACGGCCCTGTTCGAGCAGTAGGTTGGCTCGCTCGTGTACATCCCTTTCTCCCGGCGTCCAGTCCCATCCAAAGGCGGTGGCCAGTCCCTCGTCGAAGAAGGATGGGGGCTCGCCCAACGTCTCGTGCGCCAGCACATGCATCACTTCGTGTGCATCGTAGCGGTGCACAGAATGCAGTTCTGACCCCTGCCCGCCCTCTGCAGCCACCACGACACCGGTGCTCTTGGAACCGGTCACCTGGTAGAGATCCAGTTGGGATGGGTGCTTGTAGAATGGAATCAGGCCCGCAAAGTCAACTTGCAGCGCGGCGCATGCCGCATTCAGGTGGTCTTCAGCAAGCTCCATGGCCCAGCGGGGGATGTGGTCGCCGGAACGAACATAGTAGCGGAAGTGTTCGGTCTCGGCAAACAGCACCCAGTTTTCGACGGCGACGGTGCCGGGTGGCGCCATCTTGGGGCCAGGTCGGAAAAAGTGTACCACCCTGTCTGTGAGGGACGCCACTCCTCCTACGTAGAGGGAGGCTAGAGCGAACAGCAGGAGCACGAAGGCGGCGGCAAGAAGTACTCTCTTGAACATGCTTGACCCTTATTGCACGGCGTTTTGTGCAATCCTCTGATCTACCATATAATACCCAATTATGGGTTAGCGGGTTCATTATAGCATAAACTCGACATTGGGCAAGGAGGAGACGGGAAATGGTATCATTCAAGAGTGTTTCAGTGGCGGCTCGATTCGGCTTGGTGGCGCTCGTCGCCATCGCCGCACTCATGGGGGGCTGTGCGCCAGAAGCGCCGCCGGCCACGCCAACGCCGCAGCCAACAGAGCCACAGCCCGCTGAGGGAACGCCGGCAAGTGCCCCAGCAACTGCCGTTCCCACACCAGCAGGGCCCACCGCGACTCCACAGCCCACCATGACGCCGCGTCCTGCGGCCACACCGACCTCGGCACCTAGTAACAAACCGAACACCGTGTACATCCAGGGCGGCGAATTCATCCTGGGCAGCGACACAGGCAGTGAGGACGAAACTCCGCAGCAGGAGATGACCGTCAGCAGCTTTAACATCGACATCTACCCGGTGACCAATGCCGAGTACAAGGAGTTTGTCGATGCCAGCGGCCACAACCCGCCGCGCACCTGGAAAGAGGGCACCCATCCGGATGGGACGGCCAACCACCCAGTGATCTGGGTCAATTGGTCCGACGCCCAGGCTTATTGCGAGTGGGCGGGCAAGCGCCTGCCGACGGAGTTTGAGTGGGAAAAGGCCGCACGCGGAACCGATGGGCGCGTCTATCCCTGGGGCAACGCCTTTGACGCGGCCAAGTGCAACAGCAGGGAAAGCGGCTTGAAGGCAACCAGCGCCGTGGGCAGCTACGCGGATGGCATCAGCCCCGACGGGGTGTTCGACATGGCCGGCAATGTGTGGGAGTGGACCGCAGACTGGTACCAGGCCTATCGCGCCAGCCTCTACGAACTGAGCCGCTACGGCGAGCAGTACAAAGTGCTGCGCGGTGGTTCCTGGTTTGATGGGCAGGACTCACTGCGCAGCACGGTGCGCAAGAGCTTTGACCCCAACCAGGGCTTTAGCACCATCGGCTTCCGCTGCGCGGAGTAGGCAGGGGAAGCCTCACCGCGTTTGAAAGGTTTCGGATGACAGACCAGAAACCCGGTATCCCCATGGCGCTGCCCGCCAGGGTATGTGTCCGAGATACCGGGTTTCTCTGCTAGTGCTACCGAGAGCTCCCTGTCCGCACCCAGTACTGTTCTCCATCGGTGGTGACCTCCACCGTTCCCACCTGGTCTGTGCGCAGGATCCGTATGCCAGCGTGTTCCAAGCAGGCCAGTGTCTCCTCGGTCGGATGACCGAAGCGGTTGTCTGCGCCAACGGAGATGACCGCCAGGTCCGGGCTGGTCGCCGCCAACATGTCCTCGTTCACCGCCTCATCGCTGCCATGGTGGGGAACCTTGAGCACGGTGCAGGCCAGTGTCCAGCCTGTGTCTCTCAAGCTCAGCAGGCCCTCCGCCTCCAGATCTGCGGTGAAAAGAAAGGAAACCTCCTGCCAGGTCAGGCGGGCGATGAGCGAAGTCTCGTCCAGATTGTCTTCGTCCCGAGCCCGGGGAGTCAAGACCTCCATCGTCGGGCCGTCGCCCAAGTCCACCCGCAACGACTGTTGAACCACCAGCAGCGGGATGCTCTGCTCATGCAGCAGTGCCTGCCACTGTTGATACACCCCCGAGTGATGTGAAACATCGCTCACCAGCACTTGTTGGACATGGTATCTTTCCAGTACAGGCAGCAGGCCGCGCAGGTGGTCGTCATGGGGATGTGACAGCAGGATGATGTCAATCCGGCGGTCCCAGAAAGGCAGGCGCCGTCCCAAGGCCGCCAGCAAGGCGGCAGGGCTGGGGCCGCCGTCGATCAGCAAGCGCTGGCCGGCTGGTGTCTGGATCAGCATGGCATCCCCCTGACCGACGTCCAGAAAGGCCACGTGCAGCTTGCCATCGGGCAGGCTGGCCACCGCTGCCCACACCAGAACCAGGGCGATGACCAGAGCGGAGAATGCAGCTTTGCGCACCGCACCCCTTCGCAGCAGCCGCTTCAGTGCCTGTGGAGGAATGAGGCCAGAGGGTGGGCTGAGAGTGAACAGCACGAGCAAACCATAGTAGGCCAGCGGAACGGCGGGATGGATGCTGCTGGTTGCCCCCGAAGTTTGGACCCAGTTTGCCATCACCTCCACAACGCGGATGGTGTAGGTCAGGAACAGCCAGGCCGCCCAGCCGAGCCATTGCCCCAGGGGAAGGTAAGCCAGCCCAAGCATAGCCGCAGTGCTGCCCAGGTACATGATGGGGGGGTGCACTGGCAGGATGAGCAGGTTGGCCAGCAGGCTGAGCGGTGAGAAGTGGCCAAAGTGGTATACCAGCAGTGGTAGGACGGTGATCTGTGCGGCCACCGTGATCACCAAGCTGTCGTTCACCAGCCGTGTGGCGCGTTCTGCGGTCTCCATCGAGACAAACCTGCCGAGCAAACTCTCGAGCCCCTTCTGCAGCTTGTCGGCGTATACGACCAGGCCCAGGCTGGCGGCGAACGAGAGTTGGAAGCCGATGTCCCACAACACGAAAGGCTGCCAAACAGTCATGAACCACGCGGCAGCCAGCAGGCTGGTCAAGGCATGGCTCCGCCGCCCCACGATCAGGGCCAAGGCCGTGAGGCCGCCCATGATCGCCGCCCGTACCACCGGCGGCTCCGCGCCCACGAGGAGGGTGTACAGCGCAATAGTGCCTACGGCCACGACGAGTGCCACGTAGCGCTGCAAGAGTCGTGAGAAGACCTTGACCAGTGCTGCGGAGATGAGGGTGATGTTGAAGCCAGAGATGGCGATGATGTGTACGGTGCCCGTGGCGCTGAATTTGTCCATTAACAATCGGGGAATGCCCTCATCGCTGCCGACCAGGATGCCGGTCAGAAGTGCGGCTTCCGGTTCAGGCAGGATGGCGGTGATGACGCCTTGCGTGCGGCGCTTGAGGGTGTAGAGGAAGGCCAACAGGGGTTTCCCCTGGTCTCGCGCCAGCAGCGTGATCCGCGGGTAGCGCAACAGCGAATGGATGCCCTGACGGGCCAGGTAGGTGCGGTAGGAGAAGCCATCAAAGTCGGACGGGGTCTCGAGCTTGCCATAGACTTCCAGTTCGTCTCCGTAGCGGTAGGTCTCGTAGCTGGGCACCTGCACGAGCACCTCGCCATGCATAGGCATCCAGGTGCCATCGGCCTTCAATTCGTGCACCGCCACCTGCAGGTTGGCCCAGCGGTCGCGAGGCAGCGGCGCGTTGACCACCAGGCCGCGAAGAACGACGCTCTCGCCGTCGTTGTAGGCTGCGACAGGGCCGGGCGTCAGTGTAGGGCGCGCCAGGTCGTAACGCCACAGTCCCAGGAACACCAGCAGGAGGCAGAGGGTGGCGAGAGGCACCGTCTCGCGTGGACGAGGTTGTGCATGGGCACGCTGGCGAAGGGCAAAGAAGAGACCCAGGCAGACGGCTGTTCCTGCCGGCGGAATCCACGCCGGTAGGTGGAACAGCGAACCCAGATAGATGCCCAGCAGCCAGGCACAGGCGAGATAGATGAGTGTCATGAGCCCTCATGCCGCTTTGCTACGGTACAACGACGACGGGATCGCTCACTGGCCTGTCATTCTATCCGGTCTTGGCTGCTTTGGCAAGACTGCAATGTCCTGGCACAACACCGCAAGCTAAGGGCCTGGGCTTTGCCGAAGTCAGGTGCCCGGCACCCTGTTACGTCGAGAATGGGACAGTCCTGGGCAAGGGCAGAGTTGCTGTCATCTGGGTCATCAGCGGCAGGGTCGTCACCAGGTCCGCCAATGTCGACAGTTGATTGTCGCTCACAAGCCGTGGCACGCGCTGGGCAGTCTCCATGAAGTAACCCTGCCAAGCGGATCCTCGGATGCTCTCTGAAGTCCCTCGGAGTACGCGATGAGGCCCAGGCTGGAGAAGCACGAAAGCTGAGCGCTGATGTTTCAGAGAAGGAAGGGATCCCAAACAGTCATGAACCACGCGGCAGCCAGAAGGCTGGTCAAGGCATGGTTCCGGCCCTTGCCACCGTGGCCCAGGCCCAACCGTGGCAGCGAGCGCGACCCTGGATGCGCCCCGCGCCCAGCGGTCGCGCTGCCTGGCGCAACAAAAACAACGCCCCCACCGGGCGACCGGTAGGGGCACTCGGCTTCCACCATCGGCTGGCGCTAGCTCCGCGCCATTTTGGCCCGCTTTTGCTGTCTGCCACGCTCGTGTGTATCCAGAATGACCTTGCGCAGGCGAAAGCTCAGCGGCGTGACCTCGAGCAGCTCATCATCGGCCACGTACTCAATGGCCTCGTCCAGGCTCATGTGGCGCGCCGCATTCAGGCGCACAGTGATCTCCTTTGTCGATTGGCGAACATTGGTCAGATGCCTGAGTTTGGCCACGTTGACGGCAAGATCTACGGGCCGCTGGTGCTGGCCCACAATCATGCCCTCGTAGACGGTCACGCCAGGCGTCACGAACAGGATGCCCCGCTCTTCGGCGTTCCTCAGGGCAAAAGTGGTCGTCTGCCCCGCCTGCGAAGCGATCAATGAGCCGCTGGCCCGCGAAGGGATCTCGCCCGCCATGGGCAGGTAGCCGTGGAAGATAGAGTTCATCACCCCCAGACCGCGTGTGGCGGTCAGAAACTGGTAGCGAAAGCCAAGCAGTCCCCGCGTAGGCACCAGGTAGGTGAGGTCTACGCTGCCGTCGCCCTTGTCCACCATGTTGAGCATCTCGCCGCGTCGGCGACCAAGCAGCTCCACCACCACGCCAACCGCCTCGGGTGTGGTCTCGATGTGTACTTCCTCAAAGGGCTCCAGCAGCTGGCCATTCTCGTCACGCTGCATCAGCACGGTAGGCCGCGAGACCTGAAACTCGTATCCTTCGCGGCGCATGGTTTCGATCAGGATTCCCAGGTGCAGCTCGCCGCGCCCGCAGACCTCGAACGTGTCGGGGCTGTCCGTTTCGCGCACGCGCAGCGCTACGTCGCGGCGCAATTCGTCAAACAGGCGCTCGCGCAGCTTGCGCGACGTGCCCCAGCGTCCCTCTGTGCCAGCTAGCGGGGAGACGTTGACGCCAATGGGCATGCGTACCGTTGGCTCCTCGACCTGAATCCCCGGCAAAGCCACGGGCTGCTTTGCATCGGCCAGGGTCTCGCCGATAGCCACGTCGCTCAGGCCGGCCACCACAGCGATTTCACCGGCCTCCACCAAGTCCACGTCCACTCGTTCCAGTCCCTCGTGTACCTGCAGATAGCGTGCCCGTTCGCGGATCAAGGCACCGTCGCGGGTGATGCGCACCAGGTCCTGTCCAGCAACCAGGCGACCGCTCCTCACACGCCCGATGGCGATGCAGCCACGATGCTCATCATGGTCCCGCGTGGTCACCAGCATCTGAAAAGGGGCATCGGGGTCCACGATGGGTGCTGGCACGTGGCGCAGAATGGCCTCGAAGAGGGGCTGAAGGTTGGGGCTGAGGTCAGCCGTCCACCCAGCTTGCCCGCTAACGGCATTGCTGTACACGACCGGGAACTCGGCCTGCTCATCGCTGGCGCCCAGCTCCAGGAACAGATCAAAGGTGCGGTTGAGTGTGTCATTGGGGTTGGCATTCTTACGATCCACCTTGTTGATCACCACAATGACGCGGTGGTTCATGGCCAAAGCCTTGCGCAGCACAAAGCGCGTCTGCGGCATCGGGCCGTCGGCGGCATCCACCAGCAGCAACACGCCGTCCACCATGTTGAGCACACGCTCGACCTCTCCGCCGAAATCGGCGTGACCGGGCGTGTCCACAATGTTGATCTTGACCGGCTGCGACGTGTCGGCATCCCAGATCGTGATGGCTGTGTTCTTGGCCAGAATGGTGATGCCGCGCTCGCGCTCCAGGGCATTCGAGTCCAGCACACGCTCAGCCACCTGCTGGTTCTCGCGAAACACGTGCGCCTGCTTGAGCAGGCCATCCACCAGCGTGGTCTTGCCGTGGTCTACGTGAGCGATGATGGCCACATTGCGAAGGTTAGTTCGTTCGGTTAGCATATCCTACCACTCGTTCTCCCGGCACAAAACACCTCGGCCAGATAGGCCGAGGTGTCCCAGCGAATCGACTTCAGGCAGCCATTATAGCGCCAAGAGTGCAGATTGTCAATCGCAGAGTGCGCGGTGTCCACGACATCCTCCACTGTCATTGAGCAGGCCACACAATCAGCCAGCCACGAGTGCGCACTGCGCAAGAAGCTGCGCACGTTGCGCTTGGTGGCGCTGGCACCGTCTCCCATCAAGCTTGCGATCGGCAGGCCCACTATCGATGTGACAGGATCAGGCGGGACGCCATGCCGGTCATGGCTCCAAAGAACAACGCCAGCATTTCAGGAGCGCCGCCCAATCGATCAAAGTCAGGGTTCTCGACAGGCCTGCCCCAGTCGTGGGCTCCCTCTTCAATGTAGAATTCGCCCGCTTCTGTAGCAATCCGCAACGGAGGCCGCTCGGACCGCAAAGGCACAACGGGTCGCAAGCAGTGCTGCGCAAGCGACGGTATAGTCCTGGGACCCGCGCCGTAGTGGGTCAGGTGTGAAACGGCGAGATGAGATCGGTGACCTCCCGACTGCCAACTGCCAACCTACAACCGCGAACCGTTCCTGCCCCCCTATGCCTTGCGGTCGAAATAGATGTTCTTGCCGCTTGCGGACAGGGGAATGCCCATCACGTAATCGGCATCGATGAGGCCCATTTCGCGCGCCACCACACCTGCGCGGTACAAGATGCGGTTATCCACGTTCAGCATGCTGGCCGTCTTGACCGCAGAGCCCAGGGCAATGCCCATGTCCAGCAAGCGGAAAGCGCACTGTGGGCCCTGGAACTCGCCATCGAAGGTATTGGGCTTGATGCATTTCTCTGCACCGCAAGCGCTGCAGTTGAGGCCCACCGCCTTGGCGTCCTTGATGCCGATGAGCACCACGACGGGAGAAGCGATCACGTTCTTCCCATCCCGGTCAAAGTTGCGCTTGCCCGTTCGTTCGCCAAAGCGAATCATCGCCTCGCCCAGTTCTCGGCAAGCCTCGCCGGCAACGATCTCCGTCACCACAAAATCCCGGCCTGCCGATTTGGGTGCCGTTCGTGCCGCGATGCACATCAATTCAGCCACAGTACGCAAAACGTTAGACATTTTCAAACCTCCCAAGCTGAGTATTGAACCACAAAGGCGCTTCTATTCTTCTTCGTGTCTTTCCGTTCGCCCTCGCGTAGCATCTTGGTCGCTCACGACCAACGGCGCTATGACGGGGGTGTCTTTGTGTTGTATCGCCTCCAGGATGGTTGGCTGGCCCTTTGGGTCTGATTCGTCGGCTTGCCTGACCCAGGAGAATTTGCGCCGCAAGGTTTTGGGGTAGTACTTTTCCAACACATCGTACTCGACGCGCTGTCCCCACTGGTGCACCACGCGCGGATCGATGTACGACTTTAGGCTGGTGGCCAGGTTCCAATCGCGCTTGATCCGGGTCACCCGCCACCGCGCCTTTAGTTTGCCCAGCGAGAGCGCTGCCCTTCCTAGCCTCTCTTGCGCGGTTGTGATCCTGCGCTCGGCGCGTGCGATCTTCCGCTGATACGAGGCCTGTTTCCTCTCCCGCTGCTTGGGCGTCTTGCAGGCGGCAATTTTCTCGCCTGCCTCTGTGCGCAGTGCGTGGAGCGCCCCTTTGTATTCCTTAACCTGCGTGCGGTACTTCTGTACCCGCTCCTCCGCCCTGTGCTTACGCTGATTGTATCTTTCGCGTCTGACCGGCCAGTTGGCAGTGGATTTCTTGGTGTGGTTGCAAAACGTGGCCGCCTCCAGGTTGGCCATGTTCACCGCCTGCCACTTCTCGTATTCCAGATCGCTGGACTGGATGTCTGCATCGGCCAGGCTTTCCCGCACCAACTGCGTGGCGTGATGGGTGCGGAACACCTTGGCCGTCAGACCGGGCAGCAGCTCCGAAAGGAAAGCATTGACGTCCTGGCTGTCAATGTCGGGAAAGATCTGCGGTTTGTCACGGGTGGGATGGCGCTTGCGATTGTTCCGGTTTCCATTGGCGGGCGGTCGAGCGTTGTCGATCAGTTCCTCCAGGTTGCGGTATACTGCCTCTGGCAGTGCCACCTTCTTGTGCCACCGTATCGAGTCCTTGCCCAGGAAGCGCAACTCGGCCACACCATCGGAGTGCAGCTTGAGATGCTCAGGACGCAGCGTGGTCGCGCCTATGGTGTCGGCTTCGTCGGGGTCCTTTTCGTCGCCCACGCGCAGGCCCAGCACGTCGATCAAGTAGCAGGCCGTGGCGATCATTCTGCGCTTGGGATCCGGGTGCGACAACTGCACCTGGATGCGCGTGCGGACTGGCTCCAACTGGTGGTGCAGTTCAATAGCCTGGTCGAATTTCTCCGCTTCCCGGGCCTGCTTGATGGGAGCGGTGTCGCTCAACCAGACGTACTTCATCTTGTTGGACAGCTTGTCCTTCCAGCGCGCCACCCACAAGCTGCCCGGCTGCCACACAATCTCCTGCCACTCACCCGCAGGCCGTGGGGCGTCCGGGCTCAGGTTCAGCGTGACGTCGCTCTGCTGCGCGCCTTCCTTCCAGCGACCCCGAAGGGGATGCCTGCCCCGCCCCATGAAGATGCCGCTGGGCTCCACCAGGTAGGTGCCCAGTTCGGTGCGCTCACCGTTGACAATGGCGTGGCCGTATTGTTCCTTCAGCGCCTCGCGCTTTGCCTTGCGCTCCGCGGCGCGCGCCTTGCGCTCCTCCTTGGTCAGGCTGGCCTTGGCTTGACGTTCGGCCTCCACCACCTGGATGGCAGGCGTAAAATCCACCTCGTCGATGGACAGCGGTGGTTCAAGACCTAACGCAGCGCTGAAATCCTGCAAAAAGTTGCGCACAAAGACGCTGTCTTCGACGTAGGGCGTGCCCTGCTTCTTGGCCCAGGCCAGGGCCATCTCCTCCTGCTTGGGCATGAGCGGCACCGGCTCCCTCCGCACCGCGAGCACCAGGCTACGTGGCTCCGGTGGAGGCGGGATCAGCACGCCGTTGTGGATCAGTTGGGTTAGCAGAGTCGGTTCGTTGTTGTAGTTGTTCTCGGATGCCATACAAACGCAGATTATAACAGTGAATCTGTATGCGACAAAAACACGCGATTGACATTTGCGGTTATGTTGGATATACTGGTGAAGAGATGAAAACTTGGAGAAGCATTCTAGAGCGAAAAGTGCAAAGGCAACAGGCGCTGGAGCGGACTCTTCCCCGCGTCGTCCAGCAATTGAAAGCCCTGGGTGCACTCAAAGTGATCCTCTTTGGTTCTTTTGCCCGGGGTGACACAGGCCGGTGGAGTGACCTGGATATTATTGCGGTCATGCCCCGTTCCCTGAGCAGCCACGAATGGACAAGAAGGATCTACGCCGAGGTTGACAGAGGCATCGCCTGTGACATCCTGGCCTACAATGAAACAGATTTGCAGGAGATGCTTTCGACAAGCCGTTTCGTGCGTCGCGCTTTGAAGGAAGGGAAGGTACTCTATGAAGCGGGAAACACTTCAAGAGGCGCAGCGTTGGCTGATCCACGCCAGGGATGAGTTCCAGGACGCCGACGAGCTGAGGCTCCGTGGGCGGTTCTACCTGGCTCTCTTCCACTTCCAGCAGGCAACGGAAAAGGCGCTCAAGGCCTTTCTCTACAGCGTCGCTGGCTCTGAGGAGATTTTCTTCACCCACTCGGTATACGAACTGATGCAGTGGGCGAAGGAGGCTGCCCCGGAGTTTGAGCAGGTGCAGAAAGCGGTGAAGCTGGACCAGTACTACATCGCTACACGGTATCCCAACAGCTTGCCCGGAGGTGTGCCGTCCCGTTTCTACACCGATCCCGAGGAAGCGCAGGAGGCCATGGAACTGGCCCAGGCGGTGCTGGAGATGGTCGAGGGCCTGCTGAGTGAGCGATAGGGATGACTGTGCTGGAGAGCCTGAAGAATCATGTGGAGATGCGTCGCACCTCAATGGCTTGAATGCAGCCCCTCGGCGCGGGGCGAATGGCGCTTGACGGGGTGTTGTGCGCCTCACAACAGCGTCAGGATCTCCGGCTCGCCATCGGTCACAGCGATGGTGTGCTCAAAGTGGGCGCAGAAGCTGTGGTCTTTGGTGGCCACCGTCCAGGCGTGACGTACGCCTGCGGCTGCCCGACAGTGAGCATTGCCCCCAGGACATGGGACATGCCCGCAGGAGACTGGGTGCCATGCCACGCCCAACCCAGTGAGCCGATGGTGCTCATCGCCGCGGTGCAGCGCCAGGCAGGGTAACGCGCGGAAATGTGACGGCCCGCTGCAGGGCCAGCGCTGTAGCGTCCATTGGATTCATATGTGATCCGCACAAGAGGTAGTAGTATGGATCTAGGGAAGTTGGTCGCCGGACTGGCTGTGGTTATCGGAATCATGGCCGGCATTGTGCAGGTGCTGGATTATTTGCAGAAGCAGCGGGAGAAAAAGCGCGGGGCGATAACCAGCAAGGTTATCGCCCCGCCTCCACACTCGTCAGCGATGCCCAGTAACCTGCCGCCACGAAGCGAGTTCATCGGACGGGAGAGGGAGAAAGCCTTGGTGCGGGAGGCGCTGGCCTCTCGCTATCCCATAACCTGCATTGACGGCATCGGCGGCATTGGCAAGACGGCGCTGGCTCTAGAAGTGGCCAATGAGTGCTTGCAGGCCAGCAAAGGCGAAATGCCCGCTGACGGCATCCCCACGTTCGACGGCTTCATCTGGACCACGGCCAAGGACCGCGAGTTGACCCTGAATGACGTGTTGGATGCCATCGCTCGCACCCTGGACTACCTCGGCATCGCCCAACAGCCGCTAGAGGAGAAGCAGGAGTCGGTGCGCAGGCTGCTGCAAAGCAAGCGGTGTCTGGTCATCGTGGACAACTTCGAGACAGTGAAGGACTCCGCTGTGCGGGACTTCCTACTGCGGCTGCCGGAGCCATCCAAAGTGCTGATCACCAGCCGAGAGCAGAAGCTGCGCCAGGCCTGGGCCGTGTCGCTCAAGGGGCTGGAACCACCAGAAGCCTTGACCCTCATCCGCAGTGAAGGCCGACGACTGGGCCTAGCCTCAATGGAGAAGGCCGAAGAGCGGGTGCTGTTGCGCCTCTACAAAGCCACCGGCGGGGCTCCACTGGCCATCAAGTGGGCTGTGGGGCAAATCAAACAGAAGGGCCAAACACTGGACAGGGTGCTAGCGGCCCTGTACGGGGCCAAGGGCGACATCTTCGAGGAAGTTTTCGCTCGCTCTTGGTCGCTGCTGACCGACGACGCGCGGCGCATCCTGATGGTCATGCCCATCTTCGTCGCTTCGGCGTCTCGGGATGCCATAGAAGCCGCTAGTGACGTACACCACTACGGCTTGGACGAGGGGCTGGGGCAGTTAGTGGAGATGTGGCTGGTGGAAGCTACCGATGAACTGGACGTGGCCAAGCGACGGTATAGCATTCACCCGCTGACGAGGGCGTATGCTGGGGCCAAGTTGAGGGAGAATGCGGACTGGGAGAGAGAAGCAAGACTGCGAGCTGCTGATTACTTCGTTCATCTCACGGAGAGGCATGGCTGGCGGTGGGATACACAAGGGATTACCATGTTCGATGTGCAACGACTCGAACCCGAGCGAGAGAATGTGCTCGCCATAATGGACTGGTGTTACGAGACAGGCGAATGGCAAATCTTACTCTCCCTGGCCTTGGGAATGAGCGGGTTCTTAGGTTTGTGTGGCTATTGGCAAGAACGTCTGATCTATGGACAGCGAGGTGCCGAGGCGGCGGAGCACATAGGAGACGATAGGTCGTTGGCTTGGCTAAGCATGTTGATGGCCTGGGTGTACCTTAACCGCGGTAGTCACGGACAGGCGAGGTCGCTGATGAAAGAGAGCCAGGTGATCTTCGAGAGAATTGGAGCTTGGGAAGGCACTTGCGTGGCGCTCAGGTATTTGGGGAGGATCGCGCGTGAGACAGGCGCATTTGAGGAAGCAAAACAACTAGGTGAAAAAGCGCTCGAGATTGCTCGAGTGCAAAATCATAGGAATTATGCGAGCGACCTTTATCGGGATTTCGGAACACTTGCATTGGAGCAAGGACAATATGCAGAGGCCCAGCAGTGGTGCCAAAAGGCACTCGACGAAATAGAAAAACCTGGAAACGAAGAGAGATTGGGCAATATCCTCATTGGCCTTGCTAGCGCAAAGCTCATGCGGGGCGAGATCAATGACGCAGGGCGGCTGTTCGAAACGGCATTGGAACTCGTTCAGATGTTTGGTAGACAAGACAATATCGCTCATGCTAAGCACGGTTTGGCAAAAGTCAACAGCGAAAAGGGCGATCTTGGAGAAGCGCTGAAACTGGCGCGAGAGGCTCTGGGAACCTACGTGCGGCTGGAGATGCGGCAAGAGGCTAATGAGACGAAGCTGCTGGTGAGGAGGCTAGAGAAGAAGCTGTCGGTGGATAGATAACGGAGAAGTGAGTTACAAATGAATTACCTATTACTTACCCAACCAGTTCTGCTCCACCATCACGTCGTCCGGCAGGGTGCAGCTGTGCATCGGCGACTGGACTAGGAGAGTTGGCAACACAGCCGGTCGCGAGAAATTCGTGTAATCCGCCGTTCGCCCCGCTCGACGGGGTGTCGTGCTCGTGCTTACGACAGCGTCAGGATCTCAGGCTCGCCATCGCTCACCGCGATGGTGTGCTCAAAGTGGGCGCAGAGGCTGTGATCCTTGGTGGTCACCGTCCAGGTGTCGCGCTTGACGTACACTTCCGGTTGCCCGATCATGATCATCGGCTCCAGCGCATAGGTCATGCCCGCGCGCAGATGGATGCCATGCCCACGCTTGCCCCAATTGGGTATCTGCGGGTCTTCGTGCATCTCCCGTCCCACGCCATGGCCAGTATACTCGCGCACCACGTTGTAGCCGTGGCGCTCGGCGTGTGCCTGGATGGCGGCAGACACGTCCCCCAGTCGATTGCCCACGCGCGAGGCCTCGATGGCCTTGTACAGCGCCTCCTCGGTGACACGCAGCAAACGCTCCGCCTGCTCGGAGATGTGGCCCACACCGATGGTGAAAGCAGCGTCGCCGACAAAGCCCTGGTAGATGCAGCCACAATCCAGGCTGATGATATCGCCTTCCACCAACACACGACGGCGGCTGGGGATGCCATGCACCAACTCATCGTTGACGCTGGCGGTGATGGTGGCTGGGTAGGGGCGAGCGGAACGCCGGGGGCTGGGGTTGGGGTAGCCCAAGAAGGCAGGGACGGCACCGTGCGAACGGAGCACGTCCTCAGCGATGGAGTCCAGTTCAGCGGTGGTTACGCCGGGGTGCACAGCGCGGCGCATGGCCTCCAGGGCCAGGGCGTTGATGCGTCCTGCCTCACGCAGCAGAGCGATTTCTTCGCGTGTCTTGATGATGATGGCCACCCTCGTCGCCTCCCTCGCGTTTTGTCAGCACAGTCCAAGGCGCTGCGCCAAGCCTGTGGAGTATACCGCGAGTTGAGCAGGCCGTCAATGGGGGCCGACAAGACACGGCGTGATCGCCGAAGGAGTCAGAGGACTCGGCCAGACTACGCCGAAGGAGTGGCACAATGGAGGGGCTGTGGTTAGTCTTCCAGGAAGCAAAGCAGTCCAGCGACAATGCCCTCGGCCAGCACGTCCGGACGATTGACCAGGATGTCGCGATCGGCGCCCAGGAAGCCCATCTCGATAATCGCGGCCGGCGTCTGGGGGTCAACCTCGAGAAAGGCATGATATCCGTGCATATCGGGCGTGATGCTGTAGTCGTGCCGTGGCAACCCCGTGATGCGTCCGTACTCCTGGTAGAGACATTCCACCAGCACATCCTCGATCTCCGGTATGGCGCTGAACGAAACCCGGGCTACTTTGAACCCACTGGCTTCCGGTACGTCGCAGGCGTCCGCGTGGATGGATAGAAATGCATCAGCACGGTAGCCGCTTAATCGATCATCGTATTCTTCCAGCAGGTCAACCTCGTAGCCCCGGTCGCGCAGTGCAGCCACCACTCTTTGGGAAACCGCCAGGTTGATGTCCACCTCGCGCAATCCATCGGGGCAGACTGCGCCCGGGTCATTCTCTGGCCCAGAATGCCCGGACAGGATGCCTAGGCGTTTTGGTTTCGGCGTGGGGCTGAGCGTAGGTCCGCCGGGCGTAATGGTAGGCCCCGCAGTTGGGGAACGCGTAGGTGTCGGAGATTGTGTGGTTGTGGGAACAGGTGTCCCGGTGGCGGAACCTGGTGATTCCCGGCGCCGGGCGGCGAACACAGCCAGCGCCACAGCAGCCACCGTAACGACCAGCAGCAAAAGCTGCACCTGGCGCACCAGGCAGCCGATCCGTTTCCGGCGTAGCCTCTGTCCTTTTGTGCTGCGGCGGACCTTGGACATCTGTGACATCCCCTACCTTCTGGCTGGGCGAATCATATCCCGATTTGCCATTTGCGTCAACAACCCTGCATCATGTACTCATGTACCCGTGATTTGACAAAATAGAACATTTGTGCTATTCTCCCAGCTATGACAACTTGCAGCAACCCAACCACAATCCCATTTGCCGCTACCACCCATCACCCACTACCCGCTACCCACAACCCATCCTCCCTTTTTTCGGCAAACGAACCCATTTTTCACAAATGTACATCGTCCCCAGCCACCCACTACCCACTACCCATCACCCACCACCCACTACCCATGACTAGTCCCAAGACCGTTACTGCGAAGCGTCCCGCTCCTGGCGGGGCTGCCGCAGGTCCCGCCATCACTTGGGCGGGGCGAAGCGTCTCGCCCGGCAGGTTGGCGAGGCTGCGAAGCGTCTCGCCGCGGTCTGGCGAGGCCAGTAAACAGCTTGCCGCCAACCGCCGCAACGCCCAGCGCTCCACCGGGTCCCGCACCCCCGATGGCAAAGCTCGCAGCCGCTGGAACGCCCTCAAGCACTCCCCGAACCCTCTTTCTCTCCCCTCACCTGCGGCGAGACCTTTGACAGTTCTAGGAGAGGAGGGGGCGCAAGCGCAGGGACGCAGAAGAAGGTGAGGGCGCAATTTGACAAGAAATACATTCTGCCTATAATGACCATAACGGCTGTGACGGAGAGAGTAAGCCAGGGAGAGCCCACAGGGAGAGGGGGTCGCCGACTGCAAGCCCGCTCAGGTGGTACCTGGCCGAAGTTCACTCCTGAGCCGACAACTGAAACGGATGCTAGAGGCATCTGCAAGTAGGTTGCTCCGGAAGCCCACCGTTAGCGGGGCAACTGGTAAGCCTCGTTCAACAGTGAACGCTGGCTGCCGGTGCAAAGCGGGCCCGCATCGATCGGGCCAAACAGGGTGGTACCACGGAGACCCGGCGGTTGCGACTTCGTCCCTGAAGTCACAGCCGTTTTCTTTTTCAACGGGAGGGGAAAAATGCTCGACCAATTGAACGGACTGGAGAAGACGGCCCTGGACGAACTTCACAGTCTGGCCTCGATGGAGGCTCTGGAAGCATGGCGTCTCGCTTACCTGGGCCGCAAAGGGTCCCTGACCAGCGTCTTGCGCAGTCTGGGCAAGCTGCCGCCAGAGCAGCGGCCTGCGGCCGGTCGGGAAACCAACCGGGTTAAGCTGGCCCTGGAACAGGCCTACGGGGAGCAGGCAGCGGCGCTCAAACGTGAGCAGACCTTGCGCCAACTCTCGCAGGAGCAGATCGACGTGACCCTGCCAGGCAGGCCAGTGGAGCCCGGCTATCTGCACGTCAGCACGCAGACGCTGTGCGAGATCTATGCCATCTTTGCCGCGATGGGCTTTCAGGTCGTGGAGACGCCGGAAGTGGAGACCGACAACAACAACTTCCAGTTGCTGAACATCCCGCCCTACCATCCGGCGCGTGACATGTGGAGCACGTTCCATACCACGCGCGAGGGTGTGTTGCTGCGCACGCACACTTCGCCCGGACAGATCCGGGTGATGCGCCAGTACTGCCCGGAGCCGATCCGCGTCATCCTGCCAGGCAAGTGCTACCGCTACGAGCAGGTCACGGCCCGCCACGAGTCCATGTTCTACCAGGTCGAGGGCCTGGCGGTAGGCCGCCACGTAACGATGGGCGACCTGAAAGGTGTGCTGACTCACTTTGCCCGGCAGATGTTCGGCGCCAACCGCAAGGTTCGCTTTCGCTGCAGCTACTTCCCGTTCACCGAGCCGAGTGCCGAAATGGACATGGACTGCATCATCTGTGGGGGCAAAGGTTGTCGCGTGTGCGAGCACACTGGCTGGCTGGAAATCCTGGGATCGGGCATGGTGCACCCGCAGGTGCTGAAGAACGGCGGCTACGACCCTGCGGTGTACAGCGGTTTCGCCTTCGGCATGGGGCCGGAACGCATCGCCATGCTCAAGCACGGCATTGAACACATCCGCTACTTCTTCGCCAACGACCTGCGCTTCCTGCAGCAGTTTGCCTAACCAGTTTCCAGTTGCCTGTTTCCAGTAGACCGGCCACTGTCGTAAGGAGATAAGATCATGAGAGTACCGTTAAGCTGGTTGAAAGAATACGTAGACATCGTGCTGCCTGTGCCCGAACTGGCTGAACGCATGACCCTGGCCGGGCTGGAGGTGGAATCCACTAAACGCATTGGCGCGGAGTGGGGCCGGGACAAGATTGTGGTCGGCGAGATTGTTGAGGTGCGCCCGCATCCCAATGCCGATCGCTTGACCATTGCCGTGGTCGATCACGGAGCGAGCGAGCCAGAGGCTGTGGTCACCGGCGCAGCCAATATCAAGATAGGTGACCACGGCCAGAAGGTGGCCTTTGCCCGCACTGGCGCCAGGCTCATCGATGGCTACTCCGAAGAGAGACGCTACGTGAAGCTCAAGCCGACCAAAATCCGCGGTGTGCGGTCGGCGGGCATGGTTTGTTCGGAGAAGGAGCTCGGGCTGTCGGATGAGCACGAAGGCATCCTGATCCTGGACGATGATGCCCCGGTGGGCGTGCCCTTGCAGGATTACCTCGGCGATACGGTTTTGGACATCGACCTGACGCCCAATCTGGGACGCTGCCTGTCCATCATCGGCGTGGCTCGTGAGGTGGCCGCGCTCACTGGTCAGCCGCTCAAGCTGCCTGAGCCAACGATGAAAGCCGGAGGCGCGCCCATTGCGGGCCAGATCGAGCTCGAGATTGCCGATCCTGATCTGTGCTCGCGCTACAGCGCTGCGTTGATCAAAGGGGTAAAGGTCGGCCCTTCGCCCTTGTGGATGCAGCAACGTCTGCGAGCAGCAGGAATGCGCTCCATCAATAACATCGTGGACATCACCAACTATGTGATGCTGGAATGGGGGCAGCCGCTGCATGCCTTTGACTATGACAGATTGCGTGGCCGAGGGGATGGTGATAACCCGGTGATCATCGTGCGCCGCGCCAGGCCGGGGGAGAGAATCACCACTCTGGACGGCGTCGAGCGCCAACTCGAGTCGGAGATGCTGCTCATCACCGACGGCGGGGGCCCGGTGGCCATTGCTGGCGTCATGGGTGGTTTGGAGACTGAGATTGGCCTGAGCGCCACGAACGTGCTGTTGGAATCGGCCAATTTCAACAATCTCAATAACCGGCGTACTTCAGAGTTGCTCAAGCTGCCCAGCGAAGCATCGCTGCGTTTCGGGCGTGGCCTGCCACCCGAGACCACCGTCATCGCCGCACGGCGCGCCAGTGAGTACATGCGCCAACTGGCAGGTGGCGTCATCGCGGACGGGATCGCCGATGCCTATCCGGTCAAACCAGCGGCCAAGACCATCGCTCTGGCAGCGGCAGAGGCCGAACGCCTGCTGGGCATCAAGCTCAGCCGCCAGCGCATTGTGGAGATCCTAGAGTCGCTCGGGTTCACCTGTGAGCCTGGCAAGCGCGCAGCTCCGATTCACGTTACAGTGCCCTATTACCGCCTCGACGTCGAGATTGCGGCAGATCTGGTGGAAGAGGTAGCGCGCATCTACGGGTACGACGAGATACCGGACACGCTGCTGCGCGACGAACTGCCGCCGCAGCGCCGCAACCTGGCTCTGGAGGGCGAGCAGCGCGTCCGCGCTCTCCTCGTTGGCAGCGGGCTGGCCGAAGTGATCACCTACTCGCTGACCAACCTGCAAAGCGTGGCCAAACTGGATCCAACGCAGGAAGCAGTAGATGCGGCGAACTACATCCGGCTGGCCAATCCATTGACCAGTGAGCGGGAGTACATGCGGCGCACATTGATGAACTCTCTGCTAGAGACCCTGCGTGACAACCTGCGCTTTAACGACCGTGTGGACATCTTTGAGATCGCCAGAGTATACCTGCCGCAGCCCGACCAGGAGCTGCCGGACGAGCCCCGCCGCCTGGGCATTGCCATGAGCGGCCCACGCCACGATGCCCACTGGACGGGTGCAAGCGATGAAACGCTCGACTTTTACGACTTGAAGGGTGTGGTGGAAACACTGCTGGATCGCCTGCGCGTTGGCGACTGCACTTTTGCGCCGACGGAGCACCCTACTTTCCAAAATGGAAGGGCGGCCACGGTATCGGTCGGTGGTACGGAAATCGGCGTGCTCGGAGAGGTGCACCCGTTGGTGCGGGAGAATTTCGACCTGCCCGAGCAGCGCGTCTGTCTGCTGGAGATCGACCTGGAAGCACTTCTGGCACAGGTGCCCTCTGTGTACTACTACCAGGCCGTCTCACGCTTCCCGGCCGCAGTGCGAGATTTGGCCCTGATCGTCGAGGAAAGCGTCCCGGCGGTGCAGGTGCGCGACGCCATGGCCAAAGCGGGCGGAAAGCTGCTGCAGAAGGTCGAACTGTTCGACGTGTATCGCGGTGAGCAAATCCCACCCGGCAAGAAGAGCCTGGCCTACACACTCACCTACCAGGCGGTGGATCGCACGCTGACCGACGAAGAAGTGAACCGCCTCCAGACGCGCTTACAGAAGAAACTGGAGAGGGAGCTAGGGGCACAGTTGCGCGCCTGAACACGGCACGCAAAGCAAGCAAAGAGACCGGACGAGAACGCCGTCCGGTCTCTTGTTTATGCCGGGATGCATTTGGGATGTCAATGGGGCTGTGCTATACTTGCGCGTGGAGGGCGGGGGCATGCCCTCGATTGCATTCACCATTTAGGCGCAGAACGTGAATCCCAAGTACCTGGGAACACTGGAACTTGATAAGATCCTGGAGCAACTAGCCGAGCACACAGCGTTCTCCGCTGGGCGTGATTTGGCTCTGGCCCTGCGCCCTTCGACTGCAGTCGAGCAAGTGCGCCTGCGGCAGCGGGAGACGGCTGAAGCCAAGATGCTGCTCTCGGTACAGCCAGGCACATCCATCGGCGGCGCACACGATGTGCGGCCGCTGCTCAAGAATGCGGAGATCGGCGCTACACTTGAGCCGCAATCCCTGCTCGACATTCAGGCCACGCTGCTCAGCGGAAAGGCCTTGCGTCGTGCCATCCTCCCGAGTGCGGCCAAGCTCCCCACGCTGGCTGCCGTTGCTCAACGCATCGAAGAGTGCCCCAAGCTGGTGGCTGAAATCGCCCGCTGCATAAGTGACCGCGGTGAGGTGATGGACAGCGCCAGCCCAGCGCTGGCGAGAATCCGTCGCCGGTTGGGCGTGGCACGCGATCGTATGTTGGATCGCCTGAACCGGCTGATTGCTTCCCCAGGCAACGCCAAATACTTGCAGGAAGCGCTCATCACACAGCGCAGCGGACGCTACGTCGTACCGTTGAAGGCCGAGTTCAAGGGCCGCATCCCTGGTATCGTACACGACCAGTCAGCCAGCGGCGCCACGCTGTTCGTCGAACCTCTGGCCGTCGTCGAGCTAGGCAATCAATTGCGCCAGCTCCAACTGGAGGACCGGCACGAGGTCGAACGTATCCTGCAAGAATTGACGCAGGATGTCGATGAGCACGCGGCAGCAATCCGAGCCACTGTGCAGTCTCTGGCCGAACTTGACCTGGCCTTTGCCAAGGCGGAATATGCCTTCGAGATGCAGGGAGTGGAACCAGTTGTGCTGCAGACCTTTGGGGTTTCCGAAACCCCAAACGTCTCTGAGGACATGCGCTTTCCCCAGTACCTGCGCCTGGTGCGTGCACGCCATCCGCTGCTGCCTGCAGACATGGTGGTGCCCATTGACGTGCACTTGGGCGGTGATTTTGCCGCGCTGGTGATCACTGGCCCCAACACCGGAGGCAAGACCGTGGCACTGAAAACGGTTGGGCTGCTGGCGGCAATGGCACAATGCGGGTTGCAAATCCCAGCCGCTGAAGGTTCGGCACTGCGGGTCTTTACCGGGCTGTACGCAGACATCGGTGACGAGCAGAGCATCGAGCAGAGCCTGTCCACTTTCTCATCGCATATGACCAACATCGTGGCCATCCTGGCCGAAGCCGACGAAGAATCGCTGGTGCTGCTGGACGAACTGGGTGCAGGCACCGACCCCACAGAAGGCTCGGCACTGGGAAGGGCCCTTCTCAGCGAACTGCTGCAGAGGCGCATCCCAGCCATGGTCACCACGCACTATGAAGAACTGAAGCTGTTTGCCCAGGCGACAGCAGGCGTGGAGAACGCATCAGTAGAGTTTGACGTACGCACACTGTCCCCGACCTACAAGCTGCGGGTTGGACTGCCCGGCCGCAGCAACGCCTTTGCCATCGCCAAACGCCTGGGCCTCCCACAGCAGATCATCGGGGAAGCGAAGAAGTGGATCTCTGCCGAAGACGTGGAGGCAGATCAAATCCTGGACCGCATCCGTCGCTCACGCCGTGAGATGGGTCGGGCTACGCACGCTGCACAGACCACGCTCTCGTCGGCCCGCAAGAAGGAAAAAGAAGCGCGTCGTGTGCTGCGCGAAACCGAACGGGAACGCCGTGAGCTCCTGCAGGAAGCCCGCCAGCAATTGAAGACAGCCCAAGAGGAATTGCACCGTATACGCGAAACCATCGAGCGGCGCAAAGTGACGGAGCAATGGCTGGAGGATGCTGCGCGGCGTGTGGACGAGCTGGCGCAGAAACAGAAGACCGTCGAGCCCCCGCGGCCCATAACTCCAGAAAAGGCCGCACGGCTGCAGGAACCGCTGGAAGTTGGAGATACAGTCTGGGTATCCAGCTTGAACCAGACAGGCCAGATTATCTCCCTTGCCAATGGCGAGGCCGAAGTACAGGGGGGAGTGTTCCGGGCCAAGGTGCCGCTGCTGGAACTGGAGAAGCGCCGGGCAGCCGCATCGCCGCCGGACACAAGCGGGGTGCAGATTCAGCTATCCCCACGTCCGATGCCCAGTGTGGAACTCAACTTGCGCGGCAAACGCGTGGAAGAAGCCTTGCCGCGTTTGATCAAGTACCTGGACGATGCCTATCTTGCCGCTCTGCCTTACGCACGCATCATCCATGGCAAGGGCACAGGCGCCTTGCGCGAAGCAGTGCGCCAGGCCCTGGCTGAGCATCCGCTGGTGGCCTCTTTCAGACCGGGTGAGCTGAACGAGGGCGGCGATGGAGTTACTGTAGTGAAGCTGGTACCCGGGTCGTAGGTGACGGGGGCACCTTCAAGGTGGCGGGCACCCACGAACAGAAACGCCTGAGGCAGAACTGGTTTCAGTCCATTTCCTTCAGACTGATGGCTTCCTCGGCCCACGCCACCACCTCACTCGCGATAGACACAGCCTCTTCATACTCCTCTTTGGTCACCGGTTCTGCCAGACCAGGGTAGCGGGTGAGTACGGCATAACGAGTAAGCCGAGCCACCTGCCGTATTGCTGGTGGAACTTCCCGACCACGCCGCTCAACAATGGACAGAAGCAGGCCCAGATCGTGGACATGAGGGAAGGGTGTGTCCAGATGAATCAAGAGCGCTTTGACCGCTTTCTCGGCCGCTTGTTGAGCGTCAAAGCAGAGATCTTCCAGATAGATACCAGCCACATGGCTGCCTTCCCTGGCCTTGGTCAGGTTGCTTTGCGCTCGGTTCAACCACTCTCTCGGATCGTCGGGCGAGAAACGCTCACCGAGCATAGACCACTTTTCCCTCCTGCAAGGCTGGTCGAATCACGAGGGCAATGGAATCCTTGTACCGCTCAATGTCCTCGGGAGTCACCACCACAATGTCAACCGCCTGCTCTACGCCGAACAGATTCATGTAAATGGCTTCAGCCAATTGGCCGCGGTGCACAACTCCTGACTTCACAACCAACAGATCCACGTCGCTGTTCGGCCCCACCTCGCCTCGGGCAGCCGAGCCAAACAGAATAATCTTCTCCGGCGCGGCCACCTCAACGATGCGACGAATGATCTCTTCCAAGCCACTCTGAGTTGCGACACGTTCGCCGTATGACACGCCCACAGTATCACACCTCCTTTGCCCACCCAAGTGAATCATACACTCGTAGGTTCTGCCTGTCAGTCCTGCATATCATGGCAGGGATGCAGCCTGCGGTTGGCCTCAGCCTCGGGATGCGAAGTGGCTCCAATTTGCGTAAGCACTCGCAGAGTCTGTCCAAGCGCTTCTCGATACCGCTGAATTCTGCCCGCACGATCTCCTCCTCTTAGGATAGCCTCTTTTTGTTGACGAAGCATGGGCAGCATGTCCCCATAAAGGCTCAAGGTATTGGCCTCAAATTCTATCGGCCATATCACGTTCATAAATCCGGCTTCCCTTGGCAATGACGTTATGCCGCAGCTCCACCGGGGCCGTGTTCAGGATGACCAGATCCACGGGGCGTTCTCCCAGTAGCTGGCCGAACTCGTGGGCCCAACGGTAGCGCTCAGCCTGGGTCACCACCCCATCCACCAGCAAAGCCACATCATAGTCGCTGATCGGGCCGGCCGTTCTCCGGGCCTGAGAACCAAACAGATAGGCCAGGATAATACGTTCATTCTGAGTGCGATAGTCGGAGAGTAAGCGGCATACATCGCCGTCCAGTTTTGCTGTTTTCATCTTCCTCTCCCCATTGATTCCCAATCCCTGCCTCACGATTGTAGCCCGCTTTATGTCTCAGAGCAAACGCATCCTGCACAAGCTCGAGCCCTCAAGGGCGAAGGCTTCAGTCGCCGAACTCACCTTTGCCAGCGTCACAGGCTGTCTCGTCCTCGCGTAGCACTTTCCTCGTAGCGCCTTCGTGGCCCGAACGGGGTGCAGGCATTCGGCGGCTACGTTGGCTTCCTGCTGCCACGTCCCCACTTCGGTCTACGAGCTTGCTTGAGAGCCGGTATGCTGCCCAGCACAGGCAGCCCCAGCCATCCCTCCACCTCCTGCGGAGTCTGCGCAAGCTCCACACGCGACCATTCCAGAGCCAAAGCGACCAGCAGGCCCAACATCAGGCCGCCACCCACTGCGAGGAAGGCCATCAGCTTCTTCCTCGGCCACGTCTGGCCTGCGGCCTGCGCGCCGCCGTTGAGCATCGTTGCTGTGAAGCGGTTCAGGGGATCCTGGCGCAGGGCAAAGGCCTGCACGTCCTCGACAAAGAGCTGTGCAGTAGCCTGGGCAGCGCGCTGTGCAAAGAGCGGATCTTCATCGGTGACCTCAATGGTGAGTCTGAATTCGGCTTCGTTGGCCTCTGCTTTGATCTTGCGCTGCAAGGCGGGAGCATCCATGTCGGTCAAGCCTAGCCGTTCGATCACTCTGCTGGCCATGCCCTCCGACTGGATGCTCGACACGTAGTTGCGCAGCAGGTTGACCACCGTCTGGCTCAGCCCCAGATCAAGCCGGGCTGGCCTGACGGTCAACTCTACCAGCGAGGTATAGCGTGGGGTCTGCAACTTGGCCAGACCCAAGGCAGCCGCAGTGCAAAGCGCGGTCACCAGAATGATGACCCAACCCCACCTGAGCAAGACCTCGGCGTACTCCCAAAGCTCCATGTCTACTCCAGGCTCTCGAGCCTCTCTTCTAATCTCGTGTACCGCTGGCGATAGCCTCCCAGTTTCGTCCGCTCTTTGTCCACCACCTCGGCAGGGGCCTTGGACACAAAGCTCTGGTTGGCCAGCAGTTTTTCCGCGCGGGCGATTTCCTTTTGCAGCTTTTCCAACTCGGCTGCCAGCCGTGCGCGCTCACGGTCAGTATCCACCAGCCCTGCAAGTGGCAGAAAGACCTCGTAACCGCCTACCACGAGCGCAAGCGCTTTCGTTGGCTTCTCCGCCAATGCCTCTTCGATGCGCAATTCGGCCGGATCGATGCGCGCTAGGCGAACGAGGATGTCCGCCTGGGAGGCCACCAGATCGCGCTTCTTTCCCGCCGCAATCGTGGCGGTGATCGCTCTTGAGGGCTCGACTTCGTATTCGGCGCGTGCGTTGCGGATGGCACGTACCATCTCCATGATCAGCCCCATCTCCGCCTCGGCCGCTTCGTCTGTTGGACCGGGCTCGGGCCAGGGAGCGACGATGAGAGCCTTGCCCTCGTGTGGCAGGTGCTGCCAGGTTTCCTCGGGGACAAAGGGCATAAAAGGATGCAGCAGACGCAGCGCACGCTCCAGCACGTACATCAAGATGGCCTGCGTCCTCTGTGCTGTGGTGCGGTCGTCTCCCTGGAGCGGCACCTTGGCCATCTCGATATACCAGTCGCAGAACTCTCCCCACAGGAACTCGTAGAGCTGGCGCCCTGCTTCACCAAACTGGTATTGGTCAATCAGGCGGGTCACATGCTCAATCACTCGATTGTGACGGCTCAGGATCCAACGATCCTGCAGGCTCAGCACCGTCGGATCCTCTTTCCACCTAGCGGCAGCGCTTGCAGTATCCCTCGCGCTGTAACCTTCGTCCAGGTTGCCGACGACGAAACGTGCAGCATTCCACAGCTTGTTGCCAAAGTTGCGTGCAGCTTCCACCTTCTGCAGGGAGAGCTTCATGTCATTGCCCGGTGTGCTGCCCGTCAACAAGGCAAAACGCAGCGCGTCTGCGCCATATTCGTCAATGGCCTCCAACGGATCCACCACGTTGCCCTTGGACTTGCTCATCTTCTGCCCGTGCTCGTCACGGATCAGGCCGTGCAGATAGACGGTGTGGAAGGGCACCTCATCGGTCATCCTCATGCCCAGCATGATCATGCGCGCCACCCAGAAGAAAAGGATGTCGTAGGCTGTCTCCATCACATCGGTGGGGTAGAAGTATCGCAGATCCTCCGTGTCCTCGGGCCAACCTAGTGTGGAGAAGGGCCATAGCCCCGAAGAGAACCAGGTGTCCAGCACATCCGGATCCTGGTGGATGTTGTGGCTGCCGCACTTCTCACAGGCAGCCAATGTCTCTTCCGCGCTTGGGCTCATGTAGCCACAGTCGTCGCAATACCACACCGGAATGCGGTGTCCCCACCACAACTGCCGTGAGATACACCAGTCGCGGATGTTCTCCATCCAGTTAAAGTACACCTTGGTGAAACGCTGGGGCACGAAACGAATGCGTCCGTCGCGCGCAGCGGCCATGGCCGGATCAGCCAGCGGCTTGATCTTCACAAACCACTGCGTAGAGACGCGCGGCTCGACCACTGTGCGGCAACGCTGACAGTGCCCGAGGGCATGGCTGTACGGTTCCACCTTGACCAGCAGTCCCTCTTTCTCCAGGTCAGCGAGCAGGTTGCGCCTCGCCTCGTAGCGATCCTGGCCGGCATAGGGGCCAGCCTCGTCGTTCAGCGTGGCATCATCGTTCATGATGTTGATGGTGGGCAATTTGTGACGCTGCCCGATCTCATAGTCGGTGGGGTCGTGTCCCGGCGTCACTTTCACCGCTCCCGTGCCAAACTCCGGGGCCACGGTTTCGTCCGCAATGATCGGGATGGGCCGGTGCAGTGCAGGCAGGATGGCCATGCGACCGACCCAGGCTTTGTAGCGCTCGTCGTCAGGGTGCACAGCCACCGCCGTATCTCCGAGGATGGTTTCAGGGCGCGTCGTAGCGACGGTGATGTACTGATCCCTGGAATCCTGCAGCCGATAGCGCACATGGTACAGCTTGCTCTCTTCCTCGTCGTGTTCCACTTCTAGACCGGAGAGCGCTGTGCTGCAACGCGGGCACCAGTTTATCAGATAGCTTCCCCGGTAGATCAACCCCTCTTTGAACAGCCGCACGAAAGCCTCGCGCACTGCCCGCGCCATGCCTTCGTCCATCGTAAAGCGGTCGCGCGTCCAGTCACAAGAAGTGCCCAGACGACGGTGCTGCATGGCGATGACGTGGCGATAGCGATGCATCCAGTCCCACACGCGCTCCAAGAATTTCTCCCGGCCCAGTCCCTCGCGGGTCAAGCCCTCTTTGGCGATTTCTTTCTCCACCACGTACTGCGCAGCGATGCTGGCATGGTCCTCGCCCGGGAGCCACAGCGTAGGCGCACCTTTCATGCGATGATAGCGGATCATCAAATCCTGCACAGACGCCGTGATGGCATGTCCGACGTGCAAGACACCGGTCACGTTGGGCGGCGGCATGGAAATGACGAACGGCTCCCTATTAGTGTCGATCTCGGGTATGAAATATCCGCTTTCTTCCCACCACTTGTAGAGTCGCTGCTCCACGGCGGTAGGGTTATAGGTCTTGGGCATTTCTCGCGTTGCCATCATACTGTCCTTTCTGCGCGATATGAAGAGGATTTCACACTACACAAAATCGTTGTGATGCGAACGTCAACCTCAACGTCGTCCATTTGTCATCCCCTCCTTTCGGCACCAAACAAAAGCCCCTTTCATCACCAAGGACGAAAGGGGCGACCCTCGCGCGGTACCACCTTGCTACAGCAACGAATGATTGGTTGCTGCGCTCTGAGCCCTGTCTCACTGCAGACCTCGTCTCGCCGACGAGGCGAGGCAGGACATAGCTGTAACGGGCTTGCCCGTGCCAACCTAGTGGGGACGTTCTCCGTCCTGTTCAGCCGGCCGACTCCCAGGCGACGTTCGGCGGATCACGCTGCGGGCGGCTTTCAGCCAGTGGCCGCCCCTCTCTACCAGACGCTAGCCGCCTACTTCTCCTGCTCAACGTCTTTTCCAAGTGGCTCGATACTACCATAGTTTGCACTTGATGTCAAACTGAGTACACGAATTTCACGAAAGGGGACGAATTACACGAAGAACATGTAGGGATTAGTGCCATTCGTGTCTCTTTTCCTTGTCTTGGCTGCCCTTGCCTGGGCAAGACCTACGGCTTTGTCTGGGGCGAGACCTAAGGGCAAGACAAGGCGTGATGTTCGTGTACACAATCCGCTTTTAGCGGCTGATGTTGTAGAAGGCGTCGAGGCCGGGATAAACAGCTATGTCGCCAAGTTCCTCCTCTATGCGCAGCAACTGATTATACTTGGCCACGCGATCAGAGCGACAAGGTGCGCCGGTCTTGATCTGCCCGGTGCTCAGGGCCACGGCCAGGTCAGCGATGGTGGTATCTTCCGTTTCCCCGCTGCGGTGCGAAATCACTGCCGTCCAACCGGCCTGCTTGGCCATCTCCACCGCCTCTATGGTCTCGGTCAGACTGCCGATTTGGTTCAACTTGATCAGAATGGAGTTGGCGGCCTTGCGCTCAATGCCCATTGCCAGGCGCTCGACGTTGGTGACCAGCAGGTCATCGCCTACGATCTGCAGTCGATCGCCGAGGCGTTCGCGCATTAGTTGCCAGCTTTCCCAGTCATCCTCGTCCAGGCCATCCTCGATGGAGATGATGGGGTACTTTTCCACCCAGTCGGCGTAGAACTCGACCATCTCTGCGCCACTCAGCTTGCGGTCTTCGCTCTTCAGGACATACATTCCATCCCGATATATCTCGCTGGCAGCGGGATCGAGGGCGATGTAGACGCCCTCTCCCGGTTTGAAGCCGGCTTTCTCGATGGCATCAAGAATGAGGTCGATGGCCTCGTGGTTGGCGCTGAGTGAAGGGGCAAAGCCTCCCTCATCCCCCACGTTGGTGTTGAGTCCCTTGCTCTGCAGCACCTTCTTGAGCTGATGGTAGATCTCAGTCCCCCAGCGCAAAGCTTCAGCAAAAGACTCTGCGCCAACGGGCATGACCATGAATTCCTGCAGATCGGTGCTGTTTTGCGCGTGTTTGCCCCCATTGAGGATATTCATCATCGGCACCGGCAAGACCCTGGCGCCGACACCTCCCAGATAGCGGTACAGGGGCAGGCCCAACGCTGCAGCCGCCGCTTTGGCAACGGCCAGGGAGATTCCCAGGATGGCATTTGCTCCCAGGTTGCCCTTGTTTGGTGTGCCGTCCAACCCGCACATGAACGTGTCAATGCCAACTTGATCCAGGGCATCCCAGCCGACCAGCTCCATGGCCAAGATCTCATTGACGTTGTGTACTGCCTTGAGCACACCTTTGCCCCCGAAACGCGTCTTGTCGCCGTCGCGCAGTTCGAGGGCCTCATGAACGCCGGTGGAAGCTCCGGAAGGGACTGCAGCCCGGCCCACTGCCCCGCCTGAAAGCATTACCTCAACTTCGACCGTTGGGTTTCCCCGCGAGTCCAGAATCTCACGCGCTATGATATCCTCTATCCACGTGGTCATGGAATCACCTCCTCGGATCTTTTGGGGCTGGATGGCCTATGCCTGCTGCAGGCCCAACTCCTGGTACAGTTTGGCAAAGTCGAAACGTTCTGCGAGCATGCGCTCGAAGCGTGCGATTTTCTTCTCCTGGTGGAAGCGCGGCTTGCCAAAGACCTCTTCCGCACGCTGAACGGTGGTCATCGTGTCATACTTCACCAGGATGATGGCTACACCAGCCTCCTCCGCGCGGCTGATGATCAGGGGGCTGGGCCGCATGTTGCCGGTCAAGATCAAGGCTCTGGTGGACGTCTCCAAGGCTGCCAGTTGGATGTCTGACCGGTCGCCACCGGTAATGACGCCCAGGTTCAACTTGCGGCGGAAGTACGTCAAGGCTGCATCAACGTTCATCGCGCCAACCATAAGGTTCTCCATCAGTGCGTTGGCGAGGTCTGAACGGCAGATGATCTCGCCCTGCAAGGTCTCGGCCAATTCACCAACAGTGACGGCGCTAAAGATTTTGTCCAAAGGAAGCACTGCATAGACGGGCACGCCGTGTTCTTCCAGGAAGGGGACTACCAACTGTTGCACAAAGTCCAGCCGATGCTTGGGCACGGCATTGAGGACTGCCCCCAGCATCTTCTTGCCTAACCGCATCTTGTAGGCAAGCAGATCATCGACCACCAGAGTTGTAGCAACGTCGTACTTGTCCACAACCAGCACTTTGGCCCGCAAGAAGGCGGAGATTTCTTGACACGAAATGCCCGCTGCCAGACCCTGGACACAGCGGCTCCCACCTTCGAGCAGCACAACGTCCTTGTCCTCAGATACTTGAGCATAGGCGTCCTTGATCAACTTCCTGTAATCCTCGCCTTTACCGCGCAGCACGGCTTCTACGGTTGGTAAATCGAAGCAGACGGGCCAGATTGCTCCGATGGGATCTTTCAGACCTAGCGTCTGGAGCATCAACTCCGCTTCTTTGTCAACCATACATTCCCCAATGCATGTTTTGGTGGTCATCACGGGACGCATATAGCCAATCGCGTATCCGTCTTGTTGGAAGCGCCTACCAAGGCCAACGCACAGGGCGCTCTTCCCCGAATAGGGTGCCGTTGAACTGATGTACAGCGCGATCATTCTTGCTCACTCTCCTTTTCTTTCAACACGAATCTCATGTCTACGGCGACTGCTCCCCTGCCCTCTTCGTGCACGGTCAGCGGATTAATGTCCATCTCCACAATTTCCGGAAAGTCCGTCACCAGTTGCGATACGCGCAAGATCGTATCTATGATGGCCTCCAAGTCTGCCGGTTTCTCGCCGCGGACGCCGCGCAGCAGGTGATACGATCGTATTTCGTTCATCATCTCCGAAGCTTCGCGACGCGAGAGCGGTGCAATGCGGAAGGTGACATCCTTGAGCACTTCTACGTAGATGCCGCCCAACCCGAACATCAGCAGGGGACCAAACTGCGGATCACGGTTGACGCCGATGATAATCTCTTTGCCCCTGGAGACCATCTCCTGCACGAGCACTCCCCATATCCGGGCATCCGCCATGTAGCGCTGCGCACGATAAACGAGCAAGTCAAAAGAGTCTCGCACCTGATCGGCGTCGCGTATGTTCAGGCGCACGCCCCCGATATCCGATTTGTGCAAGATGTCGGGGGAGGCTATTTTCATCACTACAGGATAGCCGATGCTCTCGGCAGCAGCTACTGCTTCATCCGCAGTCTTGGCCAGTACGGAACGCGGAATGCGCAATCCGTACGCTTCCATGATCTCCCGAGATTCGGCATCTCCTAGCGTAAGCCGGCCTTCGTCGCGCACGCGGTCAAATAACTGCCTCACGGTCTGCTGATCAACCTGGAATTGCACGTACTGCGGTGCGGACCTCTGCCTTGTATCCCAGAACTCGGCCATGGCCTTGAAAGCGCCCACGGCTCGCTCCGGGAACGAGTAGTTGGGGATGCTGTATTGGCTGAGGATCTTGATCCCAGGCCCCACCCTCTGTTGGCCCATGAAGCAGCCCAACACCGGTTTCTCAGTGTTCGCCGCGAGACGGCCGATAACCTCTGCCGTCTTCTCGATCTGGGTGTAAACTTGTGGTGTCAGGATGACGATCACGCCATCGACGTTCTTGTCATCCAATGCTGCCTTCAGAGCATGCGCATAGCGGTCTGTCAGTGCATCCCCGATGACATCGATGGGATTGTACACATTGGCAGCGGCCGGCAGTCCCTGTCGGAGGCGCTCGATCGTCTCGGGTTGTAGCGCAGCTAGCTTCAACCCGCTGGACTCCAGGGCATCAGTAGCCATGATGCCCGGACCGCCGGCATTGGTGACAATGGCGATGTTGATTCCTTTGAGAGGGGGTTGATAGGCAAAAGCCAGGGAGTAATCGAACAGGTGCTCGATCGAATCGGCACGGAGGACGCCGGTTTGCTTGAAAGCCGCCTCATAAGCACGCTCGGACCCAGCCAGCGTGCCGGTGTGTGAGGAGACCGCCCGCGAGCCAGCGGCTGTGTTGCCTGATTTTACGGCGATGACCGGCTTGTGTTGTGTAACTTGGCGTGCCACCCGGATGAACCGCTGCCCGTCTTTGAGCCCCTCCATGTAGACAATGATGACTCGAGCATTCTCATCCTCTTGCCAAGCCTGCAGCAGGTCAACTTCGTCTACATCGGCTTTGTTGCCCAGGCTCACAAAGTGGGAGAAGCCGATCCCTTCGGACAAGGCCCAGTCAAGGATGGCTGTGCACAACGCACCAGACTGTGACATGAAAGCAATGCCCCCTTTGGGAGGCATGCCCGCGGCGAAAGAGGCGTTCAGAGGGGTGTAAGGGCTGATGATTCCCAAGCAGTTCGGTCCCACAACGCGGATCTTGTACTTCTTGGCTGTGTCCAACACCTGGCGTTCCAGCTTGATGCCCTCCATGCCTGCCTCGCGGAAGCCAGCGCTGATGATGATTGCTGCTTTGACGCCTTTCTGCCCACACTGTTCCATTACTTGCGGCACGAACCGGTTAGGGATGACTATCACGACCATGTCTACCGGACCGGGGACATCCAGGACAGTCGGATAACTCTTGAGGCCAAGGACTTCGTCCGCTTTGGGGTTGATAGGATAGACCTTGCCACTGTAGCCGTATTGGAGGATATTGCTCAGCACACCGTATCCCAACTTGCCCGGCGCACGAGCAGCGCCAATAACCGCCACAGATTGGGGAGTGAAGAAGGCTTCCAGCATTGTCACGCTCCCTATCTACTGCTTTGTGCATCCAATGCGAAACTCCTCTGGCTCGATTATCACACAAGAACGACTGCCTGAGTTTAGCCATTGATGCAGTACCCTGTAGCACAGATGTGGATAACAGGTACGCCAGCCATGATACAATATCTTGAGTGAATGTACAAAAAGTATGTGCTCCAGCACAGCTTCTTGGGATGCCACGAGAGCCCACCTCCTGCTATCAACTTGCGCAGAATAGCATTTGCATTATACTCTTCCCAACAAGCTGGACGTGGTGCGTTTCAAGCCAGTGGAGGAGCGAGACTTTGACTGAGGTCTACATCGCCAAATGCCCCAATTATGAAACTCAAAGGGTTGAGGCAGCGCTGCAGGAGAGCCTACGGGCATTCCCGTTTTCAGATGCTCTGATTCAGCCTGGGCAGAAGGTGATCCTCAAACCCAATCTCCTGCAGGCGCAGCCGCCGGAGCAAGCCATTACTACACATCCTGCCCTGGTTGCTGCAGTAGCCAAGTGGGTGAGAAAGGCCGGAGCTGAACCAATCATTGCCGATAGTCCCGGCGGCCTGCTAAATGTGCGCACGCTGCGTCGCCTGTACGAAACGACCGGGATGACGTGGGCGGCGGAAGAGGGAGGCGCGGTGTTGAATTACGATGTCAGCACAGTAAAGATCTCCTGCCCTGAAGGCCACGTCACCAGGAGGCTGGACGCGATGAGGGCGATGGTCGAGGCAGACGCCATCATCTCTTTGCCCAAGCTAAAGACGCACGGCCTAATGCAGTTCACTGGTGCAACCAAGAACCTGTTTGGCACAGTGCCCGGGGTGATCAAGCCGACCTATCACGCCAAATTTCCCTCGGTGGACAGGTTCTCGGCGATGCTACTGGACATCCTCAGCTATTACCGCCCCGTCCTGACTATCATGGATGCAGTGGTCGGTATGGAAGGCGATGGTCCATCTGGAGGCGACCCACGCCACATTGGCCTGTTGCTGACCAGTACCGACGGCGTTGCACTGGATGTTGTTGCCACAACCCTCATCGGCACGGCGCCGATGAGCGTGCCACCCATTGCTGCTGCGGTGCGCAGGGGGTGGACCACCGCACGGGTCAAAGACATCGAAGTAATGGGGAACAGAGTGGACGCAGTGAGGGTAGTGGGTTTTAAACGGCCTCGTACGGGTGGCCAACAGGTGCGAATGATACCCGGCTCTGTCCCCAGTTGGATCACAAACCAGCTGCTGGCCCGTCCACAAGCTGGCCCCAAATGTACGGTCTGCGGCATCTGCGTCGAGAACTGCCCGGTGCAGGCCATCACCATCGTGCAGGGACGGGCGCGCACCGACCTCGATCGTTGCATTCGTTGCTACTGCTGCCACGAGCTATGCCCTGAGGACGCAGTTGAGTTGCATCATTCCTTGTTAGGACGCCTGCTCAATCGCTAGGACTGGCAGCCGCCGGGGAACTGCACCAAGGCACAAGGGGCGAGTTGCCTGCTTGAATGTTCTTCAGTGCTTAAAGCCGATAGGGCGCTCTGGGTCGAACCCTCGCTCTGGCGTCTTGATCTCCCCAAATTGCTTCTCGAATTTGGATAGGTTCTCCCCCAGCGCTCGATGCAGCAGCCTGGCGTTCATCGGGGTCATGATAATGCGGGCGTAGACCTTCGCTTTCGGCACATTGGGCAATATGCGGGCAAAATCGACCACGATCTCCGATGGGGAGTGGGTGATCATGGCAAAATTGGCGTAGATGGCCTCCAGCGCACCCGGTAGTTCCACGTTGATCTGCATCGGCCGTGCCTGTGCTTTTTCCCTGCTCACTTTGTTCTCCTATTTTTGATCTTCTTATGGCTGTGGGCGGAATTCCACCCACACCAGCTTGCTCCAATCAGCTTTGACTGGCAAAGAAACGTGGGGCAAATCAATGAGCGTGACGGTATACGTCAAGGGGTTGCCCAGTCCATCAAAAGCAAAGATGCCCGCTGCATTGGTCAAAGCAGGTGGCGCCGACCAATCCCATGCCGACAATCCAACCTGCACACCTGGCATGGGGTTGCCTTCTGCATCCAGGATATGCCCACGGATCATCATCGCTTCCTCCTGGCCCACGTCCTCCAGCCCCACTAACCGGCCAACGAACGTCCCACTGGGAGGTGGTGTACCTGTCGGTCCGGGTGCAAAGGCGCAATGCTGCGCCGCTTCCTCCCGCCTGGCTTTGAGCACTTCGCTGAAGGTCATAGCCAGGGCACTATCATAGTGATCGCGGGCTGCGCACCAATCTCCGTCCTCGTAGAGCGTATCGGCATAGGCCACGTATGCATCGTACAACCTCTGCCGGGTATCCTTGTAGTCGGGCTTGAGTTGATAGAGAACGCTAAAGCTCTCAATAGCTCCTTGCCAGTCAGCCCCCCAATATCCCAAGCCTGCCAGGTATAGAGAGGCCCAGCGCTTCTGTTCACGAGCTACCTGCTCAGCCGGACGGAGTTCCAGCGCGCGGTCAAGGTAGCGTATTGCCTCTTCCATGCGGTCTTCCTCTACCAGCCCCAGGCCTGCTTTGTAGTACGCTTCGACCAGCAGGTTGGTGATCTGTTCGCGCTCATACTCGGGTTCAAGAGATCGCACCTGTTCCAGTTTAGAGATCACACCTTCCCAGTCGCCCTGGTTGTAAAGCTCGCGGGCCTCATTGTAGAGCAGGACTGCCGTCTGATGGCTCAGGGCCGAGGTCGCCGTGGGCTGGCTGCTGATCAACGCATTCACTTCTGCCAGCTTGGTGACAGCCTCCCGGTTCTTGGGATCGAGCTGTACCGTGAGTTCGAATTCTGCGCGGGCAAGTTCATAGTTCTGCAGAGTTAATTGCTCCAGCCCTTTTTGATAATGCTCCATAGCCGCCGCGCGGTTCAAATGCGTCCGCTCCTGTACTCCTTGGTAGATACCCAACAGTGCCAGAGCCACGATCACCAGGATAGCAAGACCAGCCGCCATGCCAGCAATCATGGCCCAGCCGCAACCACCTGTCCGTGGGCTGGGGCGCGCCGTTTCGGATTCTGCGGGTGTGTAAATTGGCTCTACTGGCGGCTCGACGTCTGCCGCCTCGACGTCTGTCGCCAATTGATGTCCACAGCTCGGGCAGACACGAGCATCGTCAGGCACTTTGGCACCGCACTCGTTACAATACATTTGTTGTCCTCCGTGTCATGAACGTGGGCTAGAAACCAAATCTACTGCTTCGTACACCGAAGGTCGCCAACCTCCTTTGGCTCGATTATCGCGTGAAAACGACTGCTTGGGTTTAGCAATCCCGTCGAGCCGTCCCGTCGGGGCGGGACGAACGGTCGCCTTCCTCTGGGTATCGTCTCCCCAGAGACGATGCGACGAGACCTGTGGCCGTCGCCTTCGGCCGTCGCCCGTCGTCCGCAGGTGCCCACGGGGCATGCAGAGTGCATGCACAGCCAGGGCATGCAGAGCACGAACACGGTTGACGCAGTACCCTGTACGAGCGCAATCTGGTTCCTGTGCTCACGGGGCGATATCTTTCGTGTATGCCAGCAAAGCTACTCCGTTGTGATCGTTCACCCGCACAGTCAATTCACCAGCCAGGGCTGCTCTACTGGGAAGAGGCACCTGAGCCAACAGTGGCGTATCAGGTGACAGATCAGCAACTTGCTGGTAGAAGCTTTGTCCGTCCCACTCGAGTTCAAAGTGTACCCGTCGTGTCTGGCTCACAGTAATTCCCAAGTGCACTTGACTATCCCGCACGTCAGCTTTGACCACTACCTCCGCGTTGGCCCTGTCCAGGCCGCCGATTCTTCTGAACGGTAACCAGATCTCACTCCAATGCAGCGACTGGCCAGGGCCCAGTATCACGTCGTCCTCCGGCCAGAAAGTCCTGCAAGGGCCTGCCCACATCTCAAAGTAGTCTGAGCCGTCATCAGAGTACTCGGCGCGTGCCGGAAAGTCTGCACCGAAAGAAAACAGCTTCAATCCGGGCACAACCTCCGGTGCAAAGACTCGCACGATGCCCAGTCCGGTATCGTGGTTGTAAGCACCCACATAGTTCTGCTGGGCATCTGGGACAAAGACGCCCAACCAGTTGCGCCAGTTCCGGTAATGGGACAGATCGCGGCCGTTGTAGACGGGCCACGTCATCGTCTGCCGCTCACCTGGCAAGGCAGGATCACCGGTGCTGTGCACGATCATGCGCTCAGTAGGATAGACGAATTCTGTGTTCCCTGAGGTACTGGCTGAGCCCAGAGTGAGCGCCGCGTTGAGCCAGAACTGGAAGGCCACTGCTTGAGAAGTGGGATTCACCAGCCGGGGCTCCACCACAAAGTAAGCACGGTCTTCTGGCAGCGTCACCCGGATCTCGGTCCACAAACAGTCGTTCCGGTAACGTTCGTCAGCCGTCTTATCGCGCAAGACGATGGAGACCCCATCCGCCTGTTCCTCGACGTCATAGGTCCAAAATAGCCCCCACTCATAGCCGTGCTCGTGCACCGGCAGAGCCCACTCTATCCCTCCGGCGGCCAACCACCAGTTCTCGTCACGGCGCAGCGGCCCCCAGTAGGATGGTTTCAGGACAGCATTGTGGTAGAAAATGTTCTGTCCGCTTGATTTGAGGGCGCAGCCATACAATCTGCCTCCCAGTTCAGGGAGGAACGTCAGGCTCAAGTAGCGATTCTCCAGTACGATAGCTTTGAAGGTCCGTAGCTGTGGCTGCGGGTTGCTGGCCTCGTACGCCGCTCGATCGAGCCATACAACTCTGAAGTTGTATCTGGGATCTACCCTCTCCCTCAGATATGGTTCGTACGGGTACGTGAGCAGCGTGACCGCTGTCACGTGGGCACTCATGTCAGGTCTTGCGGTCACCGTTGGCTCCGGCGTAGGGGATGGCTGTGGTGTAGCTCGGGCCATGATGTCCACAGTGCGGGACGCTTCGCTGACATTGCCAGCATGGTCGCTTGCTGCAACGACGATCATATGCGTGCCGGCCTCAGCGCTGTGGGTGTCCCAGGTGTACGCCAGGACCGAGTCTTTCACTTTGCTGACCCACTCTCCGTCGATCCGGAGGCGCATGAACGCGACCGTCTCGTTGTCTGTGGCCAGTGCGCCGATCTGTATCGGCTGGCCGACGTGTACACCTCCGGTCGGCAATTCGCTCAGAGTGACAACCGGTGGTGCGGCATCCCTCAGCGCTTCGGCTACGAGCACTTGATCCCCCGGCCGCAGCTCTACGTCTCGCTGCCAGGGGTCATAGCCCTCACGCTGCACATGCACCTTGTATGATCCTTCCGGTAGGCGAAGCGTAAGTGGAGTGTGCCCCTTTTCCTCTCCGTTGACATAGACTGTGGCACCTGTTGGCCCCACATCCAGGTGCAGGCTTGCCAGAGCAGGAGTTGGCGTAGCAGTGGGTGTAGCAGTGGGTGTAGGGATGGGGGCAGGCTTACACGACGTGAAAACGCCGACCGCGCACAGGACGGCGATCCATTGAACTACTCTGCAACACCGCTCTTCGCTTCTCGTAGCCGTGCTTACAGTCACCTTCGCTCCTGCGGCGTGATTATACGTGCACTTGACATGAGTGACAAGCAAATGCGCCTGAGCTACAATCTGCCTGAACCGAGCCCCTGGCAGGTGAAACCACGACCTGATCCCGCCTGGGAGTCCCGCTAGTATCCAGGCGTAGGATTGTGTGCCCAACACTTTCCAGGAGGTGAAGCTCATGAGTATTGTAACTTCCGCCAAGCCGGATGGCAAACACGCTGTGCACAAGAACCTGGTCAGCCAAGGACACCTGTATTGGGAAAACGGCTGGACTGGAGCAACAATGTGAGCTATACTATAGCCGACTGCGGAGGTATCGCATGGATACTGCTTCCAACGGCACAGTTCAGTGCTCTCTTTGCCGTCGTGGCTGCCGGATCAAGCCTGGAGAAGTGGGCTTTTGTCGAACCGGGCGCAATACACAGGGTCAGCTTCAAAGCCTGGCCTATGGGCGCTTGGCCGTGCTAGAAAGTCGGCCAATCGAGATCAAGCCCTTCTTCCACTTTCACCCCGGCTCCACTGCGCTCACCTACTGCTGCCACTCGTGCAACTTGCGCTGCCGCTGGTGTCAAAACTGGCATCTCAGCCGGGCAGACCCTTTGCAGACTATGGCCCAGTATGTCTCGCCGGAGGATTTGGTGGCCATGGCTCTGCGCCTTGGAGATCAGGGGCTCTGCTGCAGCTTCACGGAGCCAACCCTGCTGCACGAGTACAACCTGGCCGCCTTTTCGCTGGCCAAGGCGGCTGGGTTGTACACTTGCTACGTGTCCAATGGCTACATGACCCTCGATACGCTGCGCGAGTTGCAGGCCGCAGGCCTGGATGCGATCAAGATTGATGTGAAGGGCGATGCAGACGTATATCGCGAGTACTGCGCTGCCCCGCATGGAGAAGCAGTCTGGGAGACGGCCGCTGCAGCCAAGGACATGGGGCTCCATGTAGAGATCGTGAACTTGGTGATCCCCGGCGTTAACGACTCTGAAGAAGCGCTGTGTGACCTGATTCACCACCACCTGGAGGCTGTCGGCTCCGAGACGCCGTTGCACTTTACACGGTACCATCCGGCGTACCACATGCGCGCCCCATCCACGCCGATAAGCACACTGGAGCACGTTTATGACCTGGCTCGCCAGGCAGGCGTGGCTTATCCGTATCTCGGCAATGTTCGTGGGCACCCTGCTGAGAGCACCTACTGCCCTTCTTGTGGCCAACTGCTGGTCGAACGTTTCTCGTACACCGTGCGGCGAAATCTCCTGACACCTCTGAACGAATGTCCTGCGTGTGGGAGAAGGATAGCTTGTATTGCATAGTCCCTGTTTGTGGCTGGACTGTATACTGTACATGTCTTGGCCTCTCGGTGGCCGAGCAGTGTATCCTTCGTTCAAGAAAGTCGATATCACACCCACAGGAGTGCACGGCAGCCCGTTCTTGGCCCTGAACATGTTCTGTAACAGCCAGAAGCTGGCTGTCCGCCACAGGTTTTCAGTGTTGTCCTGGCGATTTGGACTGCTGCGAGCGCCCAGCCCCGAATTTCCTGAGGGAAAGATACGCTATCGAATCCACAGCTTCTTTGACAAACTCTGTGCCTTGTGCTATTATATAGTAGATTTCTGACCAACTTGATCCGTATCGTTGCACTTGTCCAACCGGCATTCAAAGTAGAGTGTCTGCATTTCTCTTCAACCGAATAGCAATCATCCCTACGTACCATAAGAGAAGCATCAACTGAATTACACAGCAAACCACGTCATCCCTGACGCAGTCTGCGTATTAGCGCTGAGATCGTGGTAGAGTGTGCTTACCTTGCGGTGCACACTCTTTTTTTCTCACTCTTGCCCAATCAGGACAGAGAGGAGGTGAATGCAAGGGTGTGGCCGTAGGCTGTTTGAGCTTCTCAGCTACCGGGAGGAGAACACACACAGAGTACTGCGTCAACAGTTCGTGCTCTGCGGGCGACCGCCGACGGGCGACAGCCGAAGGGTCCCGCGCCGACGGGATGGCTCGACGGGACGGCAAGCCGACCCAAGGGGTTTAGCGACTGATACATGAAGCAGTGAAAGGAGGAATCCCCGTGCGCATAGAACTTATCGCCCGCATTATTGGGGCCATCATCATTGCTTTCCTGAGTTGGCGCCTCGGCTTCTCTCTGAGCAATCAGGGTCAGCCAGCCTATCTATACGATATCGTCAAGCTGCTAGATGACACTGTGGTCATGTTTCTCCCGTATTTCCTTGCGGCGATTGGAGGGCTGTTGGGCGCCATCATCAGCCCGCACGTGACCACGCGGCCATTCTTCTGGTTAAGGGGCAAAATCGGCCAAGTACCGGCGCAAACGCTGGTGGCAGCCGCGGTCGGCCTGGTCATCGGTTTGATCATCTCCGCATTGCTCGCTCTGCCCCTGTCCGTTCTGCCCACGCCACTGGGAGACACCTTGCCCTTTGTCGCCACGGTGGTTTGCGGCTACCTAGGTGTCATGGCTATGGTGACCCGGGGAAAAGAAATCTTTAGCTTACTAGGGCTGCGGCTTTCGCGAGAAAAGCCAGGGCGCAAGGAAGAAGTAGTGCTCTTGGACACGAGCGTGATCATTGACGGCCGCATAGCAGACATCATCCAGACGGGTTTCATCAGCGGCGCTATCCTGATCCCGCGCTTTGTGCTCAACGAACTGCAACACATTGCTGATTCTCAAGACACGTTGCGACGCAATCGCGGCCGGCGCGGCCTCGATATATTGAACAAGCTGCAGAAGGATTCACAAGTGCCGATCCGCATAACTGAAGCGGACGTCAAAGAAGCGCGCGAGGTGGATGATAAACTGGTGCGTCTGGCCAAGACCCTACAGTGCCCCATCGTCACCAATGACTATAATCTCAACCGGGTAGCCGAACTGCAGGGCATCAAGGTGCTCAATATTAATGAATTAGCCAATGCAGTAAAGGCCATCGTACTGCCCGGCGAGAGCATGATGGTACACATCATCCAAGAGGGCAAGGAACTTGGGCAAGGTGGCGGCTATCTGGACGACGGGACGATGATCGTAATAGAAGAAGGCCGCCGCCATATAGACGAGACCGTTGAGGTGACCGTCACACGCGTCCTGCAAACTGTAGCCGGTCGCATGATTTTCGCTCAACTGGCAGGCCGAAGGGGGCACTCACGATCAAGTGGTGGCAGGTAAACTCGGATGGCTATCATAACACTTTCCAGGCAATTGGGTGCTGGGGGAGCTGTAATAGCGGCTGGAGTAGCCAAAGTGTTGGGCCTGAGGGTCGTTGATCGCGAGGCGATTGAACGCGCCGCGCTGGAAGCCGGAGTGCCCGAGGTAGCACTGCATGAACTTGGCTACGAAGGTCGCCGTGGCCTGGTGCAACGGATTCTGGATGCATTAAGAACCTCGCCAGCGATTCCCAGCGTTGTTGAGATGCAGCGGCGGGACTCACTTACACCATTGACCATGTCTAGAGGTGTTTTTACTCCAGCCCGGCCCCTCTTGAGTGCAGCAATGGAAGACTATGTGCGCATGGTTGGCATGGTCATCAAGGATATGGCCGAGGAGGGCAATGTCTTGATCATCGGCCGGGCCAGCCAGGTACTGCTGAGGGATGCTCCAGAAGCCCTCCACGTTCAGATTGTCGCTCCGCTGCCACGCCGGGTGGAAAAGCGGATGCGGCTTGAGGGCCTGACCCAGCGAGAGGCCACACAACGCATCCTGGCCAGCGATCAGGCTCGGGCAGACTACTTGCGCCGCTACTACCGTGTCAACTGGCTCGACACGCAATTGTATGACCTGGTGATCAATACAGGGCGCATATCCATCCAGACTGCTGTTCAACTGGTGATACTGGCACAAGTGCAGCGCGTGATCCCGGGAGTGGAAACGTACACCCCCCGGGCCAGCGCACAGTAGCCCCGCTGCAGAGAGCGGTACCCGGCATTCTCCCCGACACAGTAGGTTTGCCATGAAAAACAGCACTGAAACGCCAGCCAAGTTCAACTTCTGCACAGCGCTGGCCTATGCAACACTCTTTGCGAACAGTACTTCCTGCATCTGTCCGAGGGGGCACTGCAAGCGGTAGTGCCCCGCGCAGCAATTCACAGAGTACTGCGTCAACAGCTCGTGCTCTGCATGTGCCCTGGCTGTGCATGTGCTCTGCATGCCCCGTGGGCACCTGCGGGCGACGGGCGACCGCCTAAGGTCTTGGCGAAGACAAGGCCGGCGGCGACAGTTCGTCGCGCACCGACGGGATCGCTAAGCTTACGCAGCCGTCTTCATGCGGCAACCCGACCAAAGAGGTTCAGCCACCTTCGGTGCACGAAGCAGTGTCTGCGACGACTCGGAAAGGAGATCAGGAACATGGGTTTGCGAGTCTACAACACGCTTACACGCGAGAAGGAAGAGTTCATTCCCCTTCAACCTGGCAAAGTCAAGATGTACGTGTGCGGGCCGAATCTGTATGGCCCCGCTCACGTTGGCCATGCCATGTCCTACGTTGTCTTTGATACCATCAAGCGCTATCTGCAGTACTGTGGCTACCGTGTGAAGCACGTGCAGAACTTTACTGACATTGAGGACCGCATCATCGAGACAGCACGTTCGATGGGCATCACTGTGAATGAATTGGCCGAGCGGTACATCGCGCGCTTCTACGCGGAGATGGATGCCCTGAACATCCAACGCGCCGACCACCATCCGCGGGCTACCGAGGTCATTCCTGACATGATCGCGATGATCGAGGGTCTGATCGAGAAAGGCTATGCCTACGAAGTGGATGGGGACGTGTACTTCCGCGTGACCCGTTTCCCGGACTATGGGAAGCTTTCCAAACGTTCTCTGGACCAGATGGAGGCTGGGGCGCGAATCGAAGTGGATCGGCGCAAGGAACACCCCATGGATTTCGCCTTGTGGAAGGCGGCCAAAGAGGGCGAACCCTCCTGGGATAGTCCCTGGGGCAAGGGAAGGCCAGGCTGGCACATTGAGTGCTCGGCCATGTCCATGCGCTTCCTGGGCGAGCAGCTCGACATCCATGGCGGCGGCCCGGACGTCATCTTCCCCCATCACGAAAACGAAATCGCACAGTCAGAGGCCTTTACGGCCAAAGCCCCGTTCGTCAAGTACTGGCTGCATAACGGCCCCTTGCGCCTGCGCGAAGATGAGGAGAAGATGACCCGCCACTTGGGCAATTTCGTCAGTGTCGAAGAGGCCCTGCAACAGCACAGCGCCGATGCGATACGCCTGTTCCTCCTGTCTTCGCACTACCGCAGCCCGCTGACCTGGAAGGAGGAGAGTGTGCACGCAGCGGAGCAGGGGACGGAGAGGCTCCGCGCCGCATTGAAGGACTATGCCGGAAGCCCAGAGACGAGCCCTGGTGATGCGCTTGGCGAGCAGGCGGAGACCACACGCCGTGAGTTTATCACCTTCATGGACGATGACTTTAATACGCCACGAGCTGTTGCGCAGATCTTTGACCTGGCGCGCATCATCAACCAGGCCCGCGACAGCGGCGTGCCTGCTGAATCGCTGGCCTATGCCCAAGGCATCCTGCAGGATCTGACCGGAGTGCTGGGATTGACGATGAAGGGACTGGCCGGGCCAACAGAAGCAGAGCCCTTTATCTCTCTGTTGGCTGAGGTGCGGAATGAGCTGCGCCAGGCCAAGCAGTGGGCTCTGGCGGACAAAATCCGGGACGGCCTGGCCGACCTGGGGGTGATCCTGGAAGACGGACCGGAAAGGACTACCTGGAAATACACCGGCCAGTAGTACGGTGGACTAGAAACCCGGTGTCTGACAGACACCGGGTTTCTGCTGGAATTGGCCGCTAGCACGTGTTGGAGCAATAACAGCCATGTTGGAAGTGATCTACGGGCGCAATGCTGTGTATGAGACTCTCCGGGCCGGGCGTCGGCACTGCGAGAAGGTGCTTGTCGCCCAGGGCATCCGCGAGAGGGGTACCGCAGCGAGCATTCTGGCTCTGGCAGAAGAGCGTGGCATAGCGATAAAGCGTGTCGCTCGCCAGCAGTTGGACCAACTCGGTGCGGTGAACCATCAGGGCGTGGCCGCCCAAATCGAGCCTTATCGCTACGCGGAACTGGACGCCATGTTCAAGCTGGCGCACGAGCGCAAGGAGATGCCTTTTCTCCTGCTCCTCGATTGCCTGCAGGATCCGCAGAACCTGGGCACCTTGCTGCGCACGGCGGAGGCAGTGGGCGTTCACGGTGTGGTCATCCCGCGTCGTCGGGCGGCGCAGGTCACTCCTGCTGTCAGCAATGCTTCTGCCGGAGCTGTGGAGCATCTGTTGATCGCCCAGGTGACGAACCTGGTGCGCACCATGGGCGATCTGAAGGAGCAGGGGGTCTGGATCGTTGGCCTGGAACACACGCCGCAGGCACAAGAGTACCGTCAAACCGACCTCAACATGCCCCTGGCCCTGATCGTAGGCAGCGAGGGTGGGGGATTGCGCCGTCTGGTGCGCGAGCGCTGCGACCTGTTGATCCAACTGCCCATGCGCGGAAAGGTCAACTCGCTGAACGCCTCGGTGGCTGGGTCTATCGCGCTATATGAAGCGTGGCAGCAGCGCCAGAATAAGGGAGAAGGAAGAACCCTGTAGAACTCTGCGTTCTCAGCGGACTCGGCGGTTAGGTTCTCTACTTTGGGAAAGCCCTGCACAGCGCCTACGGAACTTGGACTCGGTTCCATCTTGTGTTGGTAGCAGTGCAAGGAGTGTTGGTGTGAGAGAGGTGTGTTCTGCAGAGCTGCTTGCTTGTGCCAGGGGGTGCCGAGGCAGCCTGAGCAGGCTTGTGTACATTCAGACGCACAAGGCATCCAAGTAACTGATTTCTCCTGGTGGGACTCCGGCCATGGTCAGGGGGCTCTGGCCTGGTCGGCGGTAGTGACGTTTGCGTTCAGACCTCCATTGAGCGGGTTCAAAGTTGTGATAGATGGCCCACAGCAAGGATGCACGCTCCAGCCGCTCTTGAGAAGCGTGATTCCGTCCACGGCTCAGTCGCAGACGGTAATCTCGCCAACACCATTCCGGTGCCACTCGTACCAAGCGGCGGTTGTGGGGCAACAAATGGATCAGCGCCGCGTTCATTTGCTCACCAACGGTGCGCCATAGGTCCTGTCCAAAGGGATTGGCTCGCCAGGCCACGCCACAGGTGCCACACGCATCGCTGATGGTTGACCCAGTGCAACTGGTAGCGCAGGTAGGCCATCAAGCCATGACAGCCATCGCTGGTCACCCCTCGCATGGCCTGCAGTGGCAGCCCCGCTTGTCTGGCCCGCTCGAACAACTGTGCCCACGGCTCCTCACTCTCTTCTCCTGCTGCTACCACTGGGGGCCAGATCACTCCACTCACACTGTCCACTACCAGCAACACCACCCGTTTGGCCCCCCCACGCAGTCGAGCCCACATTCCGTCGGTACCCAGTTGCCGGGAGATGGGAACAGCCTCCAGTTGCCCCGCTACACTTTGCTGTGCCTTTCGTCCTGCTTTGTCCAACCAACGATGCACCGTGCTGGCGCTCAGATGGCACACAACCCGCCGCTCTAACTCTTCCCATGACCGCCACATTTGCCAGCGCTCCCGATGCCCCATGCACGAGCGTAGCCATTCCGCTGTCCGACGCAATGAGCTGCCTACGTGCTGCCAGTGGTCGATGGCCTGACGATGCACTCCCCGGGCATACCAACTGCCCCGCACCAGAAAGCGACATTGCTCCGAGTACGTACGCTTGCAGTTGTAACAATAGTGCCTTTGCACCCGTATCTCTCGCTGTCCCTCCAAAAACCACACCCGCCGCTGATAGAAGCCATACTTGCACGTCTGCCGGTGACCACACTGTGGGCAGCGTTGCCAATCCCACGCTGTCCGCTCCCCAAGTTCGCGCAGCCATTGGACAAATCGCTTGCCTTGCTCTATGATGTTCATGGGCTGTTCTATCTCCTTGTTCTCTCCAACGGCAAGATGATAGCACAGCCCTCTCTCTTCCCCTAGCTGCAAACATCACCAACACACTTTGAAACCGACACCGCAATTGACAAAACAGCAGAGTTGGCTATAATCTGACCAACCTCGCCCTGCTATTCTGGCTTGGGCGGGCCTTCCGTTCGGCCGTGGGGTCCAAACAGAGGAATTGATTTCTGATTGTGCCCCCTATGTACAGTGGAAAGGAGGTGCCCCAGGAACAGGCTATCTCAGCAGTAGGCTCTTTTGCGACGGGCAAGGAAGCGGTTTCGGCCTTGTGCCCATCCCTCACTGCTTTGCGCATCAATAACTAAACCCCTTTGGCTCGATTATCACATCAAATCGACTGCCTGAGTTTGGCAATTGGCGCAGTGCCCTGCCGGATGACCGAAAATTTCTGTTCCTTGCGTGTCGTAACAACCCCCACTTTTTTTACCCGAAAACTACAAGGAGATTGTAATGGCAGGTGTGATTTATGACCACGTAACCAAGCGCTTTGGCGAAGTGGTTGCGGTCAATGACATGAATCTGGACGTACCAGACAAAGAATTCCTGGTGCTGGTAGGCCCATCTGGCTGTGGTAAGACCACGGCCCTGCGCCTTCTGGCGGGCCTCGAGGAGATCACCAGCGGTGAGATCAAAATCAGCGACCGAGTCGTCAACGATGTGGCGCCCAAAGATCGAGACATCGCCATGGTCTTCCAGAGCTATGCTCTGTATCCACACATGAGCGTGTACGACAACATGGCCTTTGGCCTGAAGCTGCGCAAGACGCCCAAGCCTGAGATCGACCAACGCGTTAAGGACGCGGCTGAAATCCTGGGCATTGAGATGTTGTTGGATCGCAAGCCCAGGCAACTGTCAGGGGGCCAGCGCCAGCGCGTGGCCCTGGGGCGTGCTATCGTGCGCAATCCGCAGGTCTTTTTGATGGACGAGCCCCTGTCCAACCTGGATGCCAAGCTGCGTGTACAGACCCGCGCCGAGATTTCCAAGCTTCACCAGAGCCTCCAGACCACGTTTATCTACGTGACCCATGACCAGACCGAAGCCATGACCATGGGAACGCGCATCGCGGTGATGAAAGACGGCATACTGAAGCAGGTGGACACGCCGCAAAAGCTGTACGACCACCCGGACAACATGTTCGTGGCCGGATTCATCGGCAGCCCAGCGATGAACTTTTTCGAGACCAAGCTCTCTGGCACCGCCGAGGAAATGTACGTCGAGGGGCCAGGCTTCAAGCTGCGGGTGCCGCCCGACAAGACCAAGGCTCTGAAAGGCCATCTGGGCAAAGAGGTGGTCTTTGGTATTCGCCCAGAGGACATCCACGACCGTGATTTTGCACCTCCCGGCATCACAGCGGAGCCGGTAACTACGATGGTGGACGTGACCGAGCTCATGGGCAGCGAGGTCTATGTGTATCTGCTTTCAGATTCCAAGTCCTTCATCGGCCGCTTTGCCCCGCGCACCTCGGCTCGAGTGGGCAAGCAGATCGATGCGGGCTTTGATATGGGCAACGTTCACTTCTTCGACCGAAGCAGCGAGAAGACTATCCGCTAGGAAGCCTGAAGCAAAAGGGGGGATGGGTTGCCGCCTATCCCCTCTTTTGTTTGCCGTTCATAGCCGGATCTTTTTCCAGGCTCCCCTGCGGAACAAGAAGTAAATCAAGGCGGCTCTGGCGGTCCAATCTACAGCCGTCCCCAGCCACACCCCGTTCAGCCCCCAGCCAAACACAATGGCGAACAGGTAGACCAGAGGCACGCGGAACAGGAAGGTGCCCGCCAGTGTTGCGTACATCGGTGTCCTCATGTCCCCAGCACCGCGCAGGCTTCCTGCAATGACCATCAATACAGCAATCGGCAACTGTTCCAGCGCTCCAATGCGCACAGCATTGCCTGCCAGCGCCAGCACTTCCGGTGTGCTGCCAAACAGGGAGGCGAGGGCGGGTCCCCACAAGGCAAAGACCACTCCCAAAGCTCCCATCACCGCCAGGCTAAAGCGCATGGTAGTACGGATGCTCTCTTCGGCCAACTCGGGTTTGTTGGCCCCCAGAGACTGACCCACCAATGTGGTACTGGCCACGCTTAAGCCGAACCCAGGCATGAAAGAGAGCGACTCCACATTCACCGCAATCTGGTGCGCGGCCAGAGCAACTTCGCCCACAGCAGAGACGGTGCGCATGAAGAGAATGAAACCTAGTCGCATGATGAGCGCCTCGCCGGCAGTGGGCATGCTGAGGCGTACCATGTATGCAACGAGTTGTCTCTCCCACCTCAGGATGTCATGCAGGCCAATCTGCAGGAAGCGCTTCCCGCTCATCACCAGAAGGAGGGCCAGGACACCACCCAACAGCCGAGATGCCGCTGTGGCCACTGCCGCACCGGCCAATCCCAGAGCAGGCAGAGGGCCCACGCCAAAGACCAATGCTGCTGCCAGGAGCACGTTGCAGACGTTCATAATCAGGGTGATGAGCATCGGCGTTCGTGTGTCGCCCGAACCGCGCAAAACGCCATTGAGCACAATCATGGGGAAGCCGAGCAAGGAGGTGACGAGAATCGTGCGCATGTACATGCTGCCCAACTCTACGGCCCGTTCGCTTGCGCCCATCCATACTAGCAGTGGGGTCGCCGCAGGCCATAGCGCTGCGCTGACAACAGAAGCAAAGAGGATGGCCACCAGGATAGACTGTGCAGCGACTCTTCTTGCACGTTCGTAGTCTCCCGCCCCCCAGGCATGGGCGACCAGGGTTGTTGTGGTGACGGATACTGCTGAGAAGAGCGAATTAGCTATGTTCAAGAAGAGACCACCCAGGCTAACCGCAGCCAACGCGGCAGGATCCTTGAGCCTGCCAATCAGCAGTGTGTTGGTCAGGAAAACCATGGTCTGCAGCAGGTTCTCCGCCACTGCCGGTACGGCCAGCTTGATCACATTCTGCGGGATGTTCTCGCGGGTAAGAACAAGCGTGGGGCCGGAAGATTGTGTTTCAGACGATGCTGGTTGGCCCAAGGCGATGCACAGGTCCTTTCCTCTCTATCGAGAACGAAACGATGATAACATGCAATACTTCCGGCTGCAAATTCCGGCTGGTTCTCCGTACTTGCATGAGGGTAGTGACAGTACCCTCCATCTGCAGGCCAGGCAAACGTATGAGAAAGTCCCTGCTGTCCGTCAGAGGGGGCTGATCGCACGGGGGACAAAAACTACGAGCTTGGGTGAATGCTCAAATGAGCGCCAATTGAGTTCGATCTCGAGCTTCCAGCAGGTCCAGGCCGACGAATGAATCCAGGTCTGCCAGTGCAATCTTTTCGTGGCTGGCCCAGTCCTGCAAGTCAGCGTCCTTGATGAACTGCCAACCCTGCTCGGCCAGTGGTTTGCGCAGCCACATCGAACGCGCCAGCTTGAGACGGAGCAATTGTTGGCGCGCTTCAGCGACGATGACGATTTTGCGTTTGGCGGTCGAGTCGTCTGGAGATTGTAACGCGAGCAGGCGACTGAGCGCAGTCGAATCCAACACGACGAAGGCAAGAACGTCCTTCTCCGCTTGCACCCATTGTACGTCGAAACCCTCGGCCCCCAGGTGAACATCATAGCCCAGGCGGTGGCCAAGAGCCTGAAGGTGCCCCAGGGTCACCTCACGGGCTTTGGCACGCTGCCCTCGCCGCTCCTCCTGCCTCAAAGACCAGCATGCGGGTCCAACTTGCTGTCCGTACGATTTCAGACATGCCACCACCCACTCCATGTCCGGAGTAAGTACGCCTGGGAAGTGCTTATTGATGGCCAGCGTAAAATCAGTAGTCCCAATCGTTTCCACTGCTTCGAGGGTTTCGTTTACCGATCGCTCCACTCGCTCACTCAATGGCGGGGTGTCAGGCGGCTGTGCCAGCCACCACCAACATCTATGGTCTTGCTCGCTCTCCCATAACTGGACAAAGATGTGATCCACTTCTTCTTCCAGTGCCGCCTGAACTTGTTTCTGTGGCGAAACCGGCTCCTCTATGGACATGATTCTCTGCAACAGCCCCTGCTGCGCCAAGGCTTCCCAGATGTGACAATGCAGGCGCACGAAAGAGGCGGGTTCTGCGCATTGCTGCAGGGTTTCCTCGGCTGCTATCACAGCGACCTGCCGCACCTTCGCCGCCAGTTCATCTGCAGACATCGGCCACGGTGGCGTCGAGGTACCCAACGCCCAGGTCACTCGATAGTCGCCGCGCAGCCCGGCATAAGGTTCTGTGGCAACCTCTGACTCGCTGGAGTGATAGAGGGCATTCTCCAGGCGTAGGGTAGCTCCCTCGGTGGCCAAGCACACCGCCTCATGGTAAGCCAGACCCCTGTCTCGACCGAAAAAGACGATCCGCCCATCTGCGGCCAGCACCCTACGCAAGGCCAGGAGTGTGGTGCGCATCGCCTGCAAATACCAAGACCAGTCAGGGCTGCGCTGCTTCGCAAGGGGCCACAGCAGCGCGGATTCTTCATGCCCGTACAGCCACCCCGTCCACAGGTATGGCAGAGCCCAGTGCTCACGACCCAGCATAGGTGGCCGAGTCCATACCAAATCTACGCTTCCGGCTGGCAACTGAGGCGCCAACTTCCGGACAGACGAGTGGCCCACGAAAGCTCTGGCAGGCTCGCTCGCCTGCTCTGTGGGCGGAGGGGAAAAAACATCTTGGACGTTGGCTGCCAGTGTCACAGCCGGCACCGACGGTCGTTGAGCGAGCTGACGTGCGGCCTCTTCGAACAACTGCCAGACATTCCGCTCTACGAAGCGTGGTGGCAGGCGGAGATGTGATGCAGTTGGGGACGCAGGTTCATCTGGGGGAACGTTCAGCTTACTGCCCAACTCCAGGCATTGCAGCAGGGCCAGACGCAGGAAATCGTGCACGGCTGAGCCCGAGAATAGGTCTTCGACTTTCAACACCAGGTTGGAGAGGACGTAGAGATTGCGCGACGTGTACAGATCGAGCAGGCTGGCTGCGAACTTCCTGCCCTTGTCCTGCTCTCTGGCCACGCGGTCCAAGACGTACCAGTAGTGCAACCCCCGGGGCTGTACTTTGTTGAAAACACCTGCGTCTCTTTCGTCACAGTCCCGAATACCCTCCTCCCCGCAAGCAGGACAACGGTAATGAACCTGTTTGGGAAGCTCATCGCCACGTTCCCACACGAAGTAGTCAGCGATTGTCTCTCTGCTGCAATGCGGGCACGTGGTGCGGTACAGGCGCTGTAGATGTTCTCGCAGCGTTGCAGTTGGCTTGGGCGAATCCGCCAGACGGGTCACAGCGGCAGTCAGTTCGCGTGTGGAGACCGCAGTCAAGGCCAGCCGCGTGCGCAGAGCGTCCAAGGGGTTGAAGTTTACAGCAACCACACGACGCCCAGCTTTGAGGGCTTCCAGCACGATTGTCGCGGACTGGCAGAAGGGGTCAACGATCAGGCCGTCGCTATCGGTGTATGCGTCAATGTAGGCAGCGATGGCGTGAGCTGTCGTGTCAGCCTCTGCGTCCGGGATAAAATAATCCACAGAGCTCACGTTCTGGCTCCTCCCACGTCGATGTGCAGAAGGTCTCTTTACAGAAATTATACCCACAATTGGGATCTGCGGCAAGGCGCTGCTTGGCAATGGGTGTAGGCCAGATTGCAGGCAAGATGACGTGAGAGACTAAAACCCTAAGTGTGAGTAAATGCCAATGGACTGACGCGGTGCCAGAGAAAGCAGAAGGTGTGCGCTAGGACTTTGCTGGCAACACGATTAACAACACCCAATAGGCTGCGAGCACCGGTTAG
>JAUWJD010000060.1 GCA_030607875.1 Chloroflexota bacterium
AAAGCCGAGGTGGCAGAACCCGAGGCGGAAGCCAAAGCCGAGATGGCAGAACCCGAGGCGGAAGCCAAAGCCGAGGCGACAGAACTGGGAGAAGAAACAAAAGTCGTAGAGACAGAACCTCAGGAGCAGGCCGAGACCGAGCCAATCGAGCCACAGGAAGAAACGGAAGCTGACGAAACAGAGCCTTCACTGCCAGACGAAGAAGGCCGGCAAGACGATCTTGCTGGATAATCTCAAGGCAGCCCTTTCTGTAAACCAGGCACGCCCGTAACAGAAGGCCCGACTAGCAATGTGCGCTTCCACAAAGAAGAAACTGCAAGACAAGTTGCGAGAAGCCCTAAAAGAACTCGATCAATTGGATAAGCGGTTGCAAGAGAAAGCGGAATATGGGCCAGGCAAAGGTGACCCGGCCATTTATGAGTGGGAACTGACACTGGCCTTGCGCCAGCAGGCCCAAGCCAAAGTGGAGACCGCGCGTCGCACCCTGCAAAGACTAGCCGAGGGACGATACGGAATCTGCGAACGGTGCGATGCACCCATTAATCCGGAACGCCTGGAGATCATTCCGCTAGCGAGCCTATGCATCAAATGTGCGCGAGCCAGCCAACGCTGATTCTACCTTGGATTATAGACAAATCGGCTGCTCTAAACTCGGGCAGCCGATTTGTTTTTGTTGACGTGCTCGCAGAGGTATTCGCAGCTTGGATATTACTCCCAAATGTGTCACTGGCCTGCTCTCGTGCCCACTCTGCCGGCCAGGATGGGATAGAGAGCAGCGAAATCGGCCAAAAGGATCAGACCCCACAGCGGTTCGGTCAGAGCCGCGAGGGCGGACAGCACCACCGCCAAGATTCCAGCGGCGATCGATGCGCCCCTGCTGAGACGTGGCCTAAAGTACACCAACAAGGCTACGGCTAGGCCATAGACCACTGTCAGAATCCACACGCTGGTCAAAGCAGTGTCTTTGGTGAGACGAATTGGCCCTCGTGGATCAACGTAAAACACCGGCGCGTCATTGACGAAGCGTACGTGGATGCGCCGAATAATGGTCAGAAAAAGCATCGTGTACTGGCCTACTGCAGCCACTCCACCCCAAAGCAGACTGGTTAGCAACTGCTCTCCCTTCCATTCAGTCATCAAAGACAGACACCCCTTCTTCCATTATCCTCAAGGTGCGCGAGCACACGTCCTTTGCCACGCAGCACTTGGCGAAAAGTTAGCCGCATTATAGCCTACCCATACGTGCACAGCAATATTGGCAAAGGTCTGAAATGCCGCTATAATCCACGCGAGAAATGGCGCATCCTCCGTTTGGACAAGACAAGGCTATGCTCAGGCTGCAAGTCTTTAACACCGGCTGGATCCACATGTTGGAGAAGGATCTCTTTGTGGGAGGCAGGAACGAAGTGCGTACCCTGCCGGTGCTGTCCTTCGTCATCGAACACCCGAGAGGCCTGTTCGTCTTCGATACAGGCCTGAACCCTTCCCTCGTCCCCCATTCCAGACGATTCGTCGGCCGGCCGAGCGAGCGTGTGATTCGCTTCCAGTCCGCAGCGGAGATGACTCTTTCCGTGCAAATGCAAGAGCGTGGCCTGTCACCGGAAGACGTGACTCACGTTGCGCTCTCCCACTTGCATTGCGATCACACTGGCGATTTGCGCGCTTTTCCGCAGGCACAAGTGCTACTGACACGCCAGGAATGGCAGGCCGCGCAGTCACCGCTCAGACGACTGCGCGGCAATCTGGACCCAAGATACTCTGGTCTCTCTCCCACCTTGATCGACTTGCCCGTAGATGACTCCTCGACACCAGGCAAGATTCCCAAAGGCAGCTACAGTTTGGACTGTATGGGTGACGGCAGCCTGGTTCTCGTGCCAACTTTTGGCCACACCCCTGGTCACCAATCGTTGTTGCTTTTTCTCCCGCATGGGGTCGTGCTGCTGGCCGGAGACGCCGTGTATGTGCGGGAGGGCTACACCAAACCAGCGGCGCAGCCCCATGCCCGATGTCCAGACATCGCGTGGCGCAGCCTGATCGCACTGCGGGCACTGGCCAAGGCAGACCCCAGCGCAATCATCCTGCCCGCACATGACAGTCGCATGTTACGCGGGCTTGAGCGACCGGACATGGTCATCGACCACACAGGCCTGAGCCCACCCGTCGCTACCCCCAGCAGGCGTCTGTAGACTTGCCCTACGACTCGTCAGGGTAAAAGCCCGGCTTGCACAGGATCTCCATGATCCGCATGTCAAAGAAGGCTTGCGCATTAGCGGGCTTGACCACGACGGCGGTATCTGCTCCACGTCCAGTGCCTGCAATCGCAATGGCTGGTTCGCCAACACGAATCAGCCCCGCATCTGCAGCCATCAGTGTCATCTCGCAGACCACTTTCATGCCTTCACCAAAGGTGCGCAGCGTGTAGGCGATGATTTCTTCCAGCTCGTAGGTCTGCAGCTTCTTGCGCACAGCTCGGCCTACGCCCCCAAAGGTGTGCTGGCACGTGAGGATGACCCCGCCATTGGCCTCGATGGCCTTGCGGTTCTCCTCTGTCAGTTCCTGATAGTTAGGTTCTTTGAAACCAGTCGAGTGCGTGACGATCACCAGGTTATAGCCTTTGAACACTTTGGCCGCTCGCACGCCAGTGTGTCCGCGAGTTGTAGCCACGACAATAGAGCGGATGCCCAGTGCCTCGGCACGGCCCTTGGCAATTTGCAGGGCCTGTTCCGTGTTGTCCTGGCCTGATCTAGCAAAGTAGGTACAGCGGATTGTTGTGTCGTTCACAGGTCTTTCTCCCTTTGAACATAGTACATGCCCTATTGGACCGGGTTTCGTTGACAAGAGGCAAGTTGTCCGTGCACTTTACGTTGCGAGCTATTATGCCGTGCACTATGTTGCGTTCCAGAGTGCCGCAAGCCGGCACGGAACAGGTTGATCTTGACTGCTGGGTACTCTCGTTCCAATGAACGAATGATGTCTTTTACCAGCGTACGGCGCAAAGTCACCCCTTGAGGGCAGTGCGCAGGCAGCGATGGAAACGCACAGGTTCGCGCAAAGCGCACGATTTCCTTCTCCTCAAGATAGATCATCGGACGGATGAGCACGAATCGACCGTCAAAGAACTCCCGCTTGGGGTTCAGTGTCTCGACCCTACCACCAAAGACCAGATTGAGCAGAGTGGTCTCTGCGGCATCGTTGGCATGGTGACCCTGCGCGATTTTGTTGCAGCCCAGGCGCTGCGCAGCCGTAAAGAGCGCCTTGCGGCGCAGATATGAACAGCGGAAGCAATCCGGTTGCTGACCTGCATCCATGGCTTCGAAGGCATATGCCTGTCCCTGTGCCTGGAAGTAAGGCTCAAGCGCATCACGCACATCCAGTTGTGGACGCGATGTCCCGTCGGACTGGGGCGTTACATGAACGGCTATGATCTGGTATTTCTCGGGCGCGCTTTTTTGCCTGAGGCGCAGCAAATGCAGCAGCGTGAGACTGTCCTTGCCCCCAGACACGGCTGCAGCAATGCGATCTCCATCCGCGATCATGTCATAGTCACGGATGGCCTTGTTCATGCCTTTCAACAAGTAGTAGGCTAGCTTGTCCTGCAAAGGGATGTCACGCTTACCCATGGGCCTTCCTCGTGATGCGGAACAGGTATGGCGACTGCATCTCGCAGAACCGGAGTTACAGACTGTGCCTTTCCCAGTTGAGAAGCACCTGGGCAATCAATGCGCTGGCGAGCAGCAAAGGGAATGGGCTATCCACTATCGCTCACGGTACGAGAGGCGCTACGAAAAACGACATGGAACTGGGGAAGCCAAAGACGAAAACGGGGTGGCATCTGTCACCCCGTTAGCACTGCTCAGCCGCACTACACCGGCTTGATTCCTAGGTAGACCCGACCTTTCGTCAGCACACGCAGGATAGTCTCCGGCGGCCGCCTACCCAAATGTTCGTACAACTCTAGGACCGAAAGCGGTTTATTGCCATTGGCCAGAAAGACACGGAAGATGCCGTCGAGCAGTGGGGTATCGGGAGTGATATAGCCCGGCTTTGGGCTGCAACAGACGCGTATGGCCTCCCAGATGGCATCCACCTGGGTCACTTCTGCTGTTTCGGGATCAACCATATCAATCATTTTTACTTCTGACAACGAGCCAACGTTGTCGCCGCACTCCGGACACAAATGATCCAACATTAAGACGCGGATGTCTCTGTTTTGCTTTTCCCACCACGAGAAGTCAATGTGGAACTTGGTGTCGACCGTCGGACGTAATGCTCTCACCGCTTCTAGACCTCACTGTTCACTGCATATGGATAGACGGTGTCTACGATCAGATCCTGGCGGTGTGAACCGGGACGCCGCCTCATCTCCTCCACCGTACTGTACGTGACACTGCGCAGAGATTCATCATAGACCCAATTGCCATCCCCGACGGGGTCGAAACAAGCTCGACGGGTCATCTCGGCAAAGAGAGGGACAGCGCCACAACGACGCGTCAGGTTCACAGCAGAATAGAGAGCCTTGGCATGGACGAGCCCTTGTCCGCTCAGCTTGGCCAGTTCGGGAAAGAGCTCGGTCAAATACTCAAAGAGGGATTGAGTTTCTTCACCAGCGTTGGTCCACAACTGGTCGAGCTCATCCACAGATCCTTCATCCAGCAGCAGGTGCTTATCATAGCGACAAGTATAAGCTTTGCGCTGCATGCTAAAGGTCAACTGACCATTGAACACCTTGGCCTCTTTCAACCATTCGCTCCTGCGCTTTCCCTTCTCGTAGGAAATGAAGAACGTGTAGGGGTCGCCTCCCTGACGGAGTTCGACCAGGCCGCCAATCGGAATGCCATGGCGACGATACCACTCGCCCAGCCCCCAGGCATAGTGCGCGCCTGGAAGCATCCAGCCGGACATCTTCTCCTTGTTGCGCCGGTCAACGAAGGTGACCCTGAAACGTCCAGCAGGCCTTTCCACTAGCAAGCCCAGCGCCTGCGTCGTCAGTGGCAGAGTGCCTTCACGGTGATGCGGATAGGTAAGAAAGAATTTCACGCTCTCTACACTGCCCGGTGTGGGTACAGGCATTTGTTCTGTCTCGTCAGCCTCATCCTGGATTTCAGCCACGAAATCACGCAGTTCACGGTTTAGCCATTCGCCACCTTGTGCCCTGTGCATCGGCACCAGACGTGCTGGCTGCTCGCGCACTGCCGCCGGGATTAGAGCGCTCAGATACCAGGCGGGTTCACCCGCAAGGCTGATCTTGGCGAAGCGTGGATCCTGACTCAGCGCGCTGCTGAGGGCATGTGCCTGGACCAGGGTCTTGCCGGACGGCAGTTCCACTTCCTCCAGCAGTTGTGAGACCGTCACAGGCTGGCCACGTTCGTCAATCATGGCCTCGGCAATATTCAAGTGGAAAGGAGTCACCTCAGGCATCAGGCCGCGCAGGAACCAGAGCTCCCCAAACTGTACAAAGTCCTCACTCTGCGACAAAGCCTCTCGCAACTGAGCACGCACATTGTGCCCATAGAACTCATAGAGCTGTTCTGCTGCGAGGAGATTTCCAGAATCTTCCCACAAGATCGCGCTTCGATTCAAAAGATGATCCAGGTCAAACTCGGCTGCGAACTCTTTCAGAGCGTTGTCATCGCCCTCCATCTGCAGCTGAATCACGCTGAAAGGACCAAATCGTGAGTTGTTACCCTCCCGCACAGCTACCACTTGCCCCCCGGCGTAATCCAAGGCGGGGAACACAACATGCTGGCCCACCTCGAATTTCTCCCGAGGCTGGTAGATCACCCCCTTGTCGCTCCGTTTCAGTAACGCCTCTTCTTCCCAATCACTGCGGCGCTGAATAAGGCTCACACTGAGTTCATCAATAGCCCGTGGTTCGCCCCCCTCCAGAAGCCACTCGTAGAGGTATACCACGTCATTCTTGTGAACAGCGAACTCCTCGATCCAATACTCACTTGTCTGCGTCCGTCTTTTTTGCTGAACAACCACCAGTCCTCCACACGATCCAGAGATGTTTTGTTGCTTCGTGCATCAACAGCCGAAGGGTCCCGCGTTGACGGGATCGCTAAACCCCTTTGGCTCGATTATCACGTAAGAACGATGGCCTGAGTTTAGCAATCCCGTCGAGCCATCACCTGCCTCTGGGTATCGTCTCCCCAGAGACGATGCGGCCTTGTCTTCGCCAAGATCTTCGACGAGACCTTCGGCCATCCCGTCGGTGCGGTCGCCCGAAGGTGCCCACGGGGCATGCAGAGCACATGCAGAGCACGAACTGTCACCTGCGGCCTTGCCTTCGGCAAGATCTACGACCTTGTCTTCACCAAGATCTTCGACGAGACCTTCGGCTGTCGCCCGTCGCCCGCAGGTGCCCACGGGTGCCCACGGGGCATGCAGAGCACATGCAGAGCACATGCACAGCCAGGGCATGCAGAGCACGAACGGCTGTCGCAGCACCCTGTAGAAAGCAAGCGCTCAGTCCTTCGACCCACCTCGCTTGTTGCGCAAGCTATGATGCGTACGCTGAAGCAGTAGGGCATCCGCCTCCAAACTCGGACTCTCGCAGATTACCGTACCGCCGACGCCCCAATCAATCAGCGCCTGCAAAAGCTCCTCATAGCGCAGGTCCGATGCCGCGAGAGTAAGATGCCTGCGTTCGCCTGCCTGGGTGTAGGCTATGCCCTGCACGTGCATGTGCATGTCCTGCAGAGCATCTACGCCCAAGATTTCCTCGACCCGATCCAGTACAGCCCCAAACTCAGCATAGGTGTTGACACCGCCTGCGGCACGAGCATGCAAATGTGCAAAGTCAACACATGGACTCACACCATCAATCTCTGCACTCAACTGCAGAATCTCGTCCAACGCGCCAAACTGGCTTGGTCTTCCGCTGGTTTCGGGGCGCAAGCACACATTCAGGCCCTCGGCACGCAATTGCTCCGCAATGGATTGCACTTGTGCCTTGACCCGCTCGTACACTACGGGCGGTGGGTCATCATGATAGTAGGCAGCATGAAAGACCACATTGCGCGCTCCACAAAGTGCAGCGACGCGCGCTGCCTTTAGCAACCGTTCGCGGCTGGCCCTAACTTTCTCAGGATCCTGCGAGTTCAGGTTGATGTAATAGGGCGCATGAGCGCTCAAGCGGACCCTGTTGTCCCTGGCCGACGTGCACACTGCACGAGCCGATTTTCCGCCCATAGCCACACGCCGCACGAATTCCAGTTCCATGGCATCCAGGCCCAGGGCACGCACTCTGGCAATCCCCGCTACACTACTGCGTTTCTCTGCGCTGTGAGGAATTCCTGCCGTTCCGAAGGAAAGCACAGTCTCGCCAATCAATCCCGTGAACCCTCGAAAAAGGAATCGATGTCAAAGAGAAAAGCTTGGCAACGCTTGCACTGACGACAAATCACATCAACGCGGTCATAGTGCCGCCCCTGGGCATCCTTAAGCAAAGCCTGCATGCGCACCTTCCACCGTCCACCACAGTTTGGACATGGATGGGCAGAGATGTACTCATATTCGTCTGACATGCTGGTGACGCGTATGGCCTCACCGTAGTACTGAGCCATGGACCCTGTCCAAAACAGAAACAAAGGCCTGCGTTGCGCAGAATCGCTTGGACACGCCGGGCCAGCGCAACCGAAGCCTTGTCTACATGGGCGAAACAGGACTCGAACCTGTGGCCTTCTGAATGTAAGTCAGATGCTCTCCCAACTGAGCTATTCGCCCATGCGCACTATTATAATTGAGCCTACAAGCTTTTGTCAAACCTACATACGTTCGGGAACCGTCATGCCCATCAGGTGCAGCGTTTTAGCCAACACCGTCTTGGCAGCGCGAATGAGTTTCATCCTGGCCAGCGTCAACTCGCGGTCCGCAGGGTCAGAAGAAACGACGCGACAATCCCGGTAGAAAACGTGAAACTGGCTGGCCAGCTCTTGGGCGTAAGGAGCCAGGTGATGTGGCGCCAGGCTCGTAGCTGCCAGCTCGATGACCTCTGGCAGCATCAACATGCGCCGGATCATGGCCAACTCCAGGGGATGCGTCAGCAGCGTTACATCGCCCTGCCCTGTGGCCAGCCCACGCGCCTCGGCCAGCCTCAAGATGCTGCAAATCCGTGCGTGTGCATACTGCACGTAATAGACCGGGTTCTCGCTCGATTGCTCTTTGGCCAGATCAAGATCGAAATCCATCTGGCTCTCGGCAGCCCGTGAGAGCAAGAAGAAGCGCACGGCGTCCGCGCCAACGTCTTCCAGCACCTCGCGCAGCGTGACGATGTCTCCGGTGCGCCGGGATAGGCGGACTACTTCCCCGCCGCGCCTCCATGTGACCAGTTGATACATGATGATGGACAGGCGCTGCGGATCAAGCCCCAGAGCCTGCATCATGGCCTTCATCCGCGGCACGTGGCCCTGGTGATCAGCGCCCCACACATCTATGACCCAGTCAAAGCCACGACGTATGAACTTGTCATAGTGATAGGCAATGTCCGAAGCAAAGTAGCCGGGTGCGCCACTGGAACGGATGACCACTTCATCCTTATCCGCACCCAAATCGGTGGCGGTGAACCACACCGCACCGTCACGCTCCACGATGTGGTCCCCCTCGCGCAGCAGGGTCAGCACGCGGGCAAAGGTGCCATCTTCGTAGAGCGTTCGCTCCGAGAACCAACGATCAAAGTGCACGCCCATCAGCGCCAGGTCCTCACGGATGACCTCCATCGTGTAGCCGAGGCCAACTTCGGTGAGAGCCTCCAGAGCCTGCTCCCGCTCTACGTCCAGAAACTGGGTACCATGCTCACGTGCAGCACGCTGGCCCATCTCCACCATATAAGCTCCCTGATAGCCAGACTCGGGCATCGGCTCATCACGGTCCAGTGCCTGAGCATAGCGGGCGTAGAGGGTCTCGGCGAACAGCCTCATTTGTGTCCCCGCATCATTGACGTAGTACTCTCGCTGCACATCGTACCCTGCCGCTGCCAGCACGTGGGCCAGAGCATCACCAATCACCGCGTTGCGGCCGCTGCCGACGTGCAGGGGGCCGGTGGGGTTGGAGCTGACAAACTCGACCTGCACTTTGAGCTGCTGGCCAAGGTCGATGTTGCCATAGCGCTCGCCCACGTCAAGTATGGCATCCACCTGGCGGGCCAGCCAGCCCTCTGACAGCGAGAAATTGATGTAACCTGGCTTGGCCACCCCGACACTACCGAGATAGTCGGCCTTTGGCAGGCGTTTCGTGATGATCTCGGCGATGCGCATGGGAGCCATGCGTGCCAGGCGGGCCAGTTGCAGACACACCGGCGTGGCAAAGTCACCGTGCTCCACTTGCTTCGGACGCTCAATCGGGATCTCGGGCACCTCGAACTTGGGCAGGTCGCCTCTCTTCTGCGCCTTCTTGATCGCTTTGTGCACCAGTTTCGCTACGTCATCCCGGATCATGGCTTACTCCATTTCTCTCCAGTGCCGCCCTGTCTTGATGTCCACCTTCAGGGGCGCATCGAGTTCGTAGGCGCCTTCCATCACCGACCTGACCAGCCTGGTAACGCGCTCCAACTCGTCATCTGGCACTTCCAACACCAGCTCGTCGTGCACCTGCAAAATCATCTTGCTGCTCAGGCCGCGCTCCTGCAGTTCATCATGCAGGCGGATCATGGCGATTTTGATAATGTCCGCTGCAGTGCCCTGGATCGGATGGTTGTTGGCCATGCGTTGGGCGGCAGCTTTCAGATTTCCGTGAACCCTGCTCCCCGGTCGCAACGCCGGGAAGTAGCGCTTGCGGCCCAACAACGTTTCGACGTAACCTTGCTCTTCTGCCTGCTGCTTCACCGTTGCCAGGTACTGTTGTACGCGTGGATACTGTGCAAAGTATTTGGAGATAAACTCAGCGGCCTCCTCCCGGGTAAGGTCAGTACGAGCGGCTAGACCCCAAGCGCCCATGCCATAGATGAGGCCGAAGTTGATGGTCTTGGCCAGCCGTCGCATGTCAGGCGTAACTTCATTGAGGGGCACACCGAGGATGCTGGCCGCGGTGCTGGCGTGGATGTCCTCGCCCCGGCGGAAGGCAGCCAACAGGTTCTCATCGCCCGATAGGTGTGCCAGAATGCGCAGCTCCACCTGGGAGTAATCCGCGCCAAGCAGCATACACCCCGGTCGTGCGACGAAAGCCTGGCGCACACGCCGCCCGATATCGGTACGAATGGGGATGTTCTGCAGGTTGGGCTCGCTGGATGAAATGCGGCCCGTCACTGTGCCGGTCTGGTTCCACGAGGTGTGCAGACGCCCGGTGCGGGAGTTGACCATTAGCGGCAGCGCGTCCACGTAGGTGGATTTGATCTTGGAGAGTTGCCGGTGCTCCAGGATGAGATCAACGACGGGATGAGCACCCTGGAGTTTCTCTAGCACGCCGGCAGCAGTAGAATAGCGCCCTGACTTGCCGCGCGGAACCCCGGCTGTGGGCAGCGCAAGTTTGGTGAAGAGCGCTTGACTCAGTTGCTGCGAGGAATTGAGATTGAACGGGTAGCCTACTCGCTGGTAGACCTGCTGCACCAGCTCGGCCAGGCGCAGGTGCAATTCACGGGACATCTGCTGCAGGAAACCCACGTCCAGTGCGACACCAGTGCACTCCATATCAATGAGCACCGGCACCAGGGGCATCTCCACCTCGGTGAACAGCGACCACAACTGCTTGTCCTTTAGCAATGGCTCCTGGCGGGCCACCAGACGGAAGGTCATGTCAGCATCGGCAGCAGCATAGGGATACACGCGCTCCACAGATACCCGATCCATGGTCAGTTGATTCTTGCCCTTGCCGATCAGCTCTGCGATGGGCGTCATCTCTACACCGAATTCTTGCCAGGCCAGCCCTTTCAGCCCCAGGTTGCGGCCAGAAGGATCCAACAGGTAAGCAGCGATCATGGTGTCGAACAACAATCCGCGCACCATCATGCCGTGTTGCTGGAGCACGATGAGATCATAGTTGGCATTGTGAGCGTATTTGGTGATACTTGCATCGGCGAGAACAGGACCGAGCTGTTCACGGACCCAGTCGAGGGACAGTTGGGGCTGGGACGCTGCCTCCGGCAGATGGCCAACAGGGATATAGTCACCCTCTCCCTCCTGGCAGGACAGGGAAATGCCAACCAGATCAGCCTCCACGGGGCGTACCGAAGTAGTCTCCGTATCCACCGCACACACTCCGGCGGCACGTATTTTGGCTATTAGATCGCGCAAGGCAGCTTCAGTATTGACCAGGCGATACTTGCCAGGAGCGGGCCTTTCACCCTCTTCCCCCGCCTGCGTCCCGAACAGGGACAATTGTGCTGTGGCGCGCGCGGCGCTCCCGGGCAATCTCTGCAACAGGCTGTGAAAACCCAGCTCACGGACCAGGGCCACTACTTTCGAGCGATCATACGCGCTGAGCTGACACTCGTCGAGGTCCAGGTCGATGGGCAGATCAGAGACGAGTTGGATCAACCCCTTGGCACGGCGGACATTGGCTTCCTTGACCTGCAGCTTGCTGCGCAACTTGGGCTGCACTTGCTCTATGCGCAAATACAAGTCCTCGCCGCTGCCAAACTGCTGCAGGAGTCGTGAGGCAGTTACTTTGCCCACACCCGGTACACCCGGAATGTTGTCTGACGGATCGCCTTTCAGACTCTTAAAATCCACCAATTGCTGGGGCTCCAGACCATAGCGCTCGTGGATGGCCGCTTCATCATATATCTTGGCATCGGTAAGCCTGCGCCCTGACAGCAGGACCTTGACCTGTGGACCAACGAGCTGCAGGGTATCGGTATCGCCAGTGACGATGAGCACCTCCAAACCTTGCTCCACTGCTCGCTTAGAGAGAGCAGCCAGAACGTCATCCGCCTCGTAGCCTTCGAGGTACTTGCTGGGCAGGCTAAAGGCCGCCACCACATCACGCACACGCTCCAACTGCATCCGCAGGTCATCGGGCATAGCCGGCCGCGTGGCCTTGTACTCAGCATACTGCTCGTGGCGAAAGGTACGGCCAATATCCCAGGCTACCGCAGCGTATTGTGGTTTATAGTCATCCAGGACCTTGAGCAAGATGGAGGTGAAACCAAACGTGGCGGTGGTCGGCTCACCGCTCCGGCTGGTGAGCGGAGGGATGGCGTGATAGGCGCGGTGTACCAGCGCATTGCCATCCACAAGCAGTATCAGCGGTCTTTCGGGCATATGCTCGACTCCTTCATGACCCATTATATCACACTTCTCAGCCAGCCCCTACCGGTCATCGGTCTCCAACAGCGAGGCACGGCGGATGGCATCCTGGCCGTGCTTGCTGCGGATTTCGTCCACCACACGGCTCAACCTGCCCAGCCGTTCTGTCGAGGTATCGAAAAGGCCAAGCTGGCGCGCTCTCACCAGCCCCGTCACTCCGACGCCGATCAAGCGCACGCGGACACCTCTCGTCCACTCCTTCTGCAGCAACTGCACCGCCTGGGCGTGGATTACTTCGGCCAGGTCGGTGGGCTGCGACAACGTGACCCGGCGGGTGATGGTGCGAAAATCGGGGTAGCGCACCTTCAGTACGACGGTGCGAGCGCACTCCCCCTTCTTCCTCAGTTGTGTGGCCACGTTGTCGCTCATTTTCAGCAAGGAGCGGCGCAGCACGCGGATGTCACTCACATCCCGCGCAAAAGTATGCTCCTGGCTGACCGACTTGCGGCGTCCAGAACTGCCGACCGGCCGTTGGTCGATGCCCAGCGCGCGGCGAGACATCTCTTCGGCGGCTGAGCCGAACAGCTCCTTCATTTGCCGTGCGGACAAGGCCGCCAACTGGCCGATGGTCAACATACCGCGGCTGCGCAGCCGCCGAGCCGTCACCTCACCTATCCCCCAGAGACGTTCGATGGGCAGCGGCGCGAGAAACGCGGCTTCCTGACCGGTGGGCACGACCAGCACGCCGCAGGGCTTGGCCATTGCCGACGCCACCTTGGCCACCAGCTTGTTGCGGGCCACACCGAGCGAAGAAGGCAGCCCCAATTCGGACAAGATGCGCTGCTGAATCTTGTGCGCCAGCTCATCGGCTGGTCCGAAAAGCCCTTCGCAGCCCGTCACATCCAGGAAAGCCTCGTCAATCGAGATGGGTTCCAACAGCGGCGTGTACTCGGACAGGATGGCCATCACCTGCTTGGAATAGGAGCCGTACTCCTTGTGGTGACCGTGACGAAGCACCGCCTGCGGACACAAGCGCAGTGCCTGCGACGTGGGCATCGCCGAGTGCACCCCGTAGGCACGAGCGGCATAGGAGGCCGAGGAGACCACCCCACGCTCACTGGGGTCCCCACCCACCAGGATGGGCAATCCAGCGATAGAGGGGTCCAGCAACTCCTCTACTGACGCAAAGAAGGCGTCCAGATCAAAGTGAATGATATGACGCGATTTGCTCCTGCTGCCCAACGCTCGCTTCACAACACTCTCCAGGTCTGCAGGCCGTGAAAATCAAAGCTGAAATCCAACAACTGCACTCCCTGCGCCAGCAAGGCACGCCGCAATTCGTGCTCGCGGTCAGGTTGGGCGCAGAACAGCAGACAGCCACCCCCGCCAGCTCCTGTGGCCTTGCCGCCTGCAGCACCGCTGCCCAGCGCCAGATCGAAGAGAGCGTCTATCTCGGCATTGCTCACCGCCGGGTCCAGGTGCTTTTGGTTCTCCCAGTTCTGCAACAACAGCGCCGCGAAGGAATCCATGTCTCCCATCACCAAGGCAGCCTTCATCTCCTGAGCAATGGCCTTTAACCGGTGCAGTGCAGCAACGGTCGCGCTAACGCCCCGCCGGTAGGCTCCCATCACCCGCTCGATGATGTTGCCGGAGATGCGTGACTTGCCGGTGTAACAAAGGACGAGATGTTTTTCCAGCTCCGCGATGACACTCGCCGGCAGGTCCAGATGGCTGGTGCTGACGTGGGGGGCGGAGAACTCCATGAAGCCGATTCCACCCAGGGCAGCGGCGTACTGATCCTGCTTCCCTCCAGCATTGTGCAGATCTTCGATCTCCAAGCGGTTGGCCAGCGCAGCAATCTCGTGCGCAGTCAGGCGCGCGCCCTGAAGCCGGTTGAGCACTCCGAGCAGCGCCACGCCCACGGCAGCCGACGAGCCGGTGCCGGAACCAGGCGGTGCGTCACAGCGCACGAAAAGCTCCAGGCCCTGGCGTATCTCCAGACGACGGATGGCTGCTTTGACCAGGTCGAGTTGGCCGTCGTACACCAGGTGATCAAAGCTGGGCACATCTACGGCAGTCTCATAGTCAGCAGAGTAGATGCGGATGTGCCCATCATCACGGCCACGGACGGTGGTGTAAGCATAGCGATTGATGGCCGCGTTGACCACTGCCCCTCCAACCTCTGCGGAGAACGGTGGGACATCGGTCCATCCTCCCGCCAGGTCAACTCGTATTGGAGCGCGGCTGCGCCAGGTTGCTCCTGTTCCTTCGCTTTGCACGACCATAAGCCCATTATAGGCGATTCAGGCACTCTTTCAAACCACCCCAGGAGAAATGTGGTATAATCCAGCCGACGCCACATCTGCTCACGGAGGAGTACAACGTGCCCCAACCCATTCGTCTATTGCACTACGGCCTCGGCCCCATCGGCGTGCGCATCGCCCGGCTAACCGCCTCCAGGCCCAATCTGTCATCCATTGGTGCTGTGGATATCGATCCAGCCAAAATCGGACAGGATCTGGGAGCGGTAACTGAACTGGGACAGCCGCTTGGTGTGCTGGTGCAGCCTGACTTGAAGACAGCACTGAAAGTGCAAAAGCCCGATATCGTGTTGCACGCCACCGGATCGCACCTGCCGAGCGTGCTGCCGCAATTCCTGGAGCTGGCCGAAGCGGGCCTGCCGGTCGTCTCGACTTGTGAGGAGTTGTCCTACCCCTGGTTCCACCATGCGGATGAGGCGCGCAGCATCGATGGTGCAGCCAGGCGCCGTGGAATCGCCATACTCAGCACCGGCATCAATCCCGGATTCATGATGGACACCCTGGCCATCACGCTTTCGGGCGTCTGCCCTGCGGTGAGCGCGGTGCGTGTGCGCCGCGTGGTGGATCTCTCGGTGCGCCGCCAGCAACTGCAGCAGAAGGTGGGCGTGAAGCTGACCTCAGCGGAGTTTGCGGCCCGGAAAGCCGAGGGCAAACTGGGACACATTGGGCTGCCGGAATCTGTGGCCATGATCGCCGCCGGATTGGGCTGGCCACTGGAGCGGGTGGAACAGACCCTGGAAGCGGTGATCGCCCCCGTGCGGTTGGACAGCGCCCTGGGGCCGGTCGCGGCAGGCCAGGTGCAAGGCCAGCACCAGATCGCACATGGTTTCGTGGGCGGGCGAGAGCGCATCACCCTGGAACTGAAGATGGCGCTGCAGGCCCCGGATGCCGGCGATTTTGTCGAGCTGGATGGTCCAGAGCCCGTCTCTTCGGCGGTTCACGGCGTGCAGGGGGACATTGCCACTGCGGCGATCATCGTCAACGCCATCCCGCACGTGCTAACGGCTGCCCCTGGTTTGCGCACCATGCTGGACATGCCGCCGCTGCGGAGTGTGGGCATTTGAACCGCCGCCCCGCCGAACCCCGCCCCAGTGATGGCGGGACCTGCGGCCTCGCCCAACTGCGGCGAGACCTACGGCAGCCTCGCCCCCCCACGGCAAGACCTGCGGCCGCCTCGCCCAGCCGCGGCACGACCTACGGCCGC
>JAUWJD010000026.1 GCA_030607875.1 Chloroflexota bacterium
CCAGCCAGATCGAAGGCGGCGCCAGCCTCGACGTGACCATTGTCAACACTGTGAACAACGCTGAAGGCAAGATCGACTTTGCGGCAGGCACCTTCGGTGATGCGCCGAGTGGCACCTTTGTGCTGGCCACGGTTCGCTTCAAGGCGCTGTGGGGGACTGGAGGAGGCAGCACGCCGCTCTCCTTTGTTAGCCGGCAGGGAAATCCAACTGATGTGACCTATGGGGGTGGGTCAGTGCTATCTGGTGTGTCAGGCGGCAGCGTGACCATCAGCGGCGCAACGCCTGCTCCCACTCCGACCCGAACTGCTACGGCGACACCCACGCGCACCCTGACCAATACACCAACCGGCACACCGACGCTGACCCGTACGCCAACCAGCACGCCGCTAGGCGTACGGGAAACGCTCGAGTTCCAGAAGGGGCTGCATCCCGGTCCGGCCTACTCTGGCGTAGAGGACACGTTCCTGAATCTCTGGGCTGAGGATGTGGTTCACGGTGGGGAGGTGTACATGGTGCTGCGCAGCGACGGTGCCAAGCGTTCACTGATCAAGTTCGATCTTTCGGAGCATATTCCCTTGGGCTCCCCTGTCACTCAGGCCACGCTGTATTTGTGGATGTATGACAGCTCGAACGACAACCCCATCAATACAGACGTCTTTCGGGTGAACCGCTATTGGGAGGAGAGGACTGCTACCTGGAACTATCCCTGGAGCGTTGTCGGTTGTGATGGCGTACCTGCGGACCGGGAAGAGACAAGTGCCGCAGTTAGCAGGCTGAGGCAGGAAGGTCAATGGGTATGGTGGGATGTCACTGCTCCGGTACAAGGCTGGGTCTCGGGGGTACGCTCGAATGAAGGCCTGCTGCTGATTGTTTCACCGGGGCAGCAACATCGATCAGTTTACTTCCGTTCCTCCAATTGGCACAATTGGGATCAGCGTCCCAAATTGTTGGTGGAATTCTACAGGCTGCCACCTACCCCCACACCAACCCAGACTGCGACTCCCACTGTATCACCCACACCCACAGAGACATCCATACCTACACCGACGCCTACGGTCACACCAGTGCCTGGCAGGATCGAGGGCCAGGTGTGGGATGACGTGAATGGCAATGGGCTCATCGATGCCGGGGAGGCTGGCCTGGCTGGAGCCACCATCCGCCTGTATGATCATGGGCACCTGGACCCGGATCCTCCGCTCCGTCCGCCCGTAGTCACAGGTCCCAATGGCACTTTTCACTTTGACGGCGTGCCTCCTGGCCGGTACGTACTGGTTGAGACGAACCCGCCCGGATACCTCTCCAGCACCAGTGATGTGCTGAGCATTCTGGTCACTGGCGGGGTCACATCCTACGGCAACTTTGGGGATCAGAGGATATCCGCCCTTCTGCCCATTGTGATCGTTCACAGGCGTTAGGCTGGCACAGACGTGTTCAGGCTTCCAATTGCTTTGAGGTAGGTGCAAGATGCGAAAACTGGCGTTTATGATCGCGCTGGTCTTGGTGTCCGGCATTGCATTGCTTGTCTTCCTGGCAATGCCTGGTTCGGCTCAAGACGATCTGGCTGTCATGCCTGCACTGCCAGCACGCAGCGATACCCGGTCGGATGTGCGGCTCCGTGTTTCGCTGGATACCACGCTCGTTTTTCAGCAGGGCACCTCTCCGACTGTCTCCTACGATGGGATAACTGATACCGACATCTTCAATCAGCAGCCGGCGGGAAATGTGGGGCGTGCCAGTCTCTTGTACCTACGCCATGACGGCTGGCGGCGCATACTGCTGCGTTTTGAGCTTTCGGATCATATCCCCAGGAATGCCGTGGTCACTGCTGCCAGGCTGGAACTCCACACTTTCCAGAGAACGACCTCTGACCAAACCGACGTAGGGCTCTACCAGGTCCTGAGGCCCTGGGCGGAGGATGGCGCTTCCTGGAACAATACCACAGGTAATGACCCGTGGCAGGTGGCCGGGTGTGATGGAGCCAGCGACCGGGTGTTCGAATATGCTGCCCTGACCACGCTTCGCTACGGGAATACGTGGTACGCCTGGAATGGGGCGCAAGTGACCGACCTAGTGCAGCAATGGATCACGGATCCGTCCAGCAACCATGGACTGATACTCATTGGCCTCTCGCCCCATGACCGACAGACATGGAGCTTGCACTCGTCGCAGCATGGCACTATTCCTGACCACCAGGCCAGACGCCCCAAGCTAACAGTATTTTACTATCTACCCCCCCCTACGCCCTCCAAGACGCCTTCGCCCACACCGACACACACGCGCACACCTACCCGTTCGCCCACGCCAACTGAGGTTCTCACCGGGGGATCCGTTGCTGGCATGGCCTGGCATGACGTGGACCAGAATGGGATGCGCGACATGGGGGAGCGGCCGATGGCGGGCGTTCCTATCGTGCTCAAGAGGTACGCGGACCAAGAGGTCGTTGGCAGGCACATTACTGCGGCCGATGGCAGCTACGAGTTCACCGCTCTGCAGCCGGACTCCTACCTGCTGACCAAAGAAGATTTTCCGGGTTATGGCTGTAGTTTCCCCCCCGGCGAGGCGTGGATCTTTCCGCTTGTGGCGGGGCAGCGCCTCATGGATCTTGATTTTGGCTTCTACCGGCTGCCAACTGTGACCCCGACGCAGACGCCGCAACCCACTTCTACGCGCACGCCCACGCGCACTGCCACGCCCACCATTACTCCGACGGGCTTTGTTTCTCGGACACCGACGCGTACTGCAACTCCCACCATCACGCGGACGAGAACGCGAACACCGATGGGCATGCCAACCTGGACGCCTACTCGAACGTCGACGCGTACCGTCAGGCCTACGAGTACCCAAACGCCGACGGCAACTCGTACGCCGGTGTCCTCTCCTACAGCGACTCTTACATCCACGCCAGTAATGACTCCGACGCCAACGGCCACGACGGGGCCATCGCCGACCCCGACAGCTACGCCAGCGGGGACCCTAGATGATCCGATTCCTGTTGTCTGCGAGCACTCTTACAGTGGTAATACGATCGGCTATGCGGCTGACATTCAGGATTATGGTGGATGTTCCAGTGGGCTGGTCGGGCCAGAGGTCGCCTATGTGCTGCAGGTCACCTACCCAATGAGTCTTCTGAGCATCTCCTTGGATACTGCGGCCGATCTGACCCTTTTCGTGCTAGCCAGTCCTGATCCAGGAGATTGCCGGAGCTGGGGAGGAACTGTAGGCTTACCAAATGTCGATCCGGGAACCTATTATATCGTGGTGGATGGCTTTGGGGTGGGTGCTTACAGCATAGAGATCCGCTGCTTCCCGCCGCCACAAGACACACCCACGCCTACGATCACCCTCACCGCCACTATGACGGTAGGCCCTTCTCCTACACCGACCAACACGCGGACGCCAGGTGGCCCGTCCATCCTCTACCTGCCGGTGGTCAGGCGCAGATATCCCATCGAGTTCTTCGCCAACTGTGGATCAGATGCGGCTTATGTGGATTCCTTCGGCAGACATTGGTCGTCAGACAGGGAGTATTCTGCAGGCAATTGGGGCTATGTGGGCGGTACACTGGTGTGGTCCACCCAGAGAGCCATCCAGGGCACGAACGACGATGCACTATACCAGACTCAGCGCTATGGAGGGCCTGGCTCCTTTATCTATCGCTTTGATGTGCCACACGGAACATACGAAGTGGAACTACACTTTGCTGAGATCTACTCTGAGGTTGAAAAGGCTGGCCAACGTTTCTTTGATGTTCGCATAGAAGGACAGACCGTGCTTGACGCCCTGGATGTTTTTGAGCTCACAGGGGGCGGATTCCACGCGCTGATCAGAAGCTTTACATTGGAGGTCAGCGATGGACAGCTTGACATCGTCTTCGTTCGCGACTGGACTCCTGACAACCACGCTCCAATCATCAACGCGCTGCGCGTGACCAAGGTTGATTAGCGCATGCCAGACAGATCAGCTCTGGCGCTTCAGGCTTACCAGGGTATAGTCGTCGAACTGAGGTTGGTCACCTACAAAGTCCGACACGGCGGCGTGGATGTGCTTCACAATCTCGCTGCTAGGCCTGTCGTGTTTGCTGGCAATGGCTTGCAGCAGCCGCTCCTCGCCAAACTCTTCCTCTTTGTCGTTGATAGGCTCGGTTACCCCATCGGTATACAGAATCAGGATGTCTCCCGGTTCGATGGTGACCTGGCGTTCCTGCAGCGTAATGTCCTCAATCACTCCTAGTACGATACCCTTTGCAGTCAGGGTTGTCGCTTGGAGTTCGGTGTTCCGGCTTGCTGTCTGCCGAGGTCGGTCGTCAGCCAAGTCCCGCCCCGCCTCACCGGTGGCGGGGCACCGCCACAAAATTGGCGGATTATGGCCTGCATTGGCGTAGGTCAAGCGACCAGTCCGCCAGTTCAACACGCCGTAGAACAGCGTCAGGAACATGTCGGTGCGCGTTTCGGTCAAGATCCAGGCATTTACGCGCTGCAGGGCCTCCGCTGGCGATAGTGTTCCGGCTGCGCTGACTCGTACCAGCGTACTGGACAGGCTCATGAACAATGCGGCAGGCATCCCTTTGTCTGAGACATCAGCGATCACCAGCCCAAGATGCTCTTTGTCGAGCGGGATGAAATCGTAGAAATCCCCGCCCACACCTCTCGCAGCGTGCCAATCGGCGGCGATCTCCCACCCTGGCAAGAATGGGCACTCCCCCGGCAAGAAACTGATCTGGATCTCACGAGCCAGGCGTAGCTCCTGAGCAACACGTTCCTGCTCCAATGTCGCCTGGTAGAGATGCGCATTCTCGACAGCAGTTGCTGTTTGGAGTGCAATCCCTTCAATGATGTTGATGTTACGCGCAGAAAAGTGCCGGGGGCCTTGGGTGTAGTCGACAAGCAGGGCGCCGAGCATTTCGCCTTTGCTTATCATGGGCACGGCCAGCAGGGACTTGAGGTCAAAGGTGCGGACAAGTGTGGCCGGCAACAGGTCGCTCTCTGCTGCGTTCGCGATCGCTACATAGCCTTGCCTGCGTGTCATCTCTTGCAACAAGGGCGTAGCTTGCCCGAGGCGCAGACTGTGGAAGGCTTCCGCGAGGTCCTTGCTCAGGCCGTAGGATTCATAGGGAATCAGTTCTTCTTGCTCCGGCTCCCACAGAAAGACCATACAACGATCTACTCCCACAAGGAGGGGAGTCAGTCGCGCTATTTTGGCCAGGTTCTCATGCAGGTCAGTGGACGAAACGAATGTTTGCGCCACCTGCAACAGAGCGGTAGACACCCAGGCTTCTTCGCGCTGTGCGATGTGCAACCTGGCATTGGCAACAGCCATCGCGACCTGATCAGCGATTCCTGTGAGGATGGCCTGTTTTCTTTCGGAGAAGAGGGTCTGCGGATCGACATAGTCCACCAGCATAACACCATGCATCTCAGCCTGAGCGCGAAGAGGCAGGGCGAGCAGACTTCCGATGCTGAACTCTTCGACCCAGTTGAGTGGTATGAGGTGCGTGTCGGCCCGGCTATCGACCAGGACAGGATTTTGGTGGGCCACTAGCTGATCCAGAAGAGGTACATCCCCCGACTGGAAGCGCATCGAGTCGAAGAGCGGCATTTCCTCCTGGCTCAGTGAGTAGCCCTTGGCAGAGACGAATTCCTGTGCCTCGTCTTCCCACAAGAGTATGCTGCAGCGGTCAACACCTACCAGCATCGGAGTGATACGCACAGCCGTCTCCAGGATGTCATCCAGGTTGTCCAGGCTGCTGACTGCCCCCGCTACCTGCAGCAAGGCTGTGGAGGTCCAGGCTTCCTCCTGCCTGGCCGCGTACAACCTGGCATCTTCCACTGCAATGGCAACTTGATCAGCAAGCGTCCGCAAGACGAACAGGTCGTCCCGGCCAAAGGCGTCTGTCTCATTGCGCTGCACGTCCAACACGCCAACAATGCGCTTCTCCACCTTGAGCGGAACCGCCAGTTCGGAACGTGTATCCATGAGAATATCCGCAAAGCAGTACCGTGACTCCTCGGCAACGTCGTTTGCCACGATGGGATCACCGAACTGCGCCCCCCACCCTATGATGCCTTCGCCTATTGTTACCTCAAAGCCCCGCTCTTGGATAACCGGGCTGGTACTGGCTCTGAAGGTTACCTGCTCCGCTTCCGTACCAACAGTAAAAATGGCCACGTGGTCATAGTGAAAGGTCTCCTGGATCAGTTGCACTACGTAAGCAAACAGCTTGTCGAGTTCCAGGATTGCTGCGACACGCCGACTCACCTGGCTAATGGCGTCCAGTTGCTTTGAACGGCGCTGTTCTGCTTCATAGACTCGGGCATTGGCAATGGCCATTGCCGCCTGATTGGCCATGGCGGACAGGGCATTGACTTCGTCCTGCCCGAAAGCATCTGCCTCATAGCTCTGCAGCGAGAGCACCCCGTGCAGTTCCTGACCGGCCAGTAGAGGGACCATCATCAATGACTGCGGAAGTTCTCCAGTCACGTGGGGTTCAAAGGGCAGTCCGTCTTTGGTCACATTGTTGCTGAGGAAGGCCTGAGGTGTGCTTGCCATCCATTTCATTGTTTCGGTCATGGGCACTTTCTGCGGGGGCTGGCGCTGTCCGCGTTCTACGTGGATTACCACATCCACCCAGGTCTGTTCTGGATCGACCAATTCCAGGATAAAGACGGGCGCGTCCATGAGCCTTTGGGAGTATGTGTAGAGCAGCTCGTATAACTGGTTTGCATCCAGCTGCGCTTTGACCAGAGCACGTCCAAAGTCGCTCATCACATCTAGTTCAGCCAGTCGTTCCTCTAGGCGGTTCCAAACCTGAGTCAGTCGTTGCAGCAGCGCTCCCGAGGCCACAAGTGCCAGAGCCAACAGCACGAAGACAGGCTCACCCATGCCAACGTACGCCAGGGCAATGACAATGGAAAACGGCAGGGGAAATAGCTCGACCAGGACCGAAGACGTCAGAGTGTTGCGCAGGGAATCAAGCAGCTCTGACCATCCAGCACGCAGGAAAGTCCGGAAGCCCCAGGCAATGTGATCCAGGATGAACCAAAGGATGAGCGTAGTCAGAAGCGGGATTGACATCTGCCACGTCACCACGGTGGGGGCAATGATTCCACCCTGACGTACATAGACTTGGCCACAGACCAAAGCCATCAATGCCTTGAGGCCACTGCAGAAGGTGGGGTGCTCCCCCATGAACCTCCAGGAGAACAAGCGGTGCCTCAGGGCGCGCAACTGCAAGTAGACAAACCCGCTCAGCACTGCTACCCAGGCGCCAATCGTTGGGCCAAAGGCAAAGATGGCCGCAAGGTCTACGATACCGACGAGGCTGTGCGTGACATCACGGGCTACGTGGAAGCCGAAGCGCTTGATAATCAACGACAGCCCCGTAAACGCCAGCAGGGGCACGAGGTTGCCGCGCAAAGCGTCCCATTCTGTCACGCGGAGGAGCAGCCACCAGCCAGCCAAGCCTACGCCCAGGCTGTAGAGCGTGGTCAGGCGAGCACGCCATGTGTCATTGATCATCGCCTGTTCTCTCGGCCGTGTCCTGTTGTTAGCGGAGCCATGTCCGCTTTTGGTGGAGTCAGGAATGCCTGTGCTGCCAGGTTCTCGCTTGGAAAGATGTCCAAGATGGTGTCGAGCCCCGTGATGCGCAAGACCTCTGCTATCTTCTCCGTCAAAGCACAGAGTTTCAGATCACCGCTGGCCTGTCGTAGCTTGCGCGTGTGGATGAGCATGACCCGGAGGGAGCTGCTGCTGACATAGTTGGCCCGGCTGAAATTGATCACGATCTGTATCACGCCGCGTGCTTCGAGAGCTGCAAGTTCCTGCTCCAAGGCTGGAGCGGCCCGAGCATCCAGGCGTCCCTCCGGCACGAGGACAGAGATGTCAGCAGAGAGATCAGAGGGCCTGCTTTCCACGGTGCAACCTCTTTTTCATGATCAGGGTGTTGCCCTGCACGGCATCGAACTGGAACTCGACCGAGTCCATCAATTCCTCCATGAGGTAGAGTCCCAACGCCCCTTCTCCGCGCTTTTCGAGCGGGGCAGTGATGTCCGGGCGGGGTACAGTCTGTGGATCGAAGGCTCGCCCGTGGTCGTGAATCGTCACTACCAGGTCATCATCGAGTATCTGGCACGTAAGACGCACCATTCCGTTTGACTTTCCACAGTATGCGTGCTCCATAACGTTGACACAGGCCTCGTCTACGGCCATCTGCACAGCAAAGGTCACGTCATCGTCCAGACCGAACTCCTTGGCGACTGAGGCAACAAAATCACCAATGACGGTCAGGTTCTCCATCTTGGTGCTTACACACAATTCGAGTTTCGGTGTCACAGTTCTATCTTTGTGGTTCACTTCCGGCAACGTTCAGATTCCTGGTGGCAAGCGGCCCTGGCCCGTTATGGTTGAGCGCAGCTCGCTTATCCCGCCAAGCGGCGTGCGTATCCTCCCGAGTGTCCGATCAGACACATGGTTGGACAGTATACTGACAAGAAACAAGGCCGCCACAGCAACCGAGTTGCGAGGCGGTCTTGTGATTGGCAGGGGTGTGTTTTGGTCTAGAAACTGCCTACGGCATCCACGGTGTTGTCATAGATCTTGAACAGGGGAGTCAGACCTGCCATATCAAGCACCCCGGAGATTCGTGGAGGCACGTTGCACAGCCGCAAGTCCCCTCGATTCCAACGCCTTGTCTGCTTCAGAGTGCTGATCAGAGCTCGCAAGCCACGGCTGCTGATATACTCCAGGTCTTGCATGTCTACGATGATGCGAAAGCGTTGGGCTTCCATAAGGACCGAGAATGCCCCTTCCAGATCAGCCGCGATGTTGCTATCAATGCGACCACCGAGTTCGACGAGATCAACGCGCTTGAATTGCCTCGTATTGATCACCATGAGAACCTCCTTGTTTGGCCTTGGCAGTGTCCTTTTCAATGATTATAACACATTGTGGGCAAAACGGGTAATACACAACAGGTAGCGACATCATTGCTCCTCTTTCACTGTGCTATGCTCCTGATCGCTGGGCAGCAGCGTAGCGCTGATGAGGAGTCCAACGCAGAGCCAGAACAGCGCTACTGCGTGTTGGAAGTTGATGTTGAAGAAGTAGTGATCGAGTGTGCCGCTGAAAAGCGCTCCTAATAGAGCGGTTAGCAGCCCCAGCACAATAGCTTCCAAGCGCGGGTTGTGTGCTTGCTCCTTGAGCCAGCTCAGGGTCTGTCGTACCATAAGCACATTGATCAGTAAGAATACACCGAGCCCTATCAAGCCCATCTCTTCCGCGATGAGCAGATAGACACTCGAGACGCCAATGTAGGTGTCAATGTCGGGGGCACCGGCAAAGCCTACACCGAGCCACGGGTACCGTGAGATGAGGATCAGCGCGTCCTTGTACTCACCGAATCGCATCTGTGTGGCCAGGTCTTGGCCGCGCACGCCTTCCAAGAAGCGCTGCACATACCATTGTGTCTGCGGCAGCACCAAGACCAACAGCGCGACAAGCAGGATCAGCACGAGCAGTTTGCGGTAGCGGAGCAGTGCAAGGACAAGGAGGCCGGCTCCAAGTCCTGCCAACGCACCTCGTGAGTAGGTAAGAAGCAGGCAGATGACGAGCACTGCGAGCACTGGCAATACCAGCCAGTTGATGCCTCGCCCAACAGATGGCGAGACATGGCCTCGCCCACGCCACCATGGACGGAACAGAGGGAGTGGATCACGGGCCAGAAGCTGTGGCACGGTCACTCCCACCACGATGACGAGCAGTCCTCCCAGAACATTCGGATCAATAGAGGTGGATGTGGCACGCAACGGCAGATCGGGGTTGTCCTCCACAAATCGCAGCACAGCGCTTCCTGATGGGTAACGAAAGATGCGCAGGGTGGAGAGCAGACGGATGGTCAGGTTGTGTGGCAAGACGTACAGCACGATGCCTATTGACGCCGCAGCCAGGCCAGCCAGAATGAGCGCCGTGACGATTTGCTCGAGATGCTTGCGGCTCTGCACGTTGTTGAGCACCAGGAAGAAGAGGAAGATGTTCAGCAGAAGCTCGACAAAGTGACGCAGGAGATTGGTGGTAAGGCTGGCAAAAGATAAACCAACCACAAATGACGCGCATGCCAGCACCATAAAGATGGCGACGGGCAACCCCAACGGCGAGCTGGCGAAATGGTGTTTCTTCTTGCGGGCAACCTGGAATAGCCAGGTGAACACCAGCACTACGAGAACCAGGTCGAGCAGTGTAGGTGAGAAACCGATATTCGGGATGGGCAATGCAGCGAATGGCAGCAGGCAGATCAAGCCAGTCAAAGCGAAAAAGGTGAACTGTGTACTTCGCAGCATGACCAGGCCGCCAGCGACGGCTGCCAAAAAGGCGACAGCCAGTATGGGGCCTAGAAAGGCGAAAAGCACACCACCAGCGATGCCCACAATCAGACAGAGCCCCACAGTGGCGACCACTTGTCGCGCCTTGCTGCCTGTGACCAGCCAGGCTTGTAAGCGTCCGAGAAGTACCTTTTGCATGTCAATGCGTCTCAGCTCGTTGCACTCAGCCAGGATGCGCAGTCTTGGCTGGCGATAGGTGCTACGTCGATTTGGATATTAACATACGAGCGCTCCGCGGGCAAGCCGCATGTCGACCAGGCCTCAGCTACATTTCACGTTAAGAGCGCTTCCACATATCAGGAGGCCGATGGGTTATGGTACCGCGCGCAGCACAGTGAGGCTTGCGTAATCTCTGATCTTGCCTGCTTGCTTAACACCGAGTCTTTGGGCGCTGTGTTCATCGTAGAGTACAACGATCAGCGTGTAGCTGCCAGGTTGTGTCTCCGACGTGATCGTCAGGACGTGTTCATCAGCAATGATCTCCTCGGGCAGCCAGGCTGTTGTGGGGTAGGTCCAGTGCACGGGAATGCTATCATCCTGCACTATGATTTTCTGATCTGGGGAGAGCATCTGTACGCTCACTTTGTAGCTGGCTCCGATCTTCTCATTCGCCCGCCAGTAAAGCGTCAGTGTGATTGTCTCTCCGGGCTGGACGGAGGGAGCTTCCAGGTCATATCCGAGCAGTGTGATTCCCTCCTCAAACGGCAGATCCAGTGTCTGCTGCATGGGTAGCCTATCGTAGCGATGCTCGCGAGGTACAATGTGCAACGGCACCAGCGAGAGCCAGTTATCCTGAACGGCTGCTTGCAGGTCGTATTCCCCACCTGCAAGATCGGCAGGCATGGCCAGACGATAGATGGCGCGGTTGATCTCTTCAGCCTGCCATTCTGTAGTGGGATATCGGGAAATGACCGGCTTCTCATCTCTCCAGACTATCACGTTGTTCGCGTCCAGTAAACGGAAGTGTGCCTGTTGATCTGTACCCGGCGTGCTCAGGCAACGCCACCACAGTGTCAGCCGCAGGGCCTCTCCTGGACTGTATCTGTCAGTTACTACGCCGAAGCCATGCAACTCCAGGCCATTACCCATGTCGATCTGGAGCGGATTCTCGATCTCGGCAGCAACCTCGCCTAGCGCGGGCTTGGACAAAGCGAACTCTTCCAGGAGCAACGTCTGGCCCAGCGGTGCTCCGCGCTCGTCCACTAGATCCACGTTGCGCCGAGTCACGGGGTCCAGGACTTGGAGATATGCTCGATAGGTGAAGGCGGGCAGATCAGCAGGCAGGGTCACGTCAACACGGCCGCGGATTGGCGTATCCTTGGGCCACTCGGGCGGCAGGAAGTAGTCGGTACTCAGAGCCTGGTCTTGGCGCAGGTATTCATTTCCATCCAGGTCTTGGAGAATCAGCGTCAAGCTGTAGTTGCGCTCCAGTCGCTGTTGGGCTTGCCAGTAAAGGACATAGTGCAGTCGCCCGTCGTCGCTGCTGAGTCGATCAAAGCCCAGGAGGCGCAGTCCCGGCACAAAATCGGCATCCACCACCGTCTCGGGATCAGGATAGGCCACAATGCGTTGCGTATAGTCCTGAATGTCAAAGGCTCGCACTTGATATCCCAAGAACTGTTCTTCAACATCGACTTCGCGACCTACCCGCATGAGTTCAGTGACCAGCATATCGGTAGGATCGGCAAACTCGCGATGCCAGAGGATCAGCCATACGCGCCTGGGCCGGGTGCCCAGCATGCCGTTGAGGACGTTCGCGGTGTGGGCAAAATTCTTTCCAACGTGTAATCCATACTGCGGCGTCGCTCCATGGTAATAGTATTGTAGTGCGTATGGAGCATTCTCTGCCAGCAGCAAAGCGTCGTTGGCCTGGACGTGTTGGGTGAGATAGGCTGCCAGCCCCCGTACGTCATCACGGCGGTTTTCGCGGCCTTCGACAATGGCCAGTGTAGAACGCAAGGACATGACAATTGCCCCGATGACGAGCAGGCTGAAGAGCGCACGCATCCACACTGCTTTGTGGCTGAGCAGAGGATATAGAGCCAGGACCGCGCAGATGTACAGCGGGGCTGCGACAGCAATCGCATAGCGCGTGACAAATTTTGGTGCCAGGGTAATCACTGCATAGGTCAGAACCAGCGGGATCAGGAAGGTCAGAAAGACCAGCGTGCTGCGCCGCACACGCTCGGAAAGCTGAAATCTCCTTTGTCGGGCAAAGTGGATCAGCAAGATGGCACTCAGGAGTGCCAGCAGCAAACCCAGACGTGCCGGGGCGTTGGGCAAAAACGTGTTCCACATGGCGCGCACGAAGAATCCCAGATCAACACGCGTCGTGACCCAGTAGTCGGGTGTACGCAGCAGGCGTCCAATCTGCAAATAGGCCGGTCTGAGCCAGGGCAGGTATAACAGCCCAGCCAGCGCAGTGCTGAGCATCGTGCGCCGCAATGCCTGTCGGTCAAAGAACAGCGTGTACAGCCAGAAGGCTGGCACAATGAAGGCGGAGAAATACTGTGTGTAAAGGCTGGTGGCAAGGAGGTAACTGAAGATGCACCACCAGCGGAGAGTGGCTGTCCGCGTGGCCTTGAGGAACGCCCAGGTCGTTGCCAGGGATAGAGCGGCGGCAATGCTATACATGCGTGTTTCCTGCGCATAGAAGGCGATGAAGGGAGACGTGCCCACCAGCGCAGCAGCAGTCACGCCCGCTGCAGCCCAAGGCCAGCCTATCCCTTTCCTCTCGCCTGAGACCTCTCGTACGACGGCGAAAGTAAGTGGCACCAGCAGCACAGCGGCCAGAGCTGAGGGCATGCGCACGGCCCACTCGCTGTTCCCGGCCAGGAGCATCCAGAAATGAAGCAAGAGGTAGTACAGTGGGGGATGCAAATCCTCGTAGATCAGGGTGCGCAAGAGTTCCGGCAGTGACCTGGCAGCAAAGATGACGCTGAGTCCTTCATCGAACCACAGGCTTTGCCTATCCAAAGTGCGCGCATAAAGGGCAAAGACAAACAAGGCAAGGATTGCGACCGCAAGCTTCCCGGCCCCGTAGTGCTTTATCCATTGTTGAACTCGTGGCTCTTTCTGCAATCGAATGCTCCAGCCGTTGGCCCCCCATTCAGGGCACCAGACAATCTCGCAGCGATGCTCGTCGTCGAACCTATTCGCCCATGCGGACTCGAGTTAGGGCAATATAGTCGCTCTGCGGTTGCCCGCCAGCATCCAGTACCCACAACCGCTGTTGCGTCGCGGCCAGGTACAGGCCAATGTGAATTGAATAGACCCCCGGAGATGCATCAGGTGGCAGAGTCAACTGATAACTGTCCTCGATGATTGCGCCCGGCTGCCATCCCGACGTTGGAGCATTGCCGCGCTGGGGCCAACTGTCCATCTGAGCAACGCGGTCCCCGCTCTCTGATAGCAGGTGCGTGAAGACGCTGTAATTCTCATCGACAGTCCGCAGTGCTTGCCAGTATAGGGTCAAATGAAAGGTTTCCCCCGGCGCGGCCATCCTCCTGTCCAGATTGTAGCCCACCAGAGCAATCTCGTCACCAAAGCTAACTTGCATGGCGTTTGGTATGGGTCCTTCTTGAACGGGCGCGATGGTCAGTGGATGGAATCGTGCATTGTCGCCCAGTTCCTGACCTTGTGCGTCCGTTGTCACGAGGCGCTGTTGAGATGTCTTCTCGTAGAGCCCAACCTCCAGTTGGGCCTTGTCCGGTGCAAAAGCAGTCACCGACACCGCCAGCATGTGTGAATCGGCAAATGTCTCGCCTACCCTCCAATTGCGCGTGGGGCATGTTCCCAGACACGGATAGGTATCTCGTTGGGCGATGATCAGGTCGTGCTCCCCTAACAGGTGAACGAAGACGGTATAGTCCACATCGACGGGCGCCAGGCAGCGCCAGTACAGGGTCACGGGAAGAACGTCGCCTGGATGCAGTTCGCCGGCGGCGTCTGCTGTGTAAGCTAGCAGTTCAATCTCCTCGGCAAAACGGATATGCAGAGGGGCGGCTCCTGGAGGGATCTCCGTGCTGCCCCATTGTGTGTATCGCGGTGTCTGTCGGCGGTAGACGGTCACCGGTCCGCCCCAGAAGCGGGTGTCCTCAAAGACCTGCACCGGAGCATAAGCCAGCTTGAACCACTCGTCAGCACGCACATCATAGGAATACAGGGGGTTTACGCGCGTGAGCACAACATAGTCAGGCTGGTAGTACAGCAGAGCCCAATGCATGTTGCCATCTTTGAGTGCCTCCGCTACGTCTGGACGCAACAGCCCTAGAAAATCTACCATGGTGCGCTCTGAGTAGTAGCCGATTACACCTACTTCGGTGACACCGATCACTGCATCTTGCGGCGTATACTCTTTCAGCCATTCCCCGACCTGGCGGTATACTTCGACCTTGGCCTCTGGCAGCACCTTGTAAACCTTCGACTCTGGTGGTGTGCTGCCGGGATGCAGCAAAGCCTGATGGATTTGCCTGTTCGAGATGAGCTGAGGGGTAAGCAGCAGCAACAATACAATGATCATTGCCGTATTTTGGACTCCAACGGGCCTCTTGAGTAGTGATGCGATTTGCTCCATCAGCGCGGCCAACCCCGATGCCACCAGCAGTGTAAGAGCAGGAATCATTGGCACATAGTACCAATGGTATGGGGCTACTTGCAGCGCTACGTATCCGGCAAGATGGAGCAGTGCCCAGAGAAAGAGTGGCCACAATCTGTTGCCGTGTCTAATCATAGCGGCGATTCCGGCGAGAATGCATGGGATTAAGAGAATGTAGAGCTTGCTTTGGTGCAGACAGGCCTGTGCTAGAATCCATGCCCCCTTGAGGAAGGAGGTGTGCGCGTAAAAGCCGGTGACGCCGAGTTTGGCCTGGGCGGACTTGGCAGCCAGAGTGACGGGTACAGGCGAGCCAAAGGTAAGGGTCAGGTAGATGACCAAAGGCGCGCAAACTGCGAGATAGACGATGAGGGCTTTCCAGGGGAAACGGCGTCTGGTAGCGAGGTAGTGCAGGCCCAACACTGCTGCCGGAATGATGCCGTCTCCCCGTGTCAGCAGTGCCAGTGCTAGCAAGGCCGAGGTGACAGACAGGCGGTCCTGGAAGTAGAAGTAGAAAGCGGCCAGCACAAGTGCCAGGTAGAACCCAATCTCGAAACCCAGGCTCAGCCACAGCAGCGGCGAGGTGATAAAGAGGATGGCGGCAATCGCTCCCCCCCACCTTTGCCGCAGATCCTTCGCCAGCAGGTAGATGAAGCATCCCCCGACAAACAGCGCGGTCACGTTCAGCCAGTTGCTCAAGGTCGGCAAATCGTCCGTAGCCCAGGCCAGAGCGGCCAACAGCAGAGCGTACAATGGAGCCGTTGTGCTCAATACATATTCTCCCTGGTTGTAGACCAGGCCGTAACCTTGGCTCACGTTGCGAGCATAGCGATAGGTGACAAATGGATCGTCGACAGCCACGCGCCCCAGGTAGAGACCCAGAACCAGGGTAATGACCAGCAGACAGAGGATGATGCCACTGTCATGGCGCATTGCAATTGTGCTCCGACTATACAATGGCCTTTGCATCAGCTCATGCTCCGTCGGACGGATGAAGAGGCGAGGAGTTCGCTGTACAGTTGCGCTGTTTGGGCAGCAATATGGTCCCAAGCAAAGTCCTTGGCTAGGACCAATGCTCCGCGTGCTAGCTGAGTGCGCAATACAGGCGTGGACACCAGTTTTTCTACTGCGTCAGCCGTTGCCAATGGGTGGTCGGCCGGCACGAGGAGGATGTTCTCTCCGTCAGCCAGTGTGGGATTTGGCGTTCTGGGCTGGGTACTGACGATGGGCAGCCCGTGTGCCAGCGCGGCCATGAAACTGCCACGCCGATAGGAGACCCCATCCCTGTAAGGCAGAACGCAAATGTCCGCCGCCAGGAAGTTCGCCGAGACTTGCTCTGGAGGCGTGTATCCAGTCCACAAAATAAGCTCCGTCAGGCCGAGTTTACTGCTGAGAGTCTTGATGCGCTCCAAATAGGCCACATTGGTCGGATCGCTGTCGCCTACCTGGCCACCGATCATCAGCAGCTTTGCCCTGCGTCCACGCCGTACCAATTCTGCCAGGGAACGCAGCAGCGTCTCGCCTCCCTTGCTTTCGTTAAGGAAGCCAAAATAGCACAGCAGCACTTCATCCTCCAAGACTCCCAGATGCCTGCGCCAGGCCGCACGGTCGTAGCCCGGAGGCGGCTGCGGGTGGATGTTGCTGCCAATGGGTATCAGCCGGAGGGTATTGGGCAAATGAACTCGCGTGAGTTGTTCATAGTCCTCACTGTTGGTAGCAATCACAGCGTCGCTCCAGCGTGCGGGCAGTCGAGTGATCCACCGGCGTACTACTCCAGCTTTGGGGAAGAGGTATGGCACACGTAGATCGTGGAATGTGATCAGCACACGCGGCCGCTGCCTGCTCAGGCGTAGGCGCAGCGGCAGAAAGTTGATCGCTGGGTGCATGGCGTATGCCGCTGTCTGATACTGAATGTGCAGGATGTCGCTCTCGTAGGCGCACACCGTACGCAGGACATGCCTCCAACAGGCCCAGTCCCAATCGTGGACAACTGGGCAGACCTCGGGTGCTGCCAGTATGCTGTCAGCGGATGCCGTATTCTGCCGCCTGTGAGCCGGTACCGCTTTATGCGACGTAAGGACGACGACCTGGTGTCCCAGTTGCATGAGGGCGCGTCCCAATTCGTGTGTGCAGTCTCCTACTCCGCCCTGCATGGGTGGGTATTCTCCTGCGACGAAACAGATCCTCACCGTTGCCCTCCGCCTGGTGGATGCCGAAAAGATGCCCCCTTGTGCGCTTGCTTTTCAGGTGGGAGAGCCTCGCCTGGTGCACGCAAACCAGAGCGCAGCACGCGCAGATAGGCCGCAATGCGCTCACGGCGCAAGGGGCGTCTGTGCCCTATCAGCCACTTGAGGGTTTCGAGGCACAGTTGGTAGACGTAACTTGCCAGGAGGAAGAGCCGCAGGGTTTCACCAGCCAGCACACCGTGGTGCTTGCGAAAGTAGAGCATTTTGCTGCTCTGGAAGTAGATATGCCGCACGGGCACAACCTGAATGCTGCTTTGACCTTCGTGATGCACAACGGTTGCCGAGGGGATGTAGACCACACGCCATCCGGCAGTCTTCAGCCGGCGGCACCAGTCCAGCTCTTCGGAGTACATGAAAAAAGTCTCATCCAGGGGTCCAACTTGCTCCCATGCTTGACGCCGGATAAGCAGGCACGCGCCGATTACCCAGTCCACGTCCTGTGCTTCGTCATCGCCTCGATCCGCGATGTAGTAGCGGCTGAGCACCCGGTTCTTGGGCAACCATTGTTGCAGTGTGGTACTCTCCAGAAATGCTGTGGCCAATGTGGGAAAGCGACGCCGCGAGGATTGGATATGCCCGTCTGGAAACAGCAGTTTTGGGCCGAGGGCTCCCACGTCCAGGTGGCTGTCCATGTAGGCGACCATCGTGGACAAGGCATTGCCGATTGCCTCCGTGTCGGGGTTGAGCAACAGCATGTATCGTCCGCTGCTGCCCACAATGCCCACATTGTTGCCCCTGGCAAAGCCCAAGTTCAAGTGGCTGGCAATAAGCTTGACGCTGGGGAAGCACTGGCGCACCATGTCCGGGCTGCCGTCGGTGGATGCGTTATCCACAACGATGATTTCACATTGAGGCACATCCTGCCCGTGGCATCTGAGCAGCGAAGACAGACAGCGCTCCAGTAGCGCCTTGACGTTCCAGCTAACGATGATTACGGACAGGTCGATCAAGATAGGATCTCCCGTGGGCTTACTCTCCACAATAAGCAAGGGCACAATTCAACTGTGCCCCTATCGGACAGCATAGTGAATGCCTATTTTACCTCAAGGCATACCTGCAAGTCCAAACAGCCGTCTTGCGTTTGCTGTGGTGATTTCAGCGACTTGCTCCAAGGGCAGATCCTTCAACTCAGCAATCTTGGCAGCGACCAAGCGCACATGGGCTGGTTCGTTGCGTCGGCCTCGGTGGGGATGTGGTACCAGGTAGGGGCAATCGGTTTCTACGAGCATGCGCTCGAGCGGCAGTCGGCGCACCAGTTCTTGCAGCCTGCGCGCATTCTGGAACGTAACCGGGCCGGCGAATGATAGATAAAAGTCCATCTCCATGGCCTGCATGGCCATGTCATAGTCACCGGAGAAGCAGTGCAAGACGCCTCTCAAGCCCCTCGCCTTGTCTCGCAGGATGGACAGGACTTGTTCATGAGCGTCCCGATCGTGGATGATCACCGGCTTGGCCATTTTGTGGGCCAGTGCCAACTGGGTCACAAAGGCCTCCCGCTGACTGTCTGGCGGCGACAGATTCCGGTAAAAGTCCAGACCGATTTCGCCGATGGCTACGACTTGGGGCTGTTCGCTCAGGTGTGCCAATTCCCCAAGTTCATCATGCCCTAAGTGGGACGCATCGTGCGGATGTACGCCGACAGCCGCATAGATGCTGGGGTGTTGTTGCGCCAAGGCCACGGCTGCGCGGCTCGACTTGAGGTCGACACCTACGGTTACGATGGCCTGGACACCTGCTGCCAAAGCCCTGGAGATGACCTCCGCACGGTCGTCCTTGAACTTGTGGGAGTCCAGATGGGCGTGCGTATCGACGAGGATCAAAGGCCTGCGATCTTTCTGCCCGCGGCCAGGATTGCCTGGACCTTTTCACCTGCTGTCGTTTCCGTGTAGATACGGATGAGAGGCTCCGTTCCTGAGAAACGGATCAACAGCCAGCCGCCATCTTCCAGGCAATAGCGGAAACCGTCCAGTGTGTCGGTGTCGATCACCTTCAGTCCGGCGATTCGCGCCGGTTTGGCCTCTTCCACACGCTTTCTTGTCGTTTCGTGTTGCTCAGGAGGCAGCTGGATGTCAATTCGATCATAGTAGTGCGGGCCGACCAGAGAGTACAGATACTCAATGAGTTGCGAGGGCGATTTGCCAAGTTTGATCATCAAATCGAGCAGGAACAAGCCTGCCAGTATGCCATCGCGTTCAGGAACATGGCCGGAGAACCCAAAGCCACCGCTTTCTTCGCCTCCCATGATAGCTCCGATCTCCACCATCTTGGGGCCTACATGCTTGAACCCTACTTGCGTCTCATATACAGGAATATCGTACAGTTCCGCCAGTTTATTGGCCATGGCTGTGGTGGTGACCGTCTTGACAATGGGCCCTCGCTTGCCTCGCACCTCCAGCAGATAGAGCAAAAGCAAGGCATAGACCTGCAACTGGTTGACATACTTACCGTTCTCATCCATCATGCCCACACGGTCCGCGTCACCATCATTGGCCAGGCCCACATCAGCCCGGTGTTGGGCAATCCCAACCACCAGAGCCGCCAGGTTGTGGGCGATCGGTTCAGGGTTGTGCATGCCCGGAAAGAGCGGATTTCGGACGTTATTGACCTCGAAAACACGCGTGTTGCCGCCAGCCAGAATGGTTGGAAAGTATCCCATGCCCGCGCCGTACATGGCATCCACGACTACGGTAATGCCGGCGGCCTTGATGGCTTCCACATCCACCAGGGAAGCTATTTGCTTCAGATAATCTGGCACTGGGTTGAACTTGATGACGAGCTTTTTTTGCAGCGCCTCGGGGAGTGCCATCTGCTTCACCTTTTCCCGTCCTGCTTGGATGTCTGCAATGTGCTCCTCCAAGACAGCGAGTACCTCAGGTGGTGCCGCGCCAGCGTATGCGGTGCGCATCTTGAAGCCATTCCACGTAGCTGGATTGTGACTCGAAGTGATGATCACAGCACCACCAGCTTGCTGGTCAAGGATGGCGTAGGAAATCGTGGGTGTGGGAGCAGCGCGGTCACAGAGATAAGCGCGGATGCCGTTGCCAGCTATTACCTCTGCCGTGGCTGCAGCAAAGTCCTCAGATGCGAAGCGTGTATCATAACCGATGACCATTCCCTTCTCTGCAGCTCCCGTGTCTAGAAGGTACCTGGCCGCAGCCTGAGCGCAGATGCGTACGTTCTCGAAGGTGTAATCTTCAGCGATGATCGCTCGCCAGCCATCCGTTCCGAACTTGATCCTTGCCATTTCTTGCATGTCTCCTTGCGTCTACTGCTTCGTGCACCAAAGGTTGCTGAACCCCTTTGGCTCGATTATCACATGGTGCTGCTTACTCCAGACGCTCACTCGGCCTCGTAGGTAATCTGATAGTCGGTAGGCACGACCTCTATCCAAGTTTGACCGGGCCGCAGTGGCACAGGCGAGCCATCCAGGTACAGGTACTTGCAGAAATCCTGGACATTGGGCCTGACCCACTTGGCCTCGATCATCACTCCGTCCCGGAAGATCTGAGCTCGCCCCTCACCTGTAGAAGTGACATTGAGGGTAGGTGCCCCGTTCACATCTAGAACGTCCGTTTCCTGGTAAACTGCATAGTGCACAATCACATTGGCGGCGGCAAGCTGTTCATCGTTGAGCGCATCCAGGTGTGGCTCGCCTTCCACAAAGCGTTTGTAGAGGTGCTGCTCTGAATCGTAGTGGAACTCTACCACAGCCAGCTTGGGATAAGGAATGTGCACATAGGTGGCGGGTTCGCCTTCCGGTACTGGGTCCCCTGCGGCCGAGAAAGCAAAGCCCGGCAAGCGTACCGCCTTTTCCATGTCTTTCGCGGACAGGTAGGTGCGAACTTTGGATGAGCTGGTTGCCACACGGCCCATCCAAGGATACTTCTTCCACTCTCCCCGCGGCTCTAGCCAGTGATAAGGAGTGGAATGGAAGTACTCATCCAAGTCAGTCAAGCCAGACTGAGAGAGGAGCCAACGGACCTGGTCGTTGGCACCAGAGTGGACCAGCGCGCCATCGAACATGTGACCCAAGTCGATAGTGAACAGCCGGGCGCTGCGCACTGGTCGAAGTTCTTCCGGATCCTTGCTCCAGACAACTGCCGTCAGCCGTGTCAGCGTCCAGCCATCCATTGCCTCCTCGAAAACGAGGTCCGCTTGTGAGAGCCCCGATTGTGGGCGGACCTGGGGATCGTTGCCGATGCGCACCAAAAGCGGACGCCTTTGCAGCACCACAGGATCCTCCACCATCTCACCAGTCAATGGGTTGAAATGCGGATTCACAGTCGGGGTCGGCGAGGGACTGGGCGAAGCCGTGGGCGTGGGGGATGGCACTGGGGTAGGGGAAAAAGTCGGAATAGGTGTGTTTGCTACCCTCGTGAAGGTAGGCTTGGGTGTTCGAGTGGGCGGAACGGCCGCCTGATTGGCGGCGGAACCACAAGCGGTCAGCAGAAGGGCAATCCCCACCGCCAGCAACGCGATCAGCATAGGGCGAGGGTAAGGCCTTATCATGTCCTTGCGTATCTTCATAGTAAGCTTGACAAACCTCCGTGCTGTAGACTGCGTGCCATTATAGCACAACCTGGCCTCAGGCAAAAAGGCAACGGCGAGAGCGTCCTGCTGGCCTGGACCTTCAATCGGACCGGGCTATCCCACTACCTGGCGAAACACGCGCAGGAAGTTGAGGCCAAGGATCTTGCGTACATCCTCTTCGGAACAACCTCGCCCGATGAGCCCGGCTGTGATCCCTGGCAGGCAGGTCACATCTTCCAAACCCACTGGTGGAGGTGGAGGAAAGCCATCGAAATCAGAGCCCAAGCCAACATGGTCAATGCCTGCCACTTTCACCATGTGATCAATATGATCCAGCAACTTCTCCAGGCTGGCCTCTGTTCTTTCTTCCGCAATGAAGGCGGGCACAAAGGTAGCATCAACCACTCCACCCTTCGTTGCTACAGCAACCAGTTGCTCATCGGTCAGGTTACGAGGGCTCGGGCACAAAGCGTAAGCGTTGCTGTGTGAGGCAATAACTGGCGCCGAACTTGCTTCCAAGACATCTCTCACGCCGGCAGGAGCAAGGTGCGAGATGTCCAAGATGATGCCCAGGTTGTTGCACTCGGTCACCAATCGCAGGCCAAAGCTGGTGAGCCCGCCCCCAGTGCGGGCTTCGAACACGCCGTCTCCAGCCTGGTTGCGGCGGCTCCAGGTCACCGTGAGCAAGCGCAGCCCCAAACGGTAGAACATGCGCAGCAACGCCAAGTCACCCTCAAGGGCCTCGGCCCCTTCAAAACCAATGACCGCTGCTACTTTGCCTGCTGCCTTTGCTTCTTCAACATCCTCAGCCTTCGTAGCCAGCACGAGTGCATCTGCGTTGACTTCCAGTTCGCGGCAGAGCGCGTCCAGCACGCGCAAGGTCTGCTTGGCCGCTCCTGCTGGCAGGTACCTGTCCTCGATAAAGATGGCAAACACCTGGGCTGTTATTCCACCTTCGCGCAGGCGTGGCAGGTCAATGTGTCCCTCGGAAGAACGCTCGCCCAATTTGAGCTTGCCTTCCACTACCCTGAGCAAAGTGTCACAGTGCCCGTCAAAAACGATACTGCTTCGGTGCAGAGCGTCTGCGTCCATTCCAATCCTCCCCAGTGAACTGAATCGTTCCTTTGTGAACGACACGGCAAGCAGAGAGTATAAGCCAAACTGCAAGGAGATGCCAACATGCGATATGGATGTTGCAGGGCTGCTGCAAAGTCGCTCAGGAGATCCTGGAGCACGCCCAAGTGCTCAGTATGTGTCATTGCGAATGCAGTGACACCTGCATCTGCTATGTCCCCGAAGCGAAGCGGAGCGGGGCGCCGCAGGCCGTCTCGCCCTCGCGTAGCACCTCCGGAGCCTGCCCTGTCTCACCTTTGTCTTTGCGCCACCTCTGGTCTTTACGCCAGAGGCGTAAACGGGGACGACACCTTCGGCTGAGGCGGCCCGAACGGGGTGCAGATGAGCAATCTCCAACTACCGGAAAGAGGAGATTGCCTCGCCCTTCGGGCTCGCAACGACAGACCGCAGGTGCACAGCCAATGCAACAGCCCTGATGGATGTTGGCATTGTGGTCGGCGGCTGTTATAATTACTGTGAACTGGATGGAGGCAGAATGAAAGCCCAAACCCTGGAGAGACTCAAGATCGACAGGATTCACGTTGCGCCACGAGCGTTGGAGCTGTCGTCTGCGGCAGCTCAGCGACGCTTCAAGCACACTTGGGCGCCGCTCGAAGACTTGACAGCGCGGCTGCGGTCGCTGCCGCCAGGCCTGGTGCGCTTTTGGCTGGACAAAACCGGTGGGCATGTGATTGTCACGCATCTGCCTTCGCGCTATGAACCCGGCGGGCAGGCCTTAAAACGGCAGGTGCTGCGCAATGTTGCCTATGTACGGCTGTCCGATTTGGCAGCAGGTTCGTTGGAGGCCTTGGTGCCGATAGGGTATTTGCTGGATCACCTGTTGGGAAGCAGCGGAATGATGGATGGGCTTTGGCTTTCTGAGGGCGGAGGTGCTAATCCAGCCTTGCGTGAGGTCGGGGCGCGCGTAGTGAAGCTGTTCCCGCTAGGCTATGGCTTCGATGAAGCAGCCTGCCGTGATGTTCGTACCTACTTCGCCCGCTCCCTGGCCTTGTACCTGCACGATCGTCGTGCGCTCAACGTTGCGGATCCGCAGATCGAAAAGCTGTTGCGAACCACCCTGTTTTCGGGTGCCTTTTGGCGTTCGCGCAAGATGCAAGCGCCAGCCGCCTAGTCCTTGGCATGGTGGTGTCCCACCAGAACCAGTCCCTCCAGGTCGTACTCCATCGCGTGCTCGATTCGCGCCCTTATCATTTGCCCAACTGGCCACTCTCCGCTCATCAGCACGTAGCCATCAATCTCCGGCGCATCGCGGTAGCAGCGTCCCACGCTGATCCCTTGCTCGGCTCCTTCGACCAAGACGTCCAGGGTGCGTCCTACTTGTAGTTGGTTTCGCACCAGGGAGATGCCGCGTTGTAACTCCATCGCCCGCGCGTACCGATCCTCGGCTATCTCGCGTGGTACTGGATGCGGCAAATTGGCTGCCGCTGTGCCTTCTTCTGGTGAATAGGTAAAGATGCCGACCTTATCGAAGCGCATTTCGGTCATAAGGTCCAGGAGCGCAGTGAATTCCTCCTCCGTCTCGCCAGGATAGCCCACGATGAATGCCGTGCGTAAAGCGATGTCTGGCATGGCCTGGCGCAGGTTGTCGATTAACTGACGCACGCCTTCCACGTCGGGTGAGCGGTTCATGCGGCGCAGTGTGTCGGGGTGGGCATGTTGCAGTGGCAAATCGAGGTAGTGGCAGACCTGGGGGTGTGCAGCCATCGTTTCGATCAGCCATGGCGTGACGTGCTGCGGATAAGTGTACATCAGCCGCAACCAGGGGAGCTGCGGCACCGTCTTCAGGATACTTTCGATCACGTCGGGCATGGCGTCCTTCTCCCCCAGGTCACGAGCGTAGGCTGTGGTGTCCTGGGCGATGAGGATGATCTCTTGTACCCCCTGGGCCACCAGTTGGCGTGCTTCTTCCAAAATGGCAGCGCGGGGCTTGCTGCGTTGTGGCCCCTTGATCAGCGGGATGGCGCAGAATGCACAGGGTGCGCTGCAGCCGTCGGCAATCTTCAAATAGGCGCTGGGGCCTTGGGCCTGTCGCCGCATGGGCGTGACGACCGATACCTCATCACTGGGGCGCACGTCAGCACCGGGCTGGAGGCCCAGCAATCGCTCTGCGCAGCTAACGACGTTGGCCCACTCTCGCGTTCCGAGCATGCCATCCACACCAGGCACGACGTGCCGGAGCTCTTCTCCATAACGTTGCGAAAGGCAACCAGCGGCCAACAGACGCTGACCGGGTCGCTTGTTCTGAGCCAACTCGTTGAGCGCTGCGTATGATTCCTCTCGTGCCGCGTCGATGAAGCCACAGGTGTTGACGATCAGCACATCGGCCCGGTCGGGCTGCTCCACCTGGCGCCAGCCTGCCTCTTCCAGCAGGCCGTTCATCGCTTCGGTGTCAACTGTGTTCTTGGGGCATCCCAGAGAGAGTAGATAGAAGCGTTTTCTCAAGCTTCGGCCTCCTACTGCTTCGTGTACGGATGGCCAGACGTATCTCGTTGAATCATGGCATGGGAAGGGACATTTAGCTCAAGGAAATCACGCAGTACCTTGTAATCACAACCGGCCAGGTTGGTTCGCCTGGCCGGTCTTGACATGCAATGTTGTGGCGTAGAATCAAGTGGCTGTCGTTGGCTCCGGTGTTCGCGTAGGCACACCTGGGGCAGTCCATTCTTGCTCTACGACCTCCCCGATCTCGCCAAACACACCTAGCTCCTCACCATTGAGCGTCACGCGCACCGCGCTGGCAACGCCGGCACGCAAGGAGCTCCGTTCGCGCGCCGTCCAGGTCTTTATTGCTCCGGGCTCAAGGAGGCCAGCAAAGACTCTCTGGCCATCTGCCAGCACGAGCAGCCACGACCGTTGGCCGACAATCTCGATGCTCAGTTCCAGGCCAACTGGGGTTGGCGTCACCGTAACCGTAGCCATAGGAGTAGCTGTTGATGTGGGCAATGGCGGAGATGACGTAGCTGTCGGTGGGCGCGTAGTTAGCGACGGCAGGGCGGTGGTAGCCGTCGGGCTTGGGGTGACTGTGGGCCGGGCAAAAGGCGTTGTGCCATAGTATTGCTGGTAGCCCCACCAGCCTATTGCCGCCGCAACGATGACGATGAATATGAGCCCCAGTGGCCACCATCGTCGCCAACTGAGTGGCTCGAGAGGCTCGTCCAGCATGATGGGCACGGAGGTCGCCGCTGTGGATGCTTCAGGCGCCTGGCAAAGAGAAAGCACCTCTTGCGGTTCCAGGCCCAGATATAGCGCATAGTTCTTCAAAAAGCCCTTGATATAGACAGGAGCGGGCAGGCGGTCATACTGCTCTTCCTCCAGCGCCTGTAGGTAGGTGCTGCGAATCTTGGTTGCTTCCTCAACCTGCGCCAGAGACAAGCCCTTGGCTTCACGAGCCTGGCGGAGGATTTCCCCTAGCTCTCCCATCTGAACGCTACTCCTACTGCTTCGTGCACCGAAGGTTGCTGAACCTCTTTGGCTCGATTATCACCTAAGAACGACTACCTGAGTTTAGCAGTTGCTACAGTACCCTGTAACATGATCAATACGCTCTGTGACAGAATATATATGGTATTGCTTGAAATGTCAAAAAGGGACTCGGTTTCAAAGTGTGTTGGTCAGTTCTTCTGGCAGGATGAACTGCTACCGATAGTTGCGATGAATGCTGCTCGCACACTATCCCTGGCACCGCTGATCCGGCACGTTGTCGACCAACACAATCTGCAACCGAATCCAAAAAGGAGACGCACCTACCTGATACGGCGGCTAGAAACCGTAAGCCGTGGTAGAATGCGTGAATTTGCCAAAACTGCGATTTTGCTGTATATTGGCATTGAAAGGCAATGGGGCCCACAGACCATCCGTGGGCTTTTGTATCGGCTGTGATCAGGACGAGTAGCTGGGGGAGCTGTTGCAGGGAGAGAGGGTCTTTGACTGAAAGCCCTCTCAGCGCGAAGCCAGCGAAAACCACCTGAGAGCTGGCTCTGGAAATGCTGGTCGTCTGGCGAGCAGAGTATAGAGTCCCGGAGGCACCCGTTACCGGCCACAATGAGGATGGCAGACTGCCGCCGTCGAAAATGGGTGGAACCGTGTGAGGGACCCTCTCACCCCTGGGGTGAGGGGGTTTTGTGTTTGTGAGGCGAAAGGAGATGACAAATGACAGACGACGGCACTGAGACTGAGACCTACAGTGACCTTTTGACATTCGCGGTCACCTACCTTCTGCTCGACTGTAAGGAGAGAGAAAATGCCTGGAAAACATGAACATGAACAGGACTATCTACACAGACTGAGGCACTCCGCTGCACACGTGATGGCTCATGCCGTGTTGGAAAAGTTCCCAGAGGGCACGCTTGCCATCGGCCCGGCGATTGAGGATGGCTTCTACTACGACTTTGATCTGCCTCGGCCGTTGACGCCTGAGGATCTGGAAGAGATCGAGGCGCGCATGAAGGAGATTGTCGCAGAGGGCTATCCCTTCCAGTACCGCGAGGTCTCTGAGGCGGAAGCGAGGGAGCTTTTTGCCGACCAGCCCTACAAGTTGGAACTGATTGATGGCATCCTGGTGGGTGGAGTAGATGAGGACGGCGGAGCCTCGGATGAGCCACCTGTGTTGAGCATCTACCAGCATGGTCCATTCATTGACCTATGCCGTGGGCCACACGTGGCCGATACCAGGGAGATCAATCCCAAGGGCCTGAAGCTGCTCAGTGTCGCTGGGGCCTATTGGCGCGGCGACGAGCGGCGGCCCATGTTGCAACGAATCTATGGGACGGCCTGGCCGAACGGCAAGGAACTCGCTGCGTATCTGCACAAGCTGGAGGAGATCAAACGGCGTGACCATCGCAAGCTGGGCAGGGAACTGGATCTGTTCAGCTCGCACGAAATCGGTGGTGCGGGGCTCATTTACTGGCACCCCAAGGGCGCGCTGATCCGCGAGATGATCGAGAACTTTTGGCGTGAGGAGCATCGCAAACGAGGGTATGAGATGGTCTACAGCCCTCACATTGGCCGCGTGGACCTGTGGAAGATTAGCGGACATTGGGACTTTTACCGGGAAAGCATGTACTCGCCCATGGATATCGATGGCGTCGAGTACCTGCTCAAGCCGATGAACTGTCCCTTCGCCGTGCTGATATACAAGACCAAGACGCGTTCCTATCGCGACCTGCCGCTGCGCTGGGGTGAGCTGGGCACAGTTTACCGCTATGAACGCAGCGGCGTGCTCCACGGCATGTTGCGCGTGCGTGGTTTCACGCAGGACGACGCACACATCTTCTGCCGTCCCGACCAGTTGACGGACGAGATCATCGGTGTGCTGGACCTGGCCTTCTTCATGCTGCGTACCTTTGGGTACAAGGAATTCGATGTAGAGCTTTCGGTGCGCGATCTGGCCAGGAAGGACAAGTACATCGGCGAAGACAGTGTTTGGGAGAATGCAGAAGGGGCGCTACACGACGCCTTGAGCACCCGTAAGATGGAGTACAAAGTGATGCCTGGTGAGGCCAAGTTCTACGGCCCGGCCATTGACATCAAGATGCGCGACGCTCTGGGCCGTGGCTGGCAAGGGCCGACGATCCAGGTGGATTTCAACTTCCCGGAGCGCTTCGACATGACCTATGTTGGCCAAGATGGCAAGGAGCACCGCCCGGTGATGGTGCACCGTACAGTGCTGGGCAGCATGGAACGCTTTGTCGGCGGGCTCATCGAGCACTACGCCGGGGCTTTCCCGGTGTGGTTGTCGCCGGTACAGGCAGAGATCATACCCATCGCCGACCGGCATCACGACTATGCCCGCCAGGTACTCCAGCGCCTCAAGGAAGCTGGGCTGCGTGCGGAGCTAGATGATAGTGACGAGCGGATGAATGCCAAAGTGCGCAAGGCCCAGTTGCAGAAGATCCCCTACATGCTCATTGTGGGGGACAGGGAGAGCGAGGCGGGCACAGTCTCGGTGCGCTTGCGTACCGAGGAGAATCTCGGCCCGAAGCCATTGGATGAATTCATCGCCACGGCGCAAGAGGCTGTCGCAGAGAAGAGGAACATCTAGGCAAAAACGCTACGCTGTCGCCGATCTCCTCACCGCAGAGAAAGCCGAGTCCGCGGGGGTTGTTTATGCATCTCGGGCACCTCGGCGGACTCTGCGGTGCAAGGTGGCTTTAATCCTGTGAACAACGTCCAAGGACTGGGCTTTGGCACTACTCCACGGTTATCAGATCCTGAATTTGCTTGAAGATGCCGTCCCCTATGCCGCTTATCTTCTTGACGTCTTCGGGCTTGCGCAAAGGCCCGAGGGCCTGGCGGTAGTCGATGATCCGCTGCGCCAGCACAGGGCCAATCCCCGGCAGCGTCTCCAGTTCTGCCGCGTTGGCTGTGTTGATGTTGATCCTCTGTTCAGATGGAGAGGACGCTCCTGCGCTAGGTGTGTGAGGCACTGCCGTGGACAGCGTAGGGGTGACCTCCTCCGCCCTGCAGGGGACATAGATCTGCTGCTCGTCATACACCCGCTGAGCCAGATTCACACGCACCAGATCCGCATCGCTCGTGGCATTGCCGGCTGCGGCGATGGCTTGTTCCACCCGGCTGTTCCAGGGTAGACTGTACACCCCAGGGCGCACCACTGCTCCGGACACGTAAACCTTCACCGGTTCTGGCGTAGCAGTCGGCGCGCTGGTCGCAGTGGGCAGCGGTGTCATGGGGTGGATAACAATGGGAGCAGGGGCTGGTCTCCGGACAGCAACAAGCGCAACACCCAGGACGATTGAGAACACCAGGCTCGTTGCTGCCACAGCTCTGACGACTTCTGGGCGTCTGGCTAACCACTGACGCATGAAACGTCTCCATCCCGCTTAGGAGGGCGGGTCTGACGTAGCAGGCTCCACATGCACGGACACGCTCGCGATGTCTGGGCATCCTCTTCGCAGGCGCTCTTCGACCAGGGTGGCGATGTCGTGGGCCTCGGCGACTGGGAGCTGCTCGTCCAACACGCAGTGCAGGGTCAAAAAGAGCTTGGCGCCTATTTGACGCACTTTGACATCATGGCAATCGCGCACCCCAGGTACGTCGCGGGCCAGTTCACGCACGATCCGTTCTCTCTGCGGGTCTTGCAGCGCCTCACCGCACTTGGCATGTGTGACCGGAGTCGGCTCGATGTGCGTATGGATCTCGGCTACCTCAGGGATCTGCACCTTGATCTCATCCTCCAACATGCTGGCCTGCGCATGCGCCTGGCCTAGCGTCAGGCCATCTGGCACTTCGAGGTGCAAATCAACAGAGTACTGGCCAGCTATCTCATGGGCGCTGAGATGGTGGATAGGAATATCCAGACCACGGGCCACTTCTCTTACATCTGCCTGTAGATCGCTGTGTGGCCGATAGGGTGCGCCAGGCTGTGGCTCGACGTGGATGAGGACATCTCGGACCCCATCGAGCGTTTCTATGAGTCTGCGCTGGGCTTCGTGTGCAATGGAGTGAGCTTGTGCCAAGGGCATGTCCGGCGCAACACGGATGTGCAAATCGAGGTGCACCTCATCCTCTTGGCCTCGGCTGCGGATGCGATGGTAACTTTGGACACCGGGGATCTGTTGCATGACGGCGGCAACTTGGTCGGTTTCAACTATAGCGGTATCCGTCAGAATGCGTGCGCTGCTGCGAATGATGTCAACGCCGATCTTGGCAATGATCAGAGCAATGACTGCCGCTATGACAGTGTCTGCCCACAGGTAGCCTATCCTGACCATAATCAGTCCGGCAACAACCCCCACTGTAACCAGGATGTCGGCACGAGTGTGCGAAGCATCTGCGATAAGGAATTCGCTCTTCAGCTCTCTGCCACGCCGTAGTTCGTACCCTGCCGTATACGCGTGCACTGCAATGCTGAAGAACAGCGATGCGAAGCTCCAGAAATTGACTTCGGGCACAATGGGGTTGAGCAACCGTTGATATGCGTTCTGCAGGATGCTGTAGCAAGTGACGAAGAGGAGCGCCGAGACACTAAGGGTCATCAAAGCCTCGAAGCGCCGGTGTCCGTAAGGGTGGTCTTTATCGGGCGGCCGTCGCGCGAGGTAGATGGCAGCCAATCCGATGACATTCGTGACTCCATCAAAGAGGGAGTCAAAGCCATCCGCAATGATGCTCAGAGAGCCTGTGCTGTAGCCAACCGCAAGCTTGGCCGCGGTGACTACCAGGTTTAGAAGCAGTGTGTATAGGAGTACGGAACGAACAGCAGCAAAGCTCTCCATCTGTTTCCCTGTGTCATTCTTACTGCTTCGTGCATCAACAGCCAAAGGGTCCCGCGTTGACGGGATGACTAAACCTCTTTGGTCAGACACTTGCACCCCGTTCGGGCCGCGAGCCCCCGCCCCGTCAAGCGGGATGAACGGCCTGCCGCCGTCCGTCGCCTCACCGAAGGTGTCGTCCCGAGACAGGGCTGGCTCCGGAGATGCTGCGCGAGGGCGAGCTGGCCTGCGCTGCGCTCCGGCGCAAGTGCAGGTGTTGCCGTCCCGTCCGGCGGGATAAACGATTATCAAAACGGCTGCGTAAGTTCAGCGATCCTGTCGAGCCGTCGCCCGTCGCCCACAGGTGCCCACGGGGCATGCAGAGCACATGCACAGCCAGGGCATGCAGAGCACGAACTGCTGACGCAGTACTCTGCCGGAAGTACCGAGATTATAACCCATCTAAGCCATCTACCAAACTCGCTCCTTGTTGTGGTGCCGTAGCGCAGGTATAATGTGATTGTGGCACGCAACTTACAGGAGTGTTTAGCTGAATACCCGCGCATTATGCTGGAGGCAATCGCCGAGGGATGGGGCATCTCGCTGACGGACGAGCAGGTTCCCGAGATTGTGGAGCGCCTTGTCGTGGAGATGACCAACGGGGAGGCGGTGAGGATGGTCCTCGGCCGGCTGAACGACCTCGAGCGGGAAGCGCTAGCTTATGTTATCCACATAGGCCAGGTCAAAGCCCACGTCCTGGCCCGCAAATGCGGTCACATCCGCCGCCTGGGACCAGGACGGCTGGAGTGGGAGCCAGCATGGCACAGCCCTGCTTCTGCTACGGAACGGCTCTGGTTTCTGGGGCTGATCTGCCGCGAGTATGGCGTGGATGAGGAGTATCACGGTGAGATGTTCTTCATCCCGCCGGAGATTCTGACTGTTCTGCCACCGATGCCTTCGCCTGTGCCCATATTCCAACTTGAGCCTGTCGCGCCTCCACGCACTGTGCGTGATGATCAGGATGCTCTGGCCCACGACGTCTTTCTTGTCCTCAGCTATTTGCGCAATCACGACGTGCGTGCCAAAAAGGGCGTGCTGGCACAGCATGAACTGGTCAATCTTCGTCCCAGATTGCGCCACGGCACTCCTCAGCGCTTGAGGTTTCTGCATCACATCTGTGAACAAGCAAGCTTGATACGCAGGGAGGCTGGCACGTGGCAACCTACTGGCCAGGCAGCCGCTTGGCTCAAAGAGGCTCCGTTGGCCAGACGGCAGGTCTTGTACCGCACGTGGTTGGAGGATGTAAATTGGAACGATCTGTGTCTGATGCCTGCTGTGTCTTGCGAAGATACAGGCTGGCGCAATAACCCCATTCTGGCGCGGAAGAGCCTCGCCCATTACTTGCATAGGTGTCCTCTAGATGTCTGGGTGAGCGTTGATTCCTTTGTGGAATCTATTCATGAGGTGGAGCCAGATTTCCTGCGGCCGGATGGAGACTATGATTCCTGGTACATTCGCGATGTCCAGACGGGCCAGTACTTGATGGGTTATCGCAACTGGGACAAGGTGGAGGGCACGCTTATTCGCTATCTCTTGGGGCGTCCATTACTGTGGCTCGGCCTGCTAGCCATCGGATATGCTCAAGAAGGAGAGAAGCCGGATTCCTTCAGGTTGACTGAAGGAGGAGCAGGGATTTTGGAGCTGCGTGAGATGGAGACTTCCAAGGTGAAGGGCGTTAGAGACGAAGAGAGCGTCCTGTGCCGCATTGTAGTGCAACCAAATTTCCAGGTTGTTGTTCCACATGAGGCAAGCTGGTATGATTGCTTCTTACTGGAGCGTTTTGCACGTTGGCTAGATGAGGAGCAGGGCACAGCACATTATGTGATCGATACGGCTTCCATACGGGCCTCTCTGCAAAAGGGCATCACCGTCCGGCAGATTCAGGCGTTCCTGCTGCGCGTGACCGGAGGCCAGGTACCACCCCAGGTACTCCGCACCCTGAGATCCTGGGCTCGCGGAGGCTGAATCGCTGCTGTAGAGCCCGCTGGCTCGACAGGAGCCAAAGAACAAACGAGAAGCCTACCCCGATCCCCTGTGGTTTTCCCGGGTTACCAACCCAGCCTGTTGATATTGCCCCAATCGCCGACCTCGGCGTAGATAATGGCAGCGGTAAAGCCCTGCACGCGATAGGTTCTGCCGTTCCAGTTGGCGTCGAATTCGCCTGTGAGCGGTGATCCCAGATCATGCTGACGGGCATATCGAGCGAGTGCGGCATCTGGGTTGTAGGAGAGACCACGCTTGCTCCAGGCTGCGTTGCGAAGCGTCTCATCCAAAGGCAGGGGAGGAGGCGGGGGTGCAGGCTCCGGTCCCATCTCCTTGACTGCGGCGATCACCGGCAATTCGCGATCCATGCGATACCAGGCATCTTCCATCCATGCTGGGTCGATATGCCCCATCCTCTCACTGGCGATGAGCCAGGGGCACATGGCGAAGAAATAGTCCTCGCCATTGACCCGCAACCACTCGAACATGGCCACAGTTCGCTCAGCCTGTCCCTCGTAGTTGTAGCCTGGGTAGCGCGGATCCCACTGTTGCCAACCACCCTTGGGCACAAACACACCACCCTCGGTAGAAATGACCGGGATCTGCAAGTTGAAATGCTCCTGTAGCAGCTTGGCCGGCACACGGTGGCCGATCAGCGAATTGTCATCGTCCATGATCGTTTTGCCCGGCTGATCTTGCTGACAAATGGGATCGTAAGGGTACTCAAAATGCCATTCGCCGCCGTCGTCGTCGTCGTCGTCTCTGTAGCAGTGGTCCAGGACCACATCGTGAGCTGCGATCCAGGCCCCGTTGTCGAACACGTTAAAGGCCTCGTTATGAGCATGATCGTCCAGCCACTGAAAAGCGTTGACATACCAGGGGATGGAACCGGTCTCAGTCTGTGTGCCACTCTGGGCCAGAGCTGGGAAGGCTGGATACCCGCCTCGCGCAATGATCACTTCGGCATCCTGCAACCAGTTTTGCATCACCAATTCCGGGCGGCCACCGCTCTGCCATTCCCCTTCCTGCCACTCGACAGGCAGGTTGGGCTCATTGTTGCACTCGAAGTATTTCACCCCGAGCTGCACGAGCTCTGAGATCGTCTCCTTTCCTTGCTCGCTCAAGGTTCCTGGGTTAGGCCGAGGGCGATATATGCGGACTATCGGGATGATGTCGTTCTCCAACAGTGCCCGACAGACGTGTTTCGAGGACCCCCCACCGTTATCGAGCAGCTTGACCCATTGAATATGCATAGCCCGGAGTTCCTCGATCCACCAGTGCAGAGTGGAACCGGTGGGATGAAAGATAGAAGGGGACCAGTGAATTCCCCTATGGCTGCCATTGGCTGGCCGGGGATAATCCGTTAGATCCATCGCAATGCTCCTTTCTCACCGTGGAGGAAACACGTCTTCACCATGCTTGCGGCCACCACAGAACTTGACCATTATAACATAAATCCGCTCTGCGAACAAAGCACCCCCAGAGAATGCCGAAGAACGCAACAATTGCTGGTCTACGTTGTGGCCCCATCGGCACGCCGAATTCTATGGATAGGAACCGGAGCGTTGCTAAAGCGCTTTCTGGGCACCTTGCCTTGCTTCAGTCATTCTCTCCCACCACATAGTCGGGCTTACATGCGATCATGCAGTTCGGCATGGTGTATCGCTCATGGACGTTTGGGGTTTCATGAGGCTGGAATTTGCTTCCCTTGGCCTTTAGTATCAAGCGCCGTAGCTCCGGGTAGAGAGGATACTCTTTGGAAAGGTTATACTCCTTGCGATTGCCGCGCGCTTCGCTGTGCAACAGACCAGCCTCTTCCAGGTTCCGCAGTTCGCGCCAGACGGCGTTCTGGCGTTCCCCGGTGAGGCGCGCCAATTCGCGGCTGTGGTACTTCACAGCGGGATTGGTCATAAAGACCCCCAGGAGCTTAACTCTAACGCGGGAGGAAAACAAGGTCTCTAGCATGGTATCTCCTTCTGCCAACGGCTGGCTGTGGTGTCTGGCTCACACAGGACTGGCTGTAGCCGGATTGTAGGGCTGGCCACCAGATGTTCTGGACGCCAAGCAGCCAGTTGCGTGCGGTGAGGGCAACCAGGATCGCAATGGCCAGAACCATGACGCGTCGCACCCAGCTTCGGACAACCTTCGTCCTTCAGGTCGCCTGTTCACCGAACAAATCGAGCAGTGCTTTGTGCGTCTGTTTGGGCAGGGCCTTTCCTTTGTTAGCGCTGCGCAGATAAGATTTCAGGTCGCTCAGAGGCATGGTTGGCACTGTGGGTTCCACGACCTCGAGGTCAGCTTGCGGGTCAGCGAACACGATGACAGGCTGCATGGGCACGTCCGTGTCGGGCAGGTGTTCCGCTACAAAGCGTTGCATTTTCTGCATTTCGTCCTGTACCTGCTTGGTGGGATTGCCCAGCGGCTCCTCTGCGAGCACACGCCTTAAGCGTCGAAGATTGAACGGACGATGCCACTTCTGGCCATGGCAGGAGATGCAGCCATCCTGTTGTTTTGCTGTCAGTATGAACAGACCTGCCGGGGCGAGAATCACCTGCTCCGCAGGGAGCACATAGCTGTATAGCCGATAGCCGTGTGTGAGGCCCTTTAGTGCTTTGGCCAGCAGTTGATCAAGCCGTGGTTCTCGCAGCCACTTGTCCCCAGAGCGGGCCGCCCAACTGGCCACAATGACGCCAGGAATGATGAGCCCGTAGGCAGGCAGCAAATAGCGGGGGGTGAAAGAAAGCACAGCGGCGGCTCCCAGCAGTCCAATGCCGGTGAATGTGCCGCGTTGGGCCGTTGCAGCCCGTCTTCTCACCTTGTCTTTGTCAATAATCACACGCATACGTGCTTACTCCTCCGATGTCACAGCCAGGCTTTGCTCTATGCCGCTCCTGAGCGCGTCCAGGGTGCCTTCTTCCACTGCCTGTTTGGCCACACGAATGGCATTCTTGATGGCCAGCGAATCAGACCGGCCATGGGTCACGACGACGATGCCGTCGACGCCCAGCAGCGGGCCGCCGCCATATTCACGGTAGTCCAGACGCTTCCTGACCTGCTCGAAAGCTGGCTTGGCCAGGAGAGCTCCCACGCTGGCCAGAGTCCTGCTCTTGATCTCCTCCTTGATCATGCCTAGCAAGAAACTGGCGATGCCTTCGGAGAGCTTGACGATGACGTTGCCGGTAAAGCCATCGGTGACGATTACGTCCGCGAAGCCAGCGGGGATGTCCTTGCCCTCGGCGTTACCCACAAAGTTAAGGCCACTGGCCTTGAGCAGTGGGTAAGTCTGCTGTACGAGCATGCTGCCTTTGCCTTCCTCTTCGCCGTTAGAGACGATGGCGACGCGGGGATTGGCCATGCCCAAGACACGCTCGGCGTACACGCTGCCCATAATTGCAAACTGGAGGAGATAGTCCGGCTTGCAGTCAGTATTGGCACCTATATCGAGCATAAAGCAATGACCTGTGCGTGTTGGGAATACGGCGGACAGCGCTGGCCGTTTGACGCCCTTGATGCGCCCGAGGTAAAAGAGTGCTGACGCCAAGACACCGCCTGAATTGCCAGCGGAGACGAAGGCATCCACCTGCTTTTGCTTGAGCATCTTTATGCCCACCACCATTGAGGCATCCTTCTTGCTCTTCGCTGCAGCGGCAGGATGCTCTTTCATCTCAATGACCTGGCTGGCGTGGACAAGATCCACGTGCAGTCCCATGAGGTCGTGTTTCGCCAACTCGGTCTCAACAACGTCCTTCTTGCCCACCAACACAATCTCGACGCCATACTCACGAGCTGCCCATACTGCCCCCTCTACATCTGGCTGTGGATGGCGGTCACTACCCATGGCATCAACAACGATTCTCATGCCCCCTCCTGAAATGCCAATCTGGATTCCCTTTTCAATGCTAGCCTATTATACTGGATGGCCCACTGTTTTACAACGTGAGTTGGCTTTGTCGCCAGAGAGCATCCGCCCTGACAGTGTAGTTCTCGCCAGCGGTGGTATTGCCAGGAGGTACTGCGGTTTTCATTCTTGTTTCCGCGGCACGCCATGGGAAAGCTGCGCATAGCTAGCTTCTACCGACGAGAGGCCAGGTGGCACTCAGCACACAACGTCATTGGCCCTTCATCACAGCGGGCAGATAGACCGAGTGTAAGAAGTCAACACGGATAAGCCGTCTAGCATCCACCTCCACCACGTACACCGACGTTTCGGTCGTGTTGACTCGGTTTCAAAGTGTGTTGGTCAGTTCTTCTGGCAGGATGAGCTACTACTGATAGTTGCGATGAATGCTGCTCGCATACTACCCTGGCACCGCTGATCCGGCACGTTGTCGACCAACACAATCTGCACCCGAATCGTCGTGTTGAGCTGCAAGTCGTGTGGACCGCATAGGCCTGTGACCAACGGTGTGACGGTTCCATAGGTCGGCGAGGCAGGATCGATGGCCACCACGGCGAGTTGACCCGCACACCATCCCTCCCCAAACCCGGTGACGTAGGCTATCGCCTTCCCAGCTGGCGCTGTCAACTCCCAGAGAGACTTTGAGTGAGAAACAATCGCTGTGCGATCTCGAAGGGGAGTGTGTGGCGGTTGTCCCCCGTGACTTCAAAGGTGATGAACTGCAGGTCCGGCAAGCGGCGATGAAACTTGTCCAACAGCGTACCGCGCACTACCAGCAGGCTGCGCAGCACGATGCTGGTTTCCAGAAGCTGAAGCACCTGGCTGAATCCCCTGTCCTGTTCCAGTTCCAGGCGACCAATCTCATCCACGATCAGCAAATCGCAGCCAACGGCGATTGCACGTGCGATCACTGCCTGTCCCCACTGTAGGGCCATCGCGTCGAAGTGGTAAGGCCCCACACTTGGCCCGCTAAAGTCACCGTCCAGCCCTGCCTCACCAATATTGGAACATGGCCCTGTCAGGTCGCTGGCAGGGCACCGGCGCGCCAGCACTCGCTTTTCTCCGGTAGCCAGGTCGACCACTTCAATACCCAGGCGTTCTCCAGTGTTATCCAGGATGGGTGGGGTCAAAATGCCCCGCACGCAGTATCCGCGCTGTTGGATCAGGTCTGCGACTGCGCGACATACCGTGGTCTTGCCGATGTGCACTCGACCGGTCAAAACAGTATTCAGCATAGCTGTATGCTCCCATTATCTCTGCTATCTGGACTGCCAAGGCGGAGAAGCAGTGTTACCAGCACAGTCCGCCAATCGCCCCGCTCCTTGCTGAGGGCCAGCCACATTTGCCCCCACCCTACCCAGGCGCGGCGTCCGAAATGGGCTACGGTTTCTCGTGCTCTTTCCTGTGCATGTGCTTTGAGTTTCAGCACCAGGTTGTTGTCTTCGCGTCCGATAGCCCAGACACCGGCTCGGCTGGCCAGCAGACGAATACGCAGGACGTACAGGAGATCCTGGGTTGGCGGCGGGAGGATTCCGAAGCGATCTTCCAGTTCCTTTCGCACGTCGTCCAACTCCTCTTCGCTGTTCAGGCCAGCCAGGCGCTGATAGAGCTTGAGCCGCAGGCGCTCGTCGGGCACATAGTCATCGGGCAAGTAGGCCTGCAAGGGCAGCTCGATCAGGGGCGGCGTTTCAATCTCTGGAGTTGTGGGGGCAGCCTCCAGCCCACTGGCCTTTAGTTCCTCCACGGCCTGGGCTAAGAGGCGACAATACAGCTCAAAGCCGATGGCCGCAATGTGGCCATGCTGCCGTGCTCCCAGGATCTCTCCCGCCCCACGGATTTCCAGGTCGCGCATAGCGATGCGAAAGCCAGCGCCCAGTTCACTGGCCTCCAGAATCGCTTCCAGCCGGCGCCGGGCAACGTCAGAAAGCTGCTGCCGGTCGTAATACAAGTAGGCGTACGCTTGTACTGTGCTTCGTCCCACCCGGCCGCGCAACTGATAGAGCTGGGCGAGACCAAAGCGGTCGGCGCGGTTGATGATGATGGTGTTCACGTTGGGGATGTCCAGCCCACTCTCAATAATTGAGGTGCAGACCAGCACGTCGTATTGGCCGGCAGCGAAATCGAGCATCACTTTGGAGAGCTGTTCCTCTGCCATCTGGCCATGACCAATGGCGATGCTCGCCTCTGGCACGATCTTCTGCAGACGCTGCGCCATCTGCCGGATCCCTCGTACGCGGGTGTGCACGAAGTAGACCTGCCCGTTTCTGTTCATCTCGCGCAGTATGGCCCGGCGGATCAGCCTCTCGTCGTATCGCGACACGGCGGTGCGAATGGGCAGACGCTCTTCGGGTGGCGTATCTATGGTGCTCATGTCCCGCACCCCACTGAGGGACATGTAGAGGGTACGAGGGATGGGTGTGGCTGTCATGGTTAGCACGTCGATCTGCTGGAGCATCCGTTTGAGCCACTCCTTATGGCGGACGCCGAAACGTTGCTCCTCGTCGACAATCAACAGTCCCAGATCCCTGAAAGACACGTCCTTCTGCAGAAGGCGGTGCGTGCCGATGACGATGTCTACCGTACCCTCTTTCAGGCGTTGCACTGCCTCCCTTTGCTCCTTCGGCGAACGGAAGCGGGAGAGCATGGTGACCTCTACGGGGAAGGCAGCCAGGCGTTGTCGGAAGGTCAGCAGATGTTGCTGGGCCAGGATGGTGGTGGGCACGAGCACAGCCACCTGCTTGCCATCCATGACCGCCTTGAAAGCGGCCCGCACGGCAACCTCCGTCTTTCCATAGCCGACGTCGCCACAAAGAAGGCGGTCCATGGGCCTGATGCGCTCCATGTCCTCTTTAACTTCAGCCACTGCCACTAACTGGTCTGGGGTTTCCTCGTAGGGGAATGAAGCTTCCAGCTCTTCCTGCCAAGCAGTGTCGGAGGCGAAGGCATGCCCTGTGACGACTTGGCGCGCAGCGTACAGTCTGAGAAGTTCCCTGGCAATGTCCTGCACAGCCTTTTTGGCCCGCGAGCGCACGCGCGTCCAGTCCGCGGAGCCCAGCCGATGAACGGCAGGGATGTGATCGCTCTTGCCTACATAGCGTGTGACGCGGTCGATTTGGCTGACTGGCAGATACAGACGATCCCCCGCTGCGTATTCGATCTCCAAGTACTCACGTTGCGCGTTGTCAATCGCTTTGTATGCCAGGCCACGGTAGATGCCGATCCCGTGGTCGATATGCACTACATAGTCACCCTCGTGCAACTCGGCGAAGAAAGATTCAGGGGAGGCGGCCTTTTTGCGTGTGTAGGGACGGCGGCGTGGTTTGGCCCAACCGAATATCTCCGTATCGGTGAGCAAGACGAAGGCAGGCTGAGCCTGGACGCTCGGTCTCAGCTTCCACCCCTCGGCCAGTGTGCCTTGCATCAGAGTCAGACTCCGGGGGGGCGGTAGTTCCGGGAGGCTTTCTACCGGCGCGACTTGCTCGCCTGACTCTTCAAACCAGTTGGACAGTCGTTGCGCCTGCCGGGATACGATTACAGTACGCTGTCCTTCCGCCTTGAAACGGATGCAGTCCTGCACGAGTTGCTCAATGCCTCCACCATAGCTGGGCGCGGCGTGAAAGGCGGCTTCTTCATCACATGTGAAACCATTGTGGCCTTGCACATCATAGCCCAGTTGAGTCACCGCTGCAGAGGCAAAGGATTGGCGCAATTCGCTCCAGGGCTTGAAAGGTGGAGGGAAGTCAGGTGTGATCTGTCTCGCCTCCACCAGTTCAGCCTTCAGGTCGATGGATTGCGATCCCAATGTTTTGGCTGCGGCCTCAACTGCTTGCAGATCATCCACAAGCACCAGGACATCTGCTGGCAAATAGTCGAGCAGCGTGGCTGATTGTGGATAGAGGCAGGGGAGGTAGAACTCCATTCCTCTGAAATACTCCCCCCTCTCCAGGCGTTCTCGATCTCGCTGCGGGCGCAATGTGCTGAAGCTGTCGTGGTCGCGATCCATAGCGGCCAAGCACCTTCCCGCCGCCTGACTGTAACGGGGGAGAGCTTCGCTGGCGGGAAACAGTGTGATGGCCTCCAGTTTCTCTGAGGAACGCTGAGTGAAGGGATCGAAAGTTCGCATAGTCTCGATCTCATCTGCGAACCATTCGATGCGCACTGGCTGTGAGGCATTGGGGGGATACACGTCCAGGATACCGCCTCGCTGGCTGAATGTGCCTGGCTCCTCGACCACACTGACTCGTTCATAGGCGTAGGCGACCAGCTTATTGAGCAGCGTGCTCAATCTGACGGTCTGCCCTAGTTTCAGATCGTGGATCCCCGGGCGCAGTATCGCTGGGGGCACGGTCAGGGTCATCAAGGCCCAGACAGAGGCAAAGATTGTGGGCTGCTGGTCATAATGATCACTGGCCAGGGCAGAGAGCACTGTGATGCGACAGCGGATGGTTTCGCCATCCCACGGCGTCCAGTCGTAAAAGAGGGCATCTGGAGCTGGGTAGTACCATAAAGCTGTGGAGTCGTCTGTGGGCGAGGGATGGCGAGCCCTACCCAACCACAGGCCAACCTGTTCGTGTAAAAAGCGAGCCCGCCCCGGCTGTGCTGAGAGCACCAGGATAGGGCCTTTCCAATCGTGTCGCAAGGCGGCCAGCACCGCCGGGCGGGCGGCTTCCAATAGCTCCCAGGTCGAGGTAGGGGCTGAAGTATCTCTCTTGATAGCGCGTAGCTTCTGCAGAATGTGGTTGTATCTAGGAGTTCCACGGATGGCCGTGAGCAATCCACTCAGGTCCAAGAAATGCGTCCCTCTGCATCAAGATAATCGCCTCAACTCAAGGGCTCAGGCGATGTATTCGCTTTGTTCATGGCAGTGGCAATCCCTTCGGTGACGAATGACGCGACTGCTGCCACTGCCCGTTCGCATGCGTCTTCCATGTTGATGAGTTCGTCTGGTAAAAAGTCACTCAAGACGTAATCCTGTGGTTCCCCGTGAACAGGGCGACCGATGCCGACGCGCAAGCGAGCAAAATCCTGTGTGCCCAGGGCTTGAATGATTGAGCGTATGCCTTTGTGTCCCCCGGAACCTCCCTTTTGTCGCAAGCGAATCTTGCCCAGGGGCAGGTCGAGGTCGTCGTAGATAACTAGCAGGTCAGATGGTGCGAGGCGATACCAGCGCAACAGAGGACGTACCGCCAGTCCACTTAGATTCATGAATGTCAGCGGTCGGGCCAGCACCACCTTTGTGCCACCGATTTGTCCGAGAGTAGTATACGCCTTGAACATGACCTTACCAAAGGTCATGCCATGTCGTTGGGCCACACGCTCCACGCATTGGTAGCCCACATTATGGCGATTCTTGGTATAGCGAGGACCTGGATTGCCCAGCCCGACGATCAGTTTCACTCTGTCTCCCCTCACGCCGACCAACACCACTAGCAGTTTGTCGGAGAGCAAATGACGGTAAGGCCATTGTGGCTCACAGGATTGCGCGTCTCGCCAGGATTCGGTACAGTCATGCGCTCATCTGCAGCATCGCTCACAGATTCGGGCTGTTTTCAGCCCGACCAGGCGATTTCCCGACGCTCATGCACTCTCGCGGGTGCTCTTGTGCCAGGTAATCATCGGCAGCGTCCTCTCCCCAGCAAAAGACCTCGCGATTGATCTCCTCAACAGGCGGCTCCTCGACCGAGATGTCGGCTACCGGCAAGCTGGACAGCGCTCCGGCAGCCGCGTCCAGTTTCTCAGGCCCCATGCCCGCCCGCTCCACCATCGCCACGCCTTCCGGGTAGCTGTCGCCGTCCCGATCGGCGCGATCTAGATTATACTCAAATATGCCCTCGACGACCACCGGATACACGGCTGCCAAAAGAGCCCTGTCACCGGGCCAGCGGTAATAGTCCCAGACGGGGCTGACGAACTGGGGCGTCTCCTGCACGTTGCCCACCGAGATGGGCGAGCCTGCCGGGGAGAGCTGGTGTGGTACCTGGCCACCGTATCTATCGCCCTGCTTCGCGCCAGTGCGCAGTTGGGTGGCTACTGTTGGACCGAAACCGGCCAGGGCCAGGGCGCTTGCGCTGTAGGCCAGATTGTTGCTGGACCAATAGGGGGCCACAGGAAGGCTCCCACTGCGAGCAGGGTTTCGGCCCATGTGCTGGGACCGTCCTGGCGGGTAGCCTCTATTTCTTCGGTTTTGTCAGGATATGGGGTACTCTCACTCATTCTGGTCGATTCACTCGTAGGCACAATGCCGCCAGCATGAGGCCGGCCGCGGCTATGTGTTTCGGCTAAGGCACATGAACTGCTTGACACCTATTCCTTGATGTAGTACGCTTGACCGCCCTCGGCCTGGAAGCAGAGGCCTAACCCACACGATTCTGTGTCTACTGGGTTTCCCGCAGTATCCAGCACGTCGCTCGCGCCGACTATCACTACCGGCGTGTGAGTGCCGGGTACGCCGGCAAAGGTTACCTTTGTCCCCTGGACCTCTACCAGGGGATAGCCGCTGTAGACCACCACGCCCGGAGCGACCTCCACGTAAGCCAGTGCGGCCAGGGTCGGGGCCATCCCTGCCCCGTACGCTTCCTGGCCGATGGCACCCCACACGCTCCATCCGTCGCGCAGGTCCTCCAAGGGGATGTACAGGTCGAGCCGGTTGCGGCTCACTGTCTCGTAGGCCGCCGGGTGCGCGCTGGCCACGCCTTCCGCCAGCAACGGCGGGAAGGCGTAGGGCAACGTGAGCAGGGTGTGCTTGCAGAACTCGGCAACCAGTTTCTCCACCGCAGGGTCAAGCTTACCGTGGGCGCGGCGCAGATACTCGCTCAGGTAGCCCCAGGCCTCGTATTGCTCCTTTGGGGTGATCGCGGCCGCCCGCTGGGTGGGCATCAGCCCGAAGAAAGTGCGAGCGTTGGCCGCCGGGCCATAGTCCACCTCGTACAGCCAGCTCAGGCGCATCAGATTGGCGACTGGGCCGTAGCTCAGGTCCAGGTACGTCGTGTCACCACTGAGTTGCCACAACCACGCCGCAGCCGCGGCGGCCTGGGCAGTGATGTGGGTCTCGTAGGCCAGAGCGAAGCCGTGGCCGCGCAGGGCCTCAATGGCCGCCTTCGCTTCGTCCAGGTAGCGAACTTCACCAGTCAGTTCGTGCAGTAGCAGCATATAGTAGGCATAGCCACCAGCACAGTCTGGTTCACGGCCGGTGCCCTTCCAGGCCCTCTCGGGTGCAGCCGGGTCTGGGAAGTTGTAGAACAGGTGGAACTCGTATTCCACCGCGTGGGCATAGTCCATCCAGGCACCGGCGCTGTCCAGAGCCAGTTGCCGGGCGGTCTCATTGCCCACCAACCCCCACTCGGCCAGCTTGAGTGCATGTCCCAGTTCGTACCACGTGTCACCCCGCCGCTGATCGCCGGTCACCGAAAGCGGGCCGGCATTCTGCACCATTTTGTAGCGTGGGTTGTAGAAGCTGGGGAGCCCCCGGCTGATCTCCGTCGCCAGCTCCGCGCCCTCTCCATAGCGGGCAGCGTAGCGCGCAGCAGCCAGCCCGACATCCAACTGGCTGATCAGCTCGGCCGATTGGCGGGTGTCGCCGACGTAGGCACGCCAGTAGCGCTGGCCATCGAGCTCTATCCAGGTGTCGGGATCCTGCAGGGCGGCCAGCGTGCGGCGTGCCAGGTCGGCCCAGTCGGGCAGCGGATCCTCTGGCACGGCGATCCGGTCGTAGATGGCACTGGCCTGGTCCAGGTAACGTCGGAACATGGCCAGCTCGCCATCGGGCTCGCCCGGGGCCAGATAGACGTAGCTGTCGTATATGGCCACCGCCTGGCCCACCGGCAGGGCGCGCAGGTCGGTAACGCTCAGATTGTGCCCCAGCGTATGGCCCCGACGGCTGGGCGTGGCAGAAGGAGTATAGTGCGCCGCTTGCATGAACGGGTTCAGCTCGCTCAGGTCCAGCCAGTAGAGCAGGGTGCCGTCCACGTTCTGACTGTAGCCGTAGAGAATCGGGGCGGCCAGCGGTGCCGGCGCGGCGTAGAGGGTCAGGTGTCCGCTGACTCCCTCGCCAGTCGCCAGGTTCACGAAGCGCCACTCTGGTTCGACCTGGCCGTGAGGCGGCTCCTCGTGTCGAATCAAGTCCAGCCGGTAGTGGAAGAGGCCCGGCGGTCCAGGAGCGCGCAGGCGCAGACGGAAGACGGCCCAGCCGGCGTCCCCAGTCAGTTGGATGACACCGGTCCCGGCGCTCGTCACCTGCTCGACGTGGGGCAGCAGCGCCAGTTCACCCCATCCCAATGGCGACAGATCGAGACCTGCCTGGGCCTCGGCGACAGGAGTGATCGTCAGAGTGTGGTCGGCAAAGGTCAGGGTGTAGGGTCCGCTGGTCAGGCGAAACTGGAGGCCCGGCCCGATCTCGGGCTGGCTGACGACGAGACCAGAGGCAGCCAAAGCGTGCCGCTGATAGCGGGGGCCGAGGGAGGTATGGGGCACGTCGGCCCAAATGTCGGATGCTTCCGTAGAAGTGGACACAGCTTCCTCCGTGCGAACAGAAGTTGCCAGGCTGGTGGAAACTGGGGTCGGAGAAGGGGGTAGGGTAGCGGCCGGGGGGGTCCCTGCCGAAGGCATCTTGAGGAGGCAGCCAGGCAGTAGCAGGAGGAGCACGAGCAACAGAGCGATCAACCGGCGGTTCATCATCTTCCCGCGTGCCGCTGCCGGTACGCGCCCAGCCGGTCGCGCACGGCATAGGTGCCGATCAGCGCCAGCCAGGCCATCAACGCCGTTCCTAACGGGATCCCAAACAGCACGCCCGCGGCAGCCAGTGCCAGACTGAACAGGCCGATGAACAGGCCAAAGCTCGGGTTCAGCAGCAGCATCTTGGCCGAGTTGGCCAGGGTAGTGCGGAAGGAACGGTCTTCTTGCTCGTAGAAGAGGGGCCAGTAAAAGACCTGCACCAGCAGCCAGCCCACCAGGATAGCGCCCCACAGCAGCTTCAGCAGTCCCCAGCCTGGGCCGGAAAAGCTCCGGTAGGCGTAGAAGTTGCCAAGAGCGATGCCAACCACGACCACGTTGGCCAGGCCCCATTGCCAGGCCCGCCAGAACACGCCCCTGAAATCGTCCCACAGGGCGCGCCCAAAGAGGTGCTCGCCCTCGGCCAATCGCCGGGCCACGGCATACATGGTCGCCGTAGCCGGCGGGCCCGGAATCACGACCAACTGACACCCCAGCCAGATCACGTTGAGCAAGGTCAGCGTAATCAGCTCGGACCACCAGCGGGCAAAGGCGCTCTTCAGAACGGCCAGAGCATCCCACATGCGTTGATCATCCCCTCAACCCAGCGCAGCCGACGCCTTCGACACACTCCAAGGATGGCGTGTGCGAGGGGGGCGCCTTCATCCCTTCAGCCCAGAGTAGCTGACGCCTTCGATAAAGTACCCCTGGAAGAAGAAGAAGATGATCAGCACCGGGATGGCGTTGAACATAGACCCCGCCAGGATCAGGTTCCAGTCCTCGCGGAATTGCGACCGGAAGAACATCAGCCCCACTGGCAGGGTGAACTTGGGCTGCGTGTTCAGGTACAGCAGTGGGCCCAGGAACTCATTCCAGGAGGCCTGGAAGCCCAGGATGGCCAGCGTCAGCATCGCCGGCCTTGCCAGCGGCATCACTACGTCTTTGATGATGGTGAAACGGCTGGCACCGTCTATGAACGCCGCCTCCTCCAGTTCAATGGGCACCGCTTTGAGGAACTGGGTCATCAGGAAGATGCCGAATACCTCGACGGCGCTGGGGACAATCAGAGCCCAGTAGGAGTTGCCCCATCCCAGGTACTTGACGATCAACACGTACCCTGGGATCAGCGTCACGGCGCCGGGAATCATCATCGTGCCCAGCATCAGGGCGAAAATGATCTCTTTGCCCCGGAAGCGCATGCGAGCGAAAGCATAGCCAGCGAACACAGCCAGAGTGGTTCGGAGCAGCACGCGGACCACCGCCAGCCAGACACTGTTCCAGAGCCAGTAGGGGAAACAGTAATCCCCCAACCAACCCTCGCATGCCGTGCTGCCCGACTGCCATACCCGAACCCAGTTGTCAAAGTGCCACACCTCCGGGAACAGCCTGGGCGGGTAGGAAAGGATCTCGCGATTCGTTTTGAATGTGCCAAAGAACGCCAGGATGAACGGCGTCACGAACGCCAGGCCAATCCCAATGAGGACTAGGTAGCGCAATACTAGGCCGATGTAGTGCCCAGCCTGCTGAAGTTGTGGCCTGGAGCGCACCGTTTTGGTTGCCGTCGTCTCTGCTACAGCCATTTTACACCCTCCTAGTATTGCTCAGTGCCGCGCTCGATGTATCGGCGCTGGATGAAGGTGAAGGCAAAGATAATCGCACCGAGCAGGAACGCCATGGCACTGGCATACCCGGCGCGCGCCGTCCGCTGCGATCCCAGTACTTTCTGGAAGATCAGCAGCACGGGCGTTAGCGTGGTATCCAATGGCCCACCGGCGGTCATGATGTACGCCTGGTCGAATACCTGGAAAGTGCCAATAGTGCCCAGCACCACCACAAGCAGGATCACCGGCCGCAGCATGGGCAAGGTGATGCTCCAGAACTGGCGCAGCTTTGACGCGCCGTCAATGGACGCTGCCTCGTACAGTTGCGGGGGGATGTCCTGCAGCGCGGCCAGGAACATGATCATGAAGGTAGGTGCAGTGGTAAAGATGTTCATGGCCATGATGGCCATCCAGGCAACGCTGGGCCCTCGTATCCACCACGACAGTGCCTTGGGGTTCTCCACGAAAGGCTTTAGCAAGATCTGTATCAATCCGGTGACGGTGTGGAGCCAGTTGGGCTGTGCTTTGATTCCCGCCGCCAGGAACAGCTTGTCCAGACCGATCTTGGTGAAGATGTAGTTGAGAAACCCAGTTTTCTGGTAGAGCCACATGAAGATCAGCGAGATCACGACAGAAGAGCTCACGCTCGGCGCGTAGAACATCGTGCGGAAGAACTGGCGCCCGCGGAACCTGGCGTTCAGGATCACAGCCAGCAGGATGGCAAAGCTGGTCTGCAAGGTCACCACGAACACAACGTACCAGAACACGTTGTACAGCGCGCGGTGGAACTGCTTGTCTTTCAGCGCCTCGGCATAGTTTGACAGCCCGACGTAGGTGGGCACGTCAAAGATGGCAGATTGGTGCAGGCTCAGCCACACCGCGTACACGAGGATGGTGACGGTAAAGATCGAGGCCAGGAACAGGTATGGCGAGATGTAGAAGTATGCGGTTAGTGACTCTCGCTGCGCGATGGTCTCATTGAAGGCCTTGGCTGTGCGCTGGTTCCACATCGCCCAGACGAAGAAGCCGAACAGGATCACCACGGGCAGTACCGAGACTACGGCCACCCGCCGTTCGGCAGGCCCAACGACTTGGCCAAGCGCTACACTCATGGTCGCGTTGCGGAACATGAAGAAGGCGCTGTAGCCCAGTCCAATGTAATTCACAGCTAACGACATCATTCGCCCCGATGCGTGGCGTCGCCACAGCCGGGGCAAGAAGATAAGTTGCACAACCGCCACAGCCGCAAACACCGCGGCGAGAATCCAGCGAGCCACGCCTTGCACGGCCTCGACCCGCCTCAGGCCAATCCAGACCGCACCACCGAGCAACCCCAGCGAGAACAGCAGGTGCCAGATAGCCGTCAGCACTACCAGGATAGGCTGGTCTCGTTTCGAACCAGACTCAGTTGCAGACATAGGTTTACCTCCCGTCTGCCAGAGCTCTCTCGGAAATGGCTGGTGACACAACAGGGTTGAGCGTTATGCGCCAAGCCGGCCAATGGACTTTGTTCCGACGGTTGGCCCGAGCTTGCAGCGGGGCACAGCCAAGTGGCCTGCACCCGTCAAGAGATCCCCTGCTTACCTTTCCGGGAGAGCCCAGGGTATGCGGTGTGGTGGGGGGCGCGGTAGCCCCCCCCCAC
>JAUWJD010000025.1 GCA_030607875.1 Chloroflexota bacterium
CCTGCGTCTGGGACTCTAGGAACTTGGCTTCAGCACCCAGCTGCTCCACGGCCATCTCCATGCCCTTCCAGGCGGTGGCGTTGAAGGACTTGTCGTCGATGCCACCCATGTCCGTCACCTGACCGACGGTTAAGGCGGCGGGTGCCTCCACTTCAATCCATTTCGCCTTGAGTTGCTCAAGGAGCCCTTGCCCCTTGACCGTCTCGAGGCCTTTGTTGATGGCTGCCAGGATCTCTGGGGCATCCTTCTTCACCGCGATGCCATAGTCCTCGCCGGTCAACAGCCCACCTACCCAGATCACATCTGAGTACTTCCTCACCATGGCTTCGACCAGCGGATCATCGGCCACCACGGCGTCGATCTGCCCATTGATCAGGTCGAGGAAGGCCTGGGAGATCTCATCATAGGTCTTGAGCGTAGCCCCAGGGATGTTCTCCTCGATGTATATTGCACCCGTAGTGCCGAGTTGAGCACCCGCGACCTTACCTGCCAGGTCATCAGGTCCTTGGATCGTGGTCTCGTCGACGCGCACGGCAATGAGCTGGCCAGCCTTGTAGTAGGGCTCCGAGAAGTCCCACTGCTTGGCACGTTCCTCGGTAATGGTCATTGCCGAGATTGCCGCATCATACTGGCCGGTAGCCATGCCTGCCAATAGGGGGTCCCAGCCCACGTTGACGAATTCAACTTCAAAGTCCGCAGCTTCAGCGATGGCCTTCATCAGGTCGATGTCAAAGCCAACGAACTCCTTGGTCGTTTCGTCCACGTACTCAAAGGGCGGCCACGTTGCATCGGTGGCTACCGTGATCTTCAGTTTGGGCTTTGGTGTTGGCGGGAGTGTCGTCGGTTTGGGTTTTGGCGTAGGGGTCGGCGTGGCCGCCGGCGCACAAGCGCCCAGCACCAAACTGACAACTACGAGAACAGCCATAAGCGTCCAAATTCTTCCTTTCACTTCTCCTCCTCCTCCTTAGTTCGAGTTGGTTAATGGTTCATAAGCTGGATACCGCGAGGGAACCCACCCCCCCTTTGACGAGTACCACAGCGCTCTATGCGCATTCGCTCAGGTGCATCCACCTCCTCTGTCAAGAAAGTTCGGTGCCAGGGAATCAAGGCCCACTTGAGCAATCCAGGCCTCCTGGGGTATCTGTGACCTATACACCGCCTGCGCTGACATCAGGTTCAGCGCCTGGCTGGCACCCCAAAGCGCCGACTCCCTTGTGGAAGAGCTTTTGCTTGCCACAAAGCCTGCATAGGCATCTACTGGTGTCCACATGGCCCATGAGTTCCGTGCGCCCCTTTTTCGAAGAAAGCGAGCGCAATCTTTGCGATCTCGGAGGCAATAGAAGCAAGCAGCAGAATGGCCCTCGCAAAAGAGACGGCTGTTTCTAGAGAGGATTATACCGCAAGTGTAAGGCTTGTCAAAAATGGACTTGGTTTCAAAGTGTGTCAGTTCCTGTAGCAGAGGGAGGCTGAACCGGCAGGTTGTCGACCCACACAGTTTGGAAGCGAATCGCAAATCGTTCTACAGTCCCAAGCGCGCCCGCAAATCCTCTTCTGCCTTGAATGCTCCGATTGCTGCTAACCTTAGCTGCTCCGTAGTGAATAGGTGCTGCGCTACTGCCTGCACGTCGGGGGCAGTCACTGCATCCACACGCTCGATGACCTGATCTACAGTCAGGACATCCTGGTTCAGAACCTCCTGCTTGCCGAACCATTGGGCATTGGCAAAGGTGCCTTCCATGCTCAGCAGTATGCGGCCTTTGATGAACTCTTTGGCTTTGGTCATTTCCGCTTGCGGTACTTGTTTCTTGCGCAGGAGCTCCAGTTGTTCCATCATGGCGCTGACCACGTCAGCGGCCTTTTGTGGGGGAACGCCTGCGTAGAGGACGACGGCTCCCGTATCGCTAAGGGAGGAGGCATAGGAGCCAACACTGTAGGCCAGGCCGCGGTTCTCTCGGATCTCCAGGAAGAGCCTCGAGCTCATGCCCTCACCAAGGACCACGTTCAACACACGGAGCTTGAAATAGTCAGGATCATTGAAAGACAGGCCGCGCATACCCACACATAGGTGAGCCTGTTCTATCTCCTTGAACTGGATTTGCAGGCTCGGGCCCGGAGATGGCTCGGTCGCCGGCAGGAAGGAGGGCACCGGCTTGGCCTCCCATCCTGCCAGTTCTTTGCTGAGCTGTTCCAGAACCTTCTCATGGTCCAAGTTGCCGGCGACGCTGATCACCGTGTTACGTGGTGTGTAGGTGCGCGCGACATAGTCCAGCATGTCGTCACGGCGGATACGCATCACCGACTCCTTGGTGCCCGTGATTTCCCGGCCTACGGGGTGTGCTGGCCATATCAGTCGATCAATCAATACGTGTACCCACGAGCCCGGTACGTCCATCAAGCGGCTGATCTCCTGGAGGATGACCTGCCGTTCCTTCTCAACTTCTTGAGGTTCGAATGTGGAGTGGTGAAAGATGTCTACCAGCAGGTCAAGGGCGACGGGCAGGTGGTGATGGGCGACCTTGGCCCAATAGGTAGTTGCCTCGCTGCCTGTGCCAGCGTTCAAAATGCCGCCCAGTCCTTCGATGGTTTCGGAAATCTGCTGTGCACTGGGGCGGCGTGGTGTGCCCTTGAACATCATGTGCTCGATAAAATGCGATATGCCATTTGTGGCTTTGCTCTCATAGCGTGAACCGACGCCGGTAAAGATGCCCACCCCGACGGAGCGAGTATGGGGCATGGGCGTGGTCAGGATGCGCAGCCCGTTGTCCAGAGTAATCTTACGATACACCTTTGCTCCTCATTGTTCAGTGCGTTTGTGATTTGCCGACTGACCGTTCCACTTCTTCAAGATCCGACAATGCGCCAAGTTAGCGCATGAATATTTCTGGCAAGATCAAGAGGCCCGATGCGGCAATTGCCAGGACGATCCGCCAATCCGAAACGTTCAATGGCACCGTCTTGAACAAGGGCTGGAAGAAGGGAATGTAGACCACCGCTAACTGCAGCAGGAAAGAAATCGCCACTGCCAGCACAAGTTTGGTATTCTTGAATGGGTTAGTTCTGAACACCGAACGCGTTTCAGACCGGCAGTTGAAGACAAAGAACAGCTCGAAAAGAACCGTCGAGGTAAAGATGATGGTTCTGAGTCTTGCCAGACTGATGAAGTTGGTATTCCTCCAATAGATCAGCAGCAACATCTCTGCCAGGAAGTCAACTATGGCTGCGGCCAAGACGAAGAGGAGCATGCCGTGGAAGATGCCCTCCTGCGGGCTTCTGGGCTTTCGTTCCATGATGTCTTTGTCGTGTGGATCAAAGCTCAGGGCCAGTGCTGGTAGGCCATCGCTGACAACGTTCACCCACAGAACCTGGATAGGAAGTATGGGCACAGGAAGCCTGAGCAGGATCGCGCTAGCCACCAGCAGGATCTCGTCCAAGTTCGTGCTCAACAGCAGGCGGATGAACTTCCTGATGTTGTCGTAGATGCCCCGCCCTTCCTCGACAGCGCTGACTATAGTGGCAAAGTTGTCATCTGCCAGGATCATGTCCGATGCTTCCCTGGTAACATCCGTTCCCTTTATGCCCATTGAGATGCCGATGTCTGCGCCCTTGATCGCGGGCGCATCGTTCACTCCATCTCCAGTCATGGCCACGACGTGCCCTTTCTTCTGCAGGGCCTGGAGAATCCTGACCTTGTGGTCAGGTGACGTCCTGGCAAATACGGCGATGCTCTCAACTTCTGCATCCAGCTCTTCTTGGCTCATGCGGTCAAGATCCATCCCGGTGAGGACCTTCCCACCCTTCTCTAGCATTCCTATCTGTTCCGCAATGGCTTTGGCGGTCAGTTCATGGTCTCCAGTGATCATCACTGACTTGATTCCAGCTCTTTTGGTTGTGGCGATCGCCTCTTTGACCCCTGCCTTGGGAGGGTCTATCATGCCAACAACTCCCACAAAGACCAGCTCTCTCTCCACTTCCTTCGAGCTGAGCTCTGTCCCAGGGGGAATCTCTCGATAGCCTAGCGCCAGAACCCGTAATGCATCTGCGGCCATCTCCTGAACTGCTTTGAGGGTCCTTTCTCTGTCATCCTGGTTCAGTGGTCTGACCTCTCCATCTGCGTGGACAAAGCTCGACAACTCGAGCATGATTTCGGGGGCACCTTTGACGTATGCTACCCTTTTCCCATCTACTTCGTGGATCGTGGTCATCCTTTTTCTTGCGGAATCAAAGGGTATCTCAGCAATCAGGGGGCTCTCCTTCAGCAGGTCTTTTCTCCAGATACCAGCCTTGCCCGCTAGTGTGAGCAATGCTCCCTCCGTCGGGTCACCGACCACCGACCAGCCCTCTGCGTTCCCTAGCGAAGCATGATTGCACAGGCAGCCTGTCTTCAGCAGGAGGGAGAGACCACTCTGCTCTCCCGGCTCAACCAAGGCTTCGTTTCTAGAGAACCTGCCATCCGGCTCGTAGCCAGAGCCACTGACATCAAGACAACACTGGCCATTGATAAAGACCCTGGTGACCGTCATCTCATCCTTGGTCAGGGTTCCTGTCTTGTCAGAACATATCACCGTGGTGCTGCCGAGTGTTTCCACGCTTGCCAGTCGCCGAACGATGGCGTTTTTCCTCGACATTGTTCGAACCCCTAGCGCCAGGGCTACGGTAACCACTGCTGGCAAGCCTTCTGGAACCGCCGAGACGGCCAGGGCTACGGCCAAAAAGAAACTCTCGAGGATTGGCTCACCCTCAAAGAGCGCAATGGCAAAAAGCACCGCACTGATCAGCAGAACGAGGCCTCCCAGCATGATGCCCAATCTTTCCAGCCTCAACTGAAGCGGAGTAGGCCCCTCTTTCACTTCTTGTATCTGCTCGGCGATCTTCCCGAACTCAGTCTCCATACCCGTGGCTACGACGACGCCCGTGCCCCTGCCGTATGTCGTCGTTGTTCCGGAGTAGGCCATGTTCTCGCGATCTGCCAGCGGAGTATCCTTTGGTAAGGCCGTAACGAATTTCAGAGAGGGAACGCTCTCCCCGGTGAGAAGCGCCTCTTCAATCTTCAAGTTCATCGCCCCCAGCAATCGCGCATCAGCCGCTATGCGATCGCCGGCCTCGAACAACAGAATGTCGCCGGGGACAACCTCCCGCGCCGGAATGACCGCTTCCTGGGCCTCTCTCAGCACCTTTGCCTTTGGTGCGGCAAGCTTCTTCAGTGCTTCTATGGCCTTTTCGGCTCTGTACTCCTGTACAAAGCCGAGGATCGCATTCAAAATGAGTACGGCGGAAATGACGATGGCGTCTGTTATCTCACCCAGCAGAAAAGAAACGGCGGACGCAAAAATCAAGATCACGATTAGGAAGCTCTTGAACTGGTTAGCAAAGATCTCAAGAGGAGTGATGCTTTTTCCCTTCCTGAGCTCGTTGAAGCCGAATTGATCCAGTCTGTTCTTGGCTTCTTCCTCTGTCAAGCCCGTCTCAAAAGACTGGACTGATTTCAGAACTTCCAGGGCTTGAATGCTATGATAGTTGTTGCTCATTACCTAACCTCACTTCAGCTACGTTCACAGTCCCCTTGTCGCTGGGGTATACTGCGGTGTGCAACGATGAATAGAGGACCACAAGCTTTCCACCACCGTTCTGGCAGCGTGCCGCAGTTGCCTGGATTCAACATAACACGGATCTGGTGCCGATCAAGGGCGGACACGGGCTGCCATCCATGTCAGGTCAAGAACGTATGTTGACGCGGAATGATGCCTGGCCATACCCGCGATAGGCAGGAGTGGCTGATGGCTGCCGTCCTTGCCACGTCATGGGGTGAATTAAGCACATGACTGGGAGGCGTTGCGGCCTCGTGGCGAAGCTATGGGGCTTTCAGTTCCGTCAGTAGCGATTCGGCAATCGCACGCATCTGGGCATCGCTGCTGTTGAGCGCCAAGAACTTTTCCAGGGCCTCGATAGCCTCTTGGGTCTTGACCTGCAGCTTGAAGGCATTGCCCAGACCAAAGTAAGCACTGGCCAGGTTGGGATCAAGGCGTATAGCTTCCTTGAACTCGGCGATGGCCGGATCGAGCTTGAGTTGTTGCACGTATGTTGCGCCGAGATTGTAATGGATGTCAGCGTCGTCTGGCTGCATAGAAATGGCCTGCCCGAACTCGGTTGCAGCTTTGTCGAATTGACCCTGTTCATAGTAAACAGCGCCCAGGTTGGAGCGTGCATCCATGTTGTTGGCATCCAGTTCCAATGTCTTTTGGAATTCCTTGGCTGCATCCTCCAACTGGCCTCGTTGGAAATAGGCGTTGCCGAGGCGGAAGTGGCCCTCAGCGGACCCGGGATCCAGGCGAATGACTGCCTGGAACTCGGCGATGGCATCATTGATTTTGCCTTGCTCCAGATACTGGCGTCCCTGCGTCAGGCGGGTTTCTGCGTCACCTTCCAAGGTAGGCTCAGGTATGCTCCCGCCACAGCCAGAGAGAGAGACGAAGATGAGGGCAGCGGCGCCCCACAGGAAAAGCTGTCTGATCAACGATCGATTCATTCTCTTGGCCTCCATCACACGGTCCCACCTACTCTTTGTAGTTCAGCACAACCACTTGGGTTTCTGATGGCAGTTTTTTCTTGTTGATTTCAAGGCTATCACGAGGTCGAGTTTTGGGCAATCCCATTTCTTTCAAGAATCTGCTAACTGGCTGCAGCCTCGTCTTGACCGCTTTGGTTTTGTAGTGCATGGGCACAACGATCCGTGGCTCCAGTAGCCCGATTACTTCTGCCGCCTGACTGGCGCTGATGGTTGTCAGCGCACCCACAGGGATGAGCAGAACGTCAACGGCGCTGAGTGCCTGTACCTGTGCCTGCGAGGGCACGTGGTCGAGATTGCCCAAGTGGCACACCGTAAGCCCATCAAAATCGAACAGGTAGATTGTGTTCTTAGGACGTCCTTGCCCTTTGGCCTTTTTCAAAGCGGTGGCAATGCCGGTAATGAATATGCCCTTGACTTCATATTCGCCAGGCCCGCTGATGACTTTGGGGCTGCCCCGGACCAGTGCACAGTTGTTGTAATCGGGGTGGTCGCGACTGATGGTCACGACATCAGCGCGCAGCCGCGGTACGTTGTAGCCGACGTCCTTGCCGCAAGGATCGGTTACCGCGGCAGCCCCTCTTGTCCTCAGCCTGAAACAGGAATGGCCGTACCAGATGACTTCCATGCGCTATCCCTCTGTAGTGACGATTACACGCCCATCATGATGCGATCCGGAAAAGCATGCTACCTGTGCCAAATGGACGTGATAAGGGAGTACAATCAGATTTGCCTCTGCAGTGCGCCAATGGACACAGTATAGGCTGCCCCATCAAACTGGCAGTTTGTCCTTGAGCGCCTTTGCCGCAGCGACCAACTGTTCGTCAGCATCAAAGATCGCCAAGCCCTGCATGTCGGCGGTAATGGCTTTCTCGCTGAACGGCAAAAAGCCCAGCACTTTGTCGTCAGGCAGGTGCTCAAGGACGAATGTGCGATCCTGTTCATTGCGCATCTTGTTACCAACGATATAGACCTTGTGAATGCCAATATCGGCTGCCAGCCGTTTGATTGCCCGAGCGGTCTGCAGGCTGCGCTGACCCGGTTCTACCACAACGATGAAGGCGTCTACTGCGCCAGCGGTGCCCCGTCCAAGGTGTTCCAGTCCCGCTTCCATGTCCAAGATGACAACCTCGGAGCGTCCGACGAAAAGATGGAGTATTAGGTTCTTGAGCAAGGCGCTTTCGGGGCAAATGCACCCGGATCCACCACGGCCTATGGTGCCCAGCACCAGCAGTTTGATCCCACGGTGGGTTGTCGAGAAGCGGTCTGGGATGTCATCCACCCTGGGGTTGAGGGAGAAGAAGCTGCCAAATTCCCCGGGCCGCGCGCCGGTACGTTCTTCGATCAGATCGTCCATCTGGGCGATAGGAGTGATTTGTTCTTCAACCTCCTTGGGAAGGCCAAGAGCAGAGGCAAGGTTGGCGTCAGGATCCGCATCGATAACCAGCACTTTCCGCCCTTCATTGACATAATTGTAGGCTAACAGCGCGGCGAGTGTGGTTTTGCCCACGCCTCCCTTGCCAGTGATAGCGAGTTTGGGCATGTAAGTGTCTCCTCATTGATCATTCCGTCAGGTCAACATACTCAATCTTGGCCACTGACCTATGCGCCTCCAACCATTGGAGGAAGTTGTTTTGCCGCCAGGTGGCCAACATCTCTTCCGGTACCTCCCTGGAGGGGTCTTTATCCACAACCTCGATAATATGGTAGCCGAAATCAGTTTTGACGATGCCACTGACCTGTCCCGGGGCCAGGGCAAAAGCCACAGCTTCGATCTCTACTGGCATCACGTTGCGCGGGAAAAAGCCTAGATCTCCACCCAGGTTACTGCTGGCTTGGTCCTGTGAGTATTGCTTGGCCAAGGTGGCAAAGCTCTCGCCCGAGCGTAACTTGAGCAATACGTCCATCGCTTTTGCCTCACTCATCACCAGAATATGCCGGGCGTGCACCTGTTCAACGGCAGAAGGAAGAGAACTGGCCCTGTGCTCCTGAAAGGCAGCGCTGAGCAACTGTCGCTGCAACTGCACCTTGAAGGTTTCATGAGTCAGACCGTTGGCCTGGAGCCAGTCTTCGAATTGGGTGACGTTCTCTCCGACCAGGCGGGCCATCTCTTCTTCCGCCTGTGCCCCAGAGATGGAGATGCCTTCTCGCACTGCTGCCTGTTCTATCAATGCTTGGTCAATGAGCGCGTCCAGTATCTGGCGGCGGAGCTGCAATAGTGCGGCATTGCCTTCTGCGGTGTTTGGATCAAAGCTCTGCTGCTGGCCAAGGACGGAAACAGCTTGATCAACCTGAGCTTTATATTCTGACAGCAGGATTGGTTGGCCGTTGACCCAGGCTGCGGCAGCCACAGCAGGGGTGGGTGTGTGTGTCTTAACAGTAGTAGGTGTCTGCGTCTCGGGGGCGGCTGTTTGCTCCGGCATGGGGGTCCTCGTCCATGTCGCGGCAACTGTTACTACGCTGGTCGGTGTGTTGGCAGGCAGCGTAGGCGGAATGGGAGTCGTCTGACCAGCGCAGGATGCCAGCAAGAGTGTCGCCAGTAAGACAACAAGTATGGTGAATGTATGACGATAGCTCGTATTGTTCATATAGTTCTTCCCCAGTCTCGCAAAGCTGTGGATGCCTTGCGTCTCAGGCTGTCAATTGGACGCTGCTATTATATCCGGAAACGCGAAATACGCAAGCCATCTGGCGTGACGGGTGCACCTGACCTCTGACTGGGCGCATGGGTGAGGGCCAGAGATATGCAGGAGCCGATTTGACTTTCTGAAGAAAATTGCTACAATATGGAGGCAATTAGCACTCTTAGCTTGAGAGTGCTAATATTGTGTTTGTGAACAAAATCAATACAGGAGGTTGTAGAGATGGCGAGTGTTAAGGACATCAAGCCTTTGGCTGATCGTGTGCTGGTAGAGCCCAATGAGAAGGAAGAGATCACTGCAAGTGGTATCGTCCTGCCTGAGACGGCGAAAGAAAAGCCACAGGAAGGGCTCGTCCTGGCAGTTGGGCCTGGGCGTCTGCTTGACAATGGCGAGCGTGCCCCGATGTCGGTCAAGGTCAAGGACAGAGTGCTCTATGCCAAGTATGCCGGAACGGAACTCAAGAGGGACGACAAGAAGTATCTGATTCTCAGAGAGAGCGATATCCTCGCTAGACTGAAGTAGCATTACACACTAGCGGAAATAATTGCAAGGAGGAAAAGGAATGGCTAAGCAGTTAGTTTTTTCAGAAGACGCGCGACGGCGTCTCAAGGCAGGTATGGATACTCTGGCCAAGGCCGTTGTCACCACCCTGGGCCCCAAGGGACGCAACGTGGCATTGGACAAGAAATGGGGCGCGCCTACCATCACCCACGATGGCGTGACCGTGGCCAAGGAGATCGAGCTCGAGGACCCCTACGAGAACATGGGTGCCCAGTTGCTCAAGGAAGCGGCCACCAAGACCAATGACGTCGCTGGCGATGGGACGACAACCGCCACACTCCTGGCTCATGTGATCGTCAACGAGGGCCTGAAGAATGTTACGGCTGGCGCTAATCCCATGCTGATCAAGCATGGCATCCAGAAGGCCAGCGCTGCGGTTGTTGAGGCAATCAAGGCGGCAGCCACCGAGGTAAAAGATCGGCAGGCTGTTGCCCACGTGGCTGCTATCTCGGCTGCGGATAGCGAGATTGGTGAGCTGATTGCCGAGGTGATGGACAAGGTTGGCAAGGACGGGGTCATCACCGTCGAGGAATCGAAGGGCTTGGCTTTCGAGACCGAGTATGTGGAGGGAATGCAGCTCGATCGCGGCTACATCTCCCCCTATTTCGTCACCAATCCTGAGCGGATGGAAGCGGAACTCGAGGAGCCCTACATCTTGGTCACTGACAAAAAGATCTCCGCGGTAGCGGACGTTGTGCCCATTTTGGAGAAACTGGTGCAGGTCGGCAAGAGAGAGCTGCTGATCGTCGCGGAGGATGTTGATGGTGAGGCACTGGCTACGCTGGTGTTGAACAAGCTGCGAGGTATGCTGAACGTCATCGCAGTGAAGGCGCCTGGTTTTGGTGATCGCCGCAAGGCGATGCTGCGCGATATTGCCACTCTGACCGGCGGGCAGCTGATCACGGAGGAGATGGGCCGCAAGTTGGAGACCGTTACGATCAACGATTTGGGCAAAGCCCGCAAGGTTCTCTCCACCAAGGACGAGACCACCATCATTGAAGGCAAGGGCTCCGAAGAGGATATCCAGGGCCGTATCGGGCAGATCAAGGCCCAGATCGATAGCACCACCTCCGACTACGACAGGGAGAAGCTGCAGGAGCGGCTGGCCAAGCTGGTTGGTGGTGTGGCCGTCATCCGTGTCGGAGCAGGCACTGAGGTAGAGCTCAAGGAGAAGAAGCATCGTGTGGAGGATGCGCTGTCTGCTACCCGGGCGGCCGTGGAAGAAGGCACGGTGGCCGGTGGTGGCGTGGCGCTGATCAATGCCATGTCCGCTCTGGATGGCATCAAGATGGAGATGCCCGACCAGCAGACTGGCGTGGCCATCGTGCGTACGGCATTGGAAGCTCCTATGCGCATGATCGCCGAGAATGCAGGTAAGGACGGTGCGGTGATCCTACAAGAAGTCCGTCGCCGACAAAAGAGCAAGAAAAACCGCAACATCGGCTACGACGTGCTCAGCGGTGAATTCGCTGATATGTATGAGAAGGGCATTATTGACCCGGTAATGGTTACGCGTTCTGCTGTTCAGAACGCCGCCTCTATCGCGGCAATGATTCTCACCACCGAGGCGTTGATCACGGACATCCCCGAGGAGAAAGGGGCGGCCGGTCCGCCTCCTATGCCACAATACTAAAGCATGGCATCAAAAAGGCCCCTCCTGTCGAGGAGGGGCCTTTTGGGTTAACTGCTTAGCCGTTGCCTGACCTCACAGGCAGAAGCATGGCAAAGCACGAGCCGCTTCCCAGTTCACTGCTCACCGCGATGACTCCACCGTGTGCTTCTATGATCTCTTTGGCGATGGCCAGCCCCAGGCCCGAGCCGCTTGTTCTACTGCGTGACTTGTCGGCCCGGTAGAAACGTTCAAAGACATTTGGCAAATCCTCCTGGGAGATGCCTGCTCCCGTGTCTTTGACCTGGATAGCGACCCAGCGACCGTCTCTCAAGCGAGGCAGGTCACACAGGATGCCACTCCCGCCTTTGATCTGACCACCCTTCGCACTCAGCGCCTGAACAGCAACCTCTATCCGTCCGCCTGCTGGTGTGTACTTGATGGAGTTGTCTATCAAGTTAGACAAGGCTTGCTCCAAATGTTCCTCATCGCCATACAAGGTGGGCAGACCTTGCGGGATTGAGACGCCCAGTTCGAGCTGTGCCTCTGTCGCAAGTGGCGCGAGCTTTTCCGCAGCGTGCTGGACGAGTTCGCCAGGAGCGATGGCCACACGCTCCTGCATCGCTTCACCGACATCCAATCGCGCCAGGTCCAGCAGTTCCTGGATCAACTGGCCCATGCGTTCAGCTTCGTCGTTTATGATTTGCGCTGCACGGCGGTATCCCTGTGCATCGTGGATAGCTCCTTCCTGCATTGCCTGTGAAAAGCCCTGGATCGAAGTCAGTGGCGTCTTTAGATCATGTGAGACATTGGCCAGAAAGTCTCGCTGTGCCTGCCGGCTGCGCTCGACTTCACGAGCCATGCGGTTGAAACTGTTTGCCAGGCGTGCAACCTCGTCCTGGCCTTTGGCTGGGATCACTTGCCGATAGTTGCCCTGTGCGATTTTGGCAGATGCGTTGGTCATGGCGATCAAGGGCCTGGTGATAGAGCGAGAGAGCAGAACGGCAACAACGATGGAAAGGAAAAGGGATACCAGCCCCGCGGTGATCAACGGCCGCGCCAACTCACGCCAGGCAGGCTGCAGTTCTTGTTCCGGCACAGCCACAATGAGGTAGTTGGGCAACGGGCCTGATCCTGCGCGTCCTTCAGGCGGCGGGCGCAGAGGAGATATGACGAGCATATAGTGCTGCCCCGCTGAATCAACGTAGCGGCGGAACGCGGCACCGCCTCGAGGAATGGAGAGGTCTGCGAAGGCAATTCGTAATCGTTGTCCGGTGAGCGGGTTCTCCTCTTCTGTGTCTGCCAGCACCACCCCGTCAGGTCCCACCAGTAACGCGCGCATCCCCAGCCGGGAAATTTCTTGAGCGACGCGAGATTCGATCTGCGGCAACCTGACCCTCAATGTCAGGAGAGCCTGGATTTGTTGGGTGATGGCAGCCGAGGCAGCACGATGCCGGCTTAGTACGGCGTCACGTTGGTATCGGTTGACCAGGACTATTGCGCCCAGTCCTGCCAACAACAGGCACAGCAGGATAATCAGGGCATAGGATACGGCGATTTTTGTGCGGATGCTTCGGAACATTGCCGTTCACCCCTCGACTAGCTTGTAGCCAACGTTCCAAACGGTTTCGATACGGACCCCGCTGTGCTCCAGTTTGTTGCGCAGACGTGCCACGTGTACATCCACTGTGCGCGTTCCTCCGCCAAACGAGTAGCCCCAGACGCGGTCTAGCAGTTGCTCACGGTTGAAGACAAATCCTGGATGCTCGGCAAAGGCCAGCAGGAGATCAAACTCTTTCGCTCGCAGTTTGAGCTCCTGGCCTGCCGCACGCACCTCACGACGTTCACGGTCTATCTCCAGTTCGCCCAGACGGAGCACCTTGTGCAAAGGGGCCTGGCCCTCGGAACGCCGCAGCACAGCTTTGACTCGCGCAACCAGCTCCCGTGGGTTGAAGGGCTTTACCACATAGTCGTCGGCTCCTAGCTCCAGTCCCACAATCCTGTCCACGTCTTCGCCGCGTGCCGTGAGCATGATGATCGGCACGTTATTGCCATCCTGGCGCAGGCGGCGACAAACCTCCCATCCGTCCAGCTTGGGCAACATGATGTCGAGTACCACCAGGTCTGGATGATGCTCCTGAATCATGCCTAGGGCCTGGAGCCCATCGTGGGCGCTGAGCGTCGTGTAGCCATCATTTCCCAAATAGAGGCTGGCCAATTCGACGATGTGTGGTTCGTCATCCACGATCAGAACGGTGGCCATCGCTGCTCCTCTCAGAGTAAGGATCCCTTCAATTGCATTATAGCGCGATTGGCTGTTGGCGGCAATCATGCGTGCTCCGGGGATCAAGCTTGCTGTTGCAGCAGCATCAGTGATCAGCCGGCTGTTGCATTGGGCATGGCGGGGATGCTCTGCAGTATGTGGAGGACGTATGGCGCTGCGTTCTTCCTGCGTATCACGAGGGCCGTTCAGAGGCCAGAGTTCTGAGCACGTCGCTCATGCCGGCCTCGATGTAGGGGTAGGCTAACCAGACACAGGCGACACCGAACAGGGAGCCGCTGAGGACACGGCTCCACCAGGTGCTTTCCCACAGCGCGAATAGTTGCCCAGAGCCGTCAATGACCATGGGTACGCAGAATAGCAGGAAAGCTTTGATCGGCAGTGGCTTCAACCGACGTCGCACCAGGACGAACGCCAGGCCGGCCAGGAGTATGGCCACATAGGTGGCCATGTCCCGTTGGCATACAGCCGTTGTGTAGCCTATGGTGCGACTGCCGACGTAGCGCAAGGGCACGTCTGGTTCTACCAGGCGCTCGAGTTCCTCGAGCGTGTAGCTGAACTGTGGCCCAAACAAGAAGAATGACCTCTCTGGCAGTTGGTGGCACAGTGGCCGAAACAGGCTGTAGATGAGCCGTGCCGCCGAGGTGTAGCCTGTGGCCATGAGGACGGGAGCCAGGGCTGGCAAGGCTGCATGCAAGGCCATGACTGCATTGACGAGCAGCAACCAGTGTTTGGCCACGAGGTAGACGAGGCGATTGAGGAGGGAAGTAATCCTTGCCGCCGAGTGCGGGGCTTTGTTCGAGCTTTCACTCATGTGATCTGGGGCCCGTAAAGTCACCTTCGGTGGAATCTAGTCGACCAAAGTCTCGACCTGTTGTTTGACAAAGCCCTCTGTCATGGCTCCGAGCTTCCTGCACGTCTGCTCCTCCTCCCAGCAGTGGACATCTCCCTGTCGGTCTAGGAAGAAGGTGGTGGGCAGCACTCGGACGTTGTGTGCTCTTATGGCCTGCTGCTGGGGATCCCGTAGCATGGGGAATGTAAGCCCATACTTTTGAGCGAAAGCAATGATCTCCTCTCGGTGTTCGCTTACGTTCACACCAAGCACCACGACTCCTTGGTCACGGTACTCCTGGTAGACGGCCTCCAGGGTTGGCATCTCGGCGCGACATGGCAGGCACCATGCAGCCCAGAAATTGAGCACCACAACTTTGCCCCGGTACTCGCCAAGTGTTTCAGACGTGAAATCATCGACGGGCGGTAGCTGGGACGTCTGTGACGGAGTTGACTGCGGTTGACCACCGCAGCCGACAATGGCGACCATAATGAGCGCTGTAGCAAATGCGCGTGGTGCAAATCTGTGTGTCATCGTTGTTTGGCAACGTCTCCTAGCGTGTGACGGATATCGCTTGTTGTCGAACTCGTTCGGAACCCTATCGCGGCAGGATCCCCTCGGCAATCAGCCGCCGAGCCTCTTCCATCATGCAGTGGTCCATAACCACGGCCAGACCTGCTGCCCGTGCCTGCTCCGCCGCTCCCTCGTGGAGGACGCTCTTGTGCATCCATACAGATTTTGCCCTGATCTGGAGCGCTTGCTCAACGATCTGTGGAACTGCTTCGGGACGACGGAAGACGTCCACGACGTCAACAGCTTCCGGAAGGGACAGCAGATCAGGATAGGCTGGTTCGCCGAGAATCTCAGACACATTGCTCAACAAGCGAGGAGCCAATTTCGGACCTATTTTCGTGTGTTTCTCCACTTTTGTCAAGTGGGCTAGTTTGCAGGAGCGCCAAAGTGGTATACAATGGAGCAAGCAGTAGGACTCGCATTTAGGGGGGGTGAATGGTGGGACAGGGAAGGACAGTGGCCTTGGTACTGATCGTCTTGGGTCTGATCGTTGGTGTGGCGGCTGTCTCCTTTCTGTTCTCGGGCTTGGCGGAGGGCAGGCTGAGGATCTCTGGTTTCTTGCTGGGACTGGTGCTCGTGATGATGCTGTGTTTGCCTCTGTTGGGGGGTGGAGCTTTTCTCCTTGTGCGCAGCCGAAGCGAGGCGCAGCAGTTCGCTGAAGCAGCAAAGGAGAAAAAGATCCTGAACATGGTTCGCACACAGGGCAAGGTGAATGTGGCTGAGGTGGCTATCGAGATGAATCTCACCCGAGATCAGGTCAAGGAGTACATCTATGACCTGGTGGGCAAAGGCCTGTTCACTGGCTACATCAATTGGGATGAGGGCACTTTATACACGCGGGATGCAGCCGAAATGCGCAGCGCCAAGTGTCCCAATTGCGGCGGAATCCGTGAGGTAGTTGGCAAAGGCATCGTCAAGTGCCCCTATTGTGGTTCAGATCTATTCCTGTAGTCGAATTGAATGACAAACACGCATAGGAGGTTCAAGCGATGGTGGGGGACCTGAAGAAGCGCATTGAAGGCGCGTACAACAAAGTCGAAGAGTTGGTCAAGGATGTCCCAGGCTACAAGGGTTACAAGGACAAAGAAGTGCGGCGGGAAGCCGACAAGGTCATCCGGCTGAAGGTGGCCCGGGGGCTTCAGGAGCAGAGACGGCGGCTGAACAGCATAGAGGTACGGCTCGTGAATGCTGGCCGCCTCGGGGTACTGCTGGTTCTGGATCGCTCGCTGATGAGGCTGCAACTGCTGATCGATCGCCTCAAAACTGCCAGCTATGGCTATGCCGGCCTCTTTGACGCAATCAAGGTCAGGGAGGAAGAACTGGATGCACTGTATGACTATGATGTTGCACTTTTGGACAATGTGGGCCAGGTAAAGACGCTGATCGATGCCGTGACTGCCGCTGAAGGGGACGACGAGTTGACGAAGGCAGGCAGTGCGCTGCTGGAGGCGCTTGAGGAGATGAATGAGACCTTCAGCAAGCGGCAGGACGTCATCCTGGAAATCCCGTCGGTGTGAGGCATGTCTTCTGGCCTTGTTGTGCTTCGACCAAGGCTGGAAGCGCGTTGAAATCACCCAACCAGCGGAACAGAAAGTTGATTTCAAAAAGGAGGAAAGCATGGCGCGAATCTTTGACGTAATTGAGTACCTTGACCCTTCAGCTCGTGAGATGGTACACCGCATCCCTGAATCGGGATCAGGCGACTTCCGATTGGGCTCGCAACTGATTGTTCGTGAGAGTCAGTCGGCGGTCTTTTTCCGGGATGGCAAGGCGCTGGATACCTTTGGACCTGGGCGGCACACCATCAGCACGGCCAACATTCCCCTGTTGATCAGGTTGATCAGCATACCTTTCAGCGGGGAGACGCCCTTCAAGGCCGAAGTGTATTTCGTGAACATGAAAGAGTTCCTGGATTTGAAGTGGGGTACGCCCGAGCCGATCCCGCTGCGGGACAAGGAGTTGGGCCTGGTCCGCCTCAGGGCCTTTGGCACCTACTCGATGCAGGTTGCAGATCCGCAGCTCTTTGTGAACAAGGTCGTGGGCGCCCAGGCTCTATATGACACCACGCAGATTGCCAACTTCTTGCGCAGTATGATCATCTCCAAGATGATTGATCTAATGGGGGAAACAACGACGTCCCTGTTCGACATGCCCAGGATGTATGAGGAATTCGCTGCTGGTGTAAAGGCCAAGACGCAGGACGACTTTGCCAACCTGGGTATCACGCTCAAGACGCTGTATGTCAGTTCGATCAGCCCAACGGAAGAGACCTCCAAGGCCATTGACGAGCGAGCAGCGATCGGTGCCATTGGCAACATGAAAGCCTACATACAGTTCAAGGCCGCGCGGGCGATGGGCGATGCAGCCACGGCCGGGGGTGAGGCGGGAGCCTTGACAGGCGCTGGCGTGGGCCTGGGAGCGGGCGTAGGCATTGGCGCAGCGAGGGCGGGGGCGATCACCGAGGCGATGAAGGGTGGAACGGAGCAGGCTGCTCCTGCTGCCGCGGCTGCGACGGTTGCCTGCCCCAAGTGTGGGACGGCCAATCCAGCGGGGGCCAAGTTCTGCAACAATTGTGGAACCAAGCTCACCGGCACAGTCATCTGTCCGAACTGTGGCCACCAGAACGCACCCGGCTCCAAGTTCTGCAACAACTGCGGTACCAAGCTCGAATAGTCCACACAATCCCTCATCCTGCCAGATGGATGCTGGGCTGATCCATTTGCAGGAGGATGTGAGCGCTGTCGCGCCAGGCGGCCAGCGGTAGGCCTTGTGGTGCTGCCTCAGGGATGGTTGCCAGGGCTGAAGAACGGTGTGTTGGAAGCTTTGCCAGCAAATGGGCATGCGCAGGACAAGCTGCCTGATTGCGATGATGGAATACCGCGACAACCCAGGGACGGGGGAAACCGGACGCAGTGCCTTGCGCTCGATCCGTTCGCGCGTCAGGCCAAACTTGGCTCCCACCTGCTTCAGCGTCCAGTCTCGGCCGTCCTCCAGGTCAGCACAAGATGCTTTCCTCTCGAGGGGTCAAGGTGGCCAACATCTCATCCATCGTCTTGGCCAGCAGGATCTCCTCATCCTTGATGAACTGCCCCTATTCGGTACGCGGTCCTGCGAGTCGTTAGGGGCGTCGAGCATATCGTAATCGAAGGTCGCTGAGATCGCTTGCGGAGTAACTCCAGGTGTAGCAGAGTGGGTACCGTCTGTGAAATCAGCCCATCTGGACTTGGACCTCGTGTCGCTTGCCGTCCTGGAGCAGCGGCACTTTCCCAGTAGGCAAGCGTTCTCCGTCCAGCGTGACCTGACATACACCCCGGTTGACACCTTCGGGGTTTGCTACAGAGATGCGGTACAAGGTCTTGCCGTGCCGGTACTCAATGGTGTAGCCTGACCAGTCTTTGGGAATGCAGGGTTCGATGCGTAGGCTATTCCCTACCCGCTGCAGGCCGAGAATGGCTTCAATTCCCACGCGGTACATCCATCCTGCCGATCCTGTATACCAGGTCCAGCCGCCGCGCCCAGCGTGCTTGGGGCTGCTGTAGACGTCGGCAGCGACTACGTAGGGCTCTACCTTGTATCGAGCAACCTGTTCGGGTGTCGCACTGTGCTGAATCGGGTTGAGGAAGCGGAACAGCGCCTCGGCGCGATCTCCCTGACCCAGCATCGCAAAAGCCCACACCGCCCACAGAGCAGCATGGGTATACTGGCCGCCATTCTCACGGATGCCCGGCGGGTAACCTTTGATGTAGCCGGGATCTTGCTTTGTCTTGTCAAACGGCGGGGCGAACAGAAGCAAGAGACGTTCGTCTTGGCGTGCCAGACGCTGCCACACGGACTCCATCGCCTGCGCTGCCCGCTCAGGATCAGCGGCGCCGGAGAGAACAGCCCACGACTGCGCAATCGAGGCAATCTGACACTCCAGGTTCTCTGCGGAGCCCAGGGGTGTCCCATCGTCGAAGTACGCCCGCAGGTACCAGTTTCCATCCCATGCGCCACGTTCCAATGACTCAACCAGTTCTTGCGCCATCTCCCGATATTGGGCTGCTCGATCATCGTCTCCTATAAGCTCACAAAGTGGGGCAAAACCCCTCAGCGTCGCGCACAGGAACCAACCCAACCAGACACTCTCGCCTTGCCCGTCGACACCAACTCGGTTCATGCCGTCGTTCCAGTCACCCCCGCCCATCAGCGGCAAGCCGTGCGGCCCCTTCGTGAAGCCTGTCTCTAGGGCCCGACAGCAATGCTCGTACAGGTCATGAGCTTCGCTAGTGGTCTCATAATGACTATAGCGTTCCAGTTCTCCCGGCTGCAAGAGCTCGGCCTTGCGGAAGGGAGCCTTCTCTTTGAGGATGGACGCGTCGCAGGTCCGGGTCGCATAGTGTGCTGTGACGAAGGGAAGCCAGAGCAGGTCATCCGAATACCGCGTGCGCACCCCGCGCCCTGAAGGTGGATGCCACCAGTGTAGCACGTCTCCAGCCTCGAACTGGTGACGCGCTGCCCGCAGGATGTGCTCGCGCGCAATCTCGGGTGCAGCATGGGTGAGGGCCATCACATCCTGCAACTGGTCGCGGAATCCAAATGCGCCGCCCGACTGGTACAGTGCCGAGCGTGCCCAAACACGGCATGAGAGTGCCTGGTAGAGCAGCCATCGATTCAGTATCAGGTTCATGGCCGGCTCTGGCGTCTCGACCTTGACCTTGCCCAACAGGCCATCCCAGAAGCTCTTCACCGCGCCCCAGGCTGCTTCCACTTGGGCCAAATCTTGATACTGCTCGACTAACTGCAGCGCTTCCTCCCGGTCCGCTCCCTGTCCCAGCAAGAAGAAAACCTCCCTGCTCTCGCCCGGCGCGAGGTCAACGTGGATTTGGGCCACGGCGCAGGGATCCAAGCCGGCTTTCACTGTGCCGGACAACCCCAGTCGCTTCAGCGCCGCAGGTTCGGCCATGCTGCCCTCTCGCCCGAGAAACTCGGTTCGGTCACAAGTCAGGCCGTGAAGCTCCTTGCTCGCAGCAAGGAACGCGACGCGCTCGCGGAACTCGGCGCTGTACGTGTTGCGGGCCAGTAGGACATTGCGGCTGGTGTCACACTCCGGCACAATGTACTGCTGTGTTTTGTTTCTGTTGGCGCCCAGCACCCACTCCGCGTAGTACGTGGCTGTGATGCGGCGGTGGCAATTCCATAGGTTCTCCAGCCGTAAGTGAATCACCTTGACCGGGGCATCAGGCACAGCAAAAAGGCGCAGTTGTTGTTTCAATCCGTGGCTGTGATGGTGGAACACAGAGTAGCCAGCTCCATGGCGCACCAGGTAAGGGGCAGCTTCGCGTGCCGGCAGTGGCGTAGGCGACCAAACTTGCGCAGTCTCCTCGTCTCTCAGGTAGAGTGCCTCACCCGGCGTGTCGCTGACCGGGTCATTGCGCCACGGCGTGAGGCGGTTCTCGCCGCTGTTCTCGGCCCAGGTATACCCTGATCCGGATTCCGAGACCAAGAAGCCAAAGTCCGGGTTGGCAATGATGTTGACCCACGGCGACGGCGTCCACTGACCTGACTCGAGGTAGACCACATACTCCCGCCCGTCTGCGCTGAATCCACCCAGGCCATTGTCGAACAGCAGATCCTCAGGCCGGTTCAGAGCTGGTGTTGGCTTGCCCGCCTCCTCGATGAACAGTGTTGGCACGAAATCGGGGAGTCGGGCCGGTTCCTCTGCCAGCCTGGCCACCTGGTCTGCCAGCGAACCCTTGTCGCACCGCAAGATAGCGCGTGCTGCTGCGGACAGCAGCACGCGGCTCTCCTCGCTTAACTGGTCGGCGCGCAGGACAAAGATACCCCCGCGTCTGTTCAACCAGGTCTCGGCACCTGTCCGCGCAATCAGGCGGTGCACATAGCCATGCAATTCATCGGCATACCCAGTCTCTTGTTCATTGAGTATAACCAGGGCAACCTTCAGTTGGCGCTTTCGCCAGTAGGCATGGGCACGAAGCACCTCATAAAGCAGAGCAGCGTTTTCGCGGCTCTGGATGCATACCAGAAGGATGGGATAGTCTCCAGAGATGGCATAAGGCCATAAGCCGGATTGTCCTTGGCGGTTGCCTGCCAACGTGCCCGGATCGGCGCGCAAAGCGGGGTGGGGATACAACAGAACAGAAAGGAGCTTCTGCATGCGTTCCAGCTCCGGCGTGCTGAGATCCAGCTCGCGCAACTTCTGCCGGTGAATATCACGCGCTCTCCCGAAAGCTCGTCTCACGGTGAGCCAAGACCCATAGCGACGCGCCATAGCCAGCGCCTCGTCGCGTGATGCTGCCGCCAGGGTGATGTAGGCCACCTGAGCCGTTGTGTGGGGCAACAGACGAATGCTCTGCCCAATGCACATAATGGGATCGAGCGTGGCGCCAACAGTGCCTGACAATCCGTTGCGTCCTCTGCGGAGCGCTGCAGGGGCACGAGGCGTCTGCCCGCGGCCGAGGAAACAGGCTCGGTCGGTTTCGTAAGCGCCGGTCGCCTTGCGCAGGCCCCTGGTTACTAGCAGATGGGCCAGATAGATAGGCTCCTCATCCGCGGAACGGGGACGACGGCGGAACAGAAGGGTATTCAGCTGAGGCACGAACTCGCTCTCCACAAAGAGCTTGTTAAAGGCCTGGTGGCGGACATCCGCGGCTTGCGGGCCGAGCACGACCTCCGCGTAGCTGCTGAGCCACAGACTGCGGCGTCGGTTGCTGTCGTTGGTCAACGTCACCCGCCGGATCTCCACATCGTCGTCAGGGGACACTGTCAGCTCCATGCGCAGGGAGATGTCATGGTCCTTGCGACGAAACTCCACCTTGTGGGCATAGACCAACACCTCCTCCCATTGCGGCATGGCCTTCACAGGCTGATAGGCTGCCGACCAGATCGCTGCTCCTTTCGTGTCTTGAACATAGATCCAGCTTCCCCAATTGTCGAGGGTTGTGTCAGAGCGCCAGCGAGTCAGGTTGAGATCATTCCACCGACTGTAACCGCCACCAGCACTTGTGATCAGGACGCTGTATCTTCCATTGGAGCACAGGAAGACCTCGGGCACCGGCATGCGCATTGAGGTGCGGTACGGCAAGTCGCTCGGCAGTGGTCTAGCTGGACGCGCGGCCTGCGTTTCCTCCGGATGTGGATACTCCACGGGGGCTTGAGACGGCATCTGCTCGTATAGGATCAGGTTAGTGGCCTGGATGCGCGGATCGGCGTGGAAGCGCTGGACCATGATCTGGTCTTGCAGATAGTTCACAATGGACAGGAAAATCATACCCTGGTGGTGCGCCATGTAGGAGCGCACGATGGCGCTCTGCTGTCCCGGCGAAACGCGCGATGCGGTGCAGTCGATCGCCTCGTATAGGCCATAGTGTCCCAGCATGCCTCGCTCGATCAGGGCTGCCAGGTTGTCCATCACAGCGTTCGGCCGCAGAGACAAGGCCAGAAGCGAGGCATACGGAGAGATCACTAGATCTTTGCCGAGACCACGTTTCACGCCCAACCCGGGAACCCCAAATGCCTGGTATTGGTAGTTCATCGCCGCGTCAAAGCGGTAGTAACCCGACTCGGAGATGCCCCAGGGGACGCCCTGCTCACGTCCATACGCGATCTGCCGGTCAACCACAGCGGCGTTGGTTTGATGCAACAGCGTCCCACGGTAGCTGTGCATCAGGAGCTGCGGCATCAGGTACTCGAACATCGTTCCACCCCACGAGAGCAGCGTCCGCGTGCCACTGACGCGAGTGAAGGCACGGCTCAAGTGCAACCAATGGCTCCTCGGTACGTCGCCCTTGGCAATGGCTACCAGACTGGCCAAGCGGGCCTCAGAGGCAAGCAGGTCGTAGTAGTTCTTGTCCATCCGAGCAGATGACACGTTGTATCCGATGTGGAATACCTCGCGTCTCTCATCGAACAAGGATTGAAAGTCCATGGCCTGGAAGTAGCCCTCAGACTCTTCCACCACACCTTTAAGAATGCGCGCCAGGTCCAGGGCATGTTCCTCAGCAGCATCCAGCTTCAGGGTAAGGTCGGAGCACCAGGTGACAGCCTCCTGCACTTCCGCACCTTCGAGCCGCTGGTGAAGAAGAAGAGCTTGCAGCTCGTCCAGGCCCTCGTGTCCGATCTGGCATGTTTGCGGCACGGCTGCCAGGCCAGCCGCCACAGGCAGCGCCTCTCGAAGCGCGTTCCAGGCGTTTCCAATGGGCGCATCCACATCTTCCTTGGTGAACAACCTGGGCGGGTTGCTCAGGCAGTGCAGCCAAGGCAGCAAATCATCGATCTGCATTAGGGTATTGCGAAGGTGGCGATTGGTGAGATCCGACCAGATTCGCAGGTCCCGAATGGCCTCTACACCCAGGGTCTCGGCGCGGCTGTCAAGAAGCTGTCGCAGCCTAAGCTCGAACTCAGGCCAGTCCGACTCGGTTAGTTGGGCCAGCATAGAGCGCCACTGGGAAGGTTCGTCGCGTACGGCGAGCACCCGTTCACCCATTCGATCTGAGAACTGCTGTAGCGATTCGAGTCCCATCTTTGATTCGGGACTCTGCAAGAACTGGAGGTTTTCAGACAGCAGATTCAGATGATCCAGTAACCCTTCGAGGGCCTGCCAGCGCAAGATGGGCTGCTCCAAGACGTCCTGGCAGCCTCGTTTCAGCGCCAGCAGACACCCCGCCAGGTTGCCGCTGTCCACAGTGGAAACGTACCGCGGCGGGAGCGGGTGGAGGTTACGCGTGTCATACCAGTTCAAAAAGTGGCCCCGATAGCGTTCCAGCCGTGCTAGATAGTTGAAAGTGAACCTCAAGCGATAGGCGAAGTCAGCGGGCCCAACGTAGCCCAGGGCGTAGGCTGCCAGCGTGGAGAGGAGTTGCATGCCGATGTTGGTGGGCGACGTGCGCCGTGCATGCTGCCCCAAAGGGTCCTCCTGGTAGTGGTCTGGTGGCAGCCAGTGATCTTCCGGGCCTACAAACTGTTCGAAGAAGAGCCACGTGCGGCGGGCCAGCGACCGTAACTGCTGACGTTGCTCCGCTGAAAGCTGGACCGGTTCTTGCACCACCGGCCGACTGAGCCAGTGAGCAATCTGTGGCGAGACCAGCCACGTCAGGAGGAATGGTGCAGCAACGGGCAACACCTCGGGCCGTAACCAGGCTAGCAACAAAGCAAGGCCGACAGCGAGCACTGCAGCGCTGCCCATGCGCACCCAGGCCAAGGCCAGCTTGCGTTCCTTCCTGAAAAGACGGATGGTGTGCGCAGCGGTGGTCCACTGCAGCAGGTGCCGGCGGGTGATGAACAGGCGCACCAGTGTGCTGCCGATGGCGTCAACGATGATTGGCGTCTCGTAGGTGAGGAACGCCAGGCCCAGCAGCCATCGCCTGGACTTGGCCAGCAATGGCTCCATCGCTGCCTCCCGGAAAAAGCTCCATCCCCCAATCAACAACAACAGGTCCGCGACAATCTGGCTGAAGAAGGGCGTGGCGGAGATGAAAAGTGCCAAGAGCGTCCAAACGAGCGGTGAGCCGGGCAGCCAAAGCCAGCCGGCCAGCAGCAGCGCCAGCAGCGAAGGGGGCAACAGGCTGCGGCGCAGGTTGTCCCATATCTTCCAACGAGCGATGACAGAGAGCTCATTGGGTATCTTCTTCGCACTGTCGCTTGGCACCCGCGGCAGCAGCCAGGGCAGCAACTGCCAGTCACCTCGAATCCAGCGGTGCTGGCGGAAAGCATAGGCCAAGTAGTGAGCCGGGAAGTCCTCGTAGAAGGTCACTGTTGTGCACAGCCCTGCCCGACCGTGAATGCCCTCGAACAGGTCGTGGCTGAGAAGAGCATTCTGCGGCACACGCCCTGCCAGGCCGCGTTCAAATGCGGCGATATCGTATATACCCTTGCCGGCATAGATGCCCTCACCAAACAAGTCTTGATAGGCATCCGACACGGCGCGCGTGTAGAGGTCCACCACTGTATCGCCAGCAAAGCCCTGAGCAAAGAGCGATCGGTTGGCCGAGGGCGGCCAGACCTCGAGGCGGGGCTGCAACACGGTGTAGCCGGCGACCACTGCACCGCTGTGGCGATCAAATTGTGCACGGTTCAGCGGATGGGCCATCGTTGCTACCAGTTGGTGTGCGCTGTCTCGCGGCATGATGGTATCTCGGTCCAGCGTGATGGCGTATTTGATGCCTTCGAGGCCGTCCTGGTGACCTTCTTGTACCGTGAAGTGGATTTCCTTGCGGTCGCCAAGCAGCAGCCTGTTAAAGTCCGCCAGCTTGCCCCGCTTGCGTTCCCAGCCCATCCAATACCCTTCCGCTGGGTTCCACTGACGCTCGCGGTGGAAGAGGTAGAATCGACCGCTGGATGGGCCTCCATACCTAGCATTGAGCTCTCGAATGCCCTTCACGGCTTGCTCGATTAGGTCGTCGTCATCGGGCATGTGTTCTTGAGCTGCATCGGCGAAATCGGTGAGCAGGGCGAAAAGGAGATTGGGATCGGGGTTGCTCAAATGATGCCGCTCCAGTTGCCGTAGCAGCGCTTGAACCTCGTTGGCATCGGTCAGCATGGTAGGCATGACGGCGATAGTGCGGCTTTCGGTTGGGATGCCCTCTCCATAGTCCATTGCTGGCAATCTGCGCGGCGCAATCGTATGGGTGATGATCCAATTGACTGCATGGATGGCCACTGCTGTTGCAGGCAGCAGGCCGATCAAGCCCACTTCCAGTAGCTGTCGGAGTGTGCCACCAGCGTAGCGAGCATACCCAAGAAAGATACCCAAGACGATGGCCGTGAGCAAGGCGATGCTGCCAAGATATACGGAGGTAGGATGGTTCAATACCCACCGTCGGATACCCTCTCGCAGGGTGGGACGGTAGCCTAAGCGGGTTTCAAGCTGTGTGCGACCCTCGTCCACAAGGTAGAAGCCAACGTGACTAGTGCGTGCTGAATTGGCTACTCCTTGCCTGGCTGCCTGTATCGCCGCTTTCGCCACCTCTCTCTCATCTCGCCCCATCCCTTTGGCCAGCTCTTCGACAACCTTGCGGTAGCAGTCCCGTGTCTCAAAGTCCATCTTGGTGTAGACATCGGCTGGGTCCTCTCGCAGTACCTGCTCTACCTGGCTTACCCCTTCGAAAAAGTCATTCCAGTCGTATGCCCCCAACCCGCGCAGGCTGAGGATACAATTGGCGATGCTCCGATCCTCAGTGACTGCTTCGCCCGTAGCTGGCACGTCTGCGGGTGACCTGCTGCTGCCGCGGACGTGCAACCTGGCGATCTCCGCCGCTGTACGAGTCAAGTTCTCCAGGATACCCAAACGCAGCATGCTGGGCAGCGCCCACAGTTCGCCCATGGTGAGGCTGGCAACGGCCTGATAGGTTTGTATGAAGTGACGCACCTGATCGAAAACCAGGTAGTTATTGCTGTAGCGGATGATCTCGCACGCAAGCATATGAATCCGCGGCCAGCGCTCGCCCGACCCAGTCTCCACTGTGGGCAACTCTCGATAGAAGTGTGGGGGCATATCCTCACGGATTTGGCGCAGCGCTTCCTGTATCACGTGAAAGTTGTCCAAGAACCACTCGCCAGCAGTTGACAGGCGCGGTTGGGAAACAAAGTGCTGGTGGGCTTTCCGCAGCACCTTTTCGCGATCTTTCAGGTAGCGTCGGAGGGAAGACTTGTCTGCGCCCCCGAGCCCAAAACGGTGCTGGTTGGCGATACTAGTCGCCAGTTGCTCGACTTGGTCCACATGGGCACTGTTAGCGTCGGCCACAGTATCAGCGGATGCGTTGGAGCTAGGTCGGTTCTCTTGCACGGTCTAGTGTCCTATGTGTTCTTTAGCGATGATCTCGGCCGCGGTAGGCTCGATGTGGTCCGAAGGCAGGTCTTGGGCAATGAGCAGAGGCGTCGTGCCGTAGACGATGAAGTTGAGCGCAAGGCTCCCGTAAGGCCAGCTGGTGCTTCCAGAGTAGCCGTGGGCGCTCATCACAACCATGTCTATCTTCTCTTCCCTCACGAGATTGTGCAAGGTCTGCGCAGGCTTGTCACTGACGAGAAGACGACTCTGAACGTCCACTTGCTCCGCAACCAACGAGGATTGAAGCTCCTCCAGGTGTCGGACAGCCTCTGCGCGGTTCAGCTCGATCACTTGATCGATCACTCCAAGTTCCTCGTCAGTGAGCGGGCGGCGGCGCGGCATTTCCGTCCTAGCTACGATGTGCGCCAAGATCAACTGTGCTCCATGAGACCGTGCCAGCATGCCCGCCACCGGCAGGGCATATTCTGCTCGCTGTGAGCAGTCCAAAGGGCACAGCAGACGTGAATAGGTCAGGTGCGCCAAGTTGCTGGTAGCAGGATGATAGGCTCGCACGATCATCATGGATACACGCGCACGAGCGATGATTTTCTGCACCACACTGCTCACATTCCAGCCAGTCAAACCGCTCTGTCCGTGGCTGCTGAGCAGGATTAGATCCACGGCGTGCTGATGTGCAAAAGCAAGAATCTGCTCTGCGGCCTTGCCTTCCCGGCGTTTTGCTTGCACATCCAGCCCCACAGCCTGCAGGCGGCAGGCTATCTCTTCCAAGTACGCATCTGCTTCGGCCGTCCGAAAGCTCCATTTGAGTGCATTAACCGGCTGAGCTGCTTCATCGGCAGGTCTGGGCTCGCATACGTTCAACAATGTCACCTTGGCCTCAAGTGGCTGGGCCATGGCGACCACGTGCGGCAGCGCACACTCAGCAAGCGCCGAGCGGTCAAGCGGGACAAGTATTTTTCCAAACATATTCGCACTCCTTCCGTTCACATGGCCCTGGTCAGAACAACGGAGTTGTCAAGCATGGAGAGCATCTTTCCGAGGTACGCTGGCACTGAAATAGCCCAACTGGTTCTCTGCTCTGCTGTCGATTCGCAGAATGCACGTTGTGATTACATCAGTGTAGCGATAGCATCACTGCCGCTGGACTCCTTCGCCAATCTGTGGTGGAGAAGGTCTGACCATCTTCAGGTCGCGTCCAGCCCACGCGGAGACTATGCTCCGCGTCGAAGTTCAGGTGGTGCGATCAGGGTGGAACCGTCTGGCTTCCCACTATTAGGGAGATCAATCCAGGCCGTGAGGATGAGGAGCGACCTAGTCCTCAGTGTACATCGGCGCTGCCATCTGTCCAGAGCACGAGCGAGGATCAGCGCATATACTGCCGCAACTTGCGGCCGCGACTGGGATGCCGCAGCCGACGCAGTGCCTTGCGCTCGATCTGACGGATCCGCTCGCGCGTCAGGCCAAACTTGGCTCCCACCTCTTTGAGCGTCCAGTCTTGGCCGTCTTCCAAGCCGTAGCGCAAGCGCAAGATGCGTTCCTCTCGAGGGGTCAAGGTGTCCAATATCTCATCCATCGTCTTGGCCAGCAGGCTCTCCTCGGCAAGGTCGCTCGGTGCAGGGTTCTCTTCATCCTGGATGAACTGCCCCAGCTCGCCTTCCCGATCCGCGCCGACAGGCTGTTCCAGGGACAATGGCCGGCGCGACTTGCCGATCAGCCAACGAACGCGTGGAGGGGAGGTTCCCAGTTGCTCCGCAATCTCCTGGGGTGTAGGCCTCCTGCCCGTCCTCTGCTCGATGTGTTGGGCAGTGCGGTATATCTTGCGGATGCGATCGGTCACGTGCTGCGGAAGACGGATGATGCGGCCCTGGTAGCCCAAGGCGCGGGTGACGCACTGGCGGATCCACCAGGTGGCGTAGGTGCTGAACTTGCAGCCGCGCCGATAGTCGAATTTCCCGACGGCTTTCATCAAGCCCAGATTTCCTTCTTGGATCAAGTCGAGGAAGGGCACACCGTGACCCATGTAGCGCTTGGCGATACTGACGACAAGGCGCGTGTTAGCTTTGATCAGATGCTGCCGTGCCTGGTTCCCCAAATCGACTTGGCGCCGGTATCGCTGGTGTAGCACAGGCCCTTGGCCACCTTTCTCAAGTCGTCGCTGGGCGATCTCGCCACGCTCGATCCGCTTGGCCAGGCGGATCTCTTCTTGCCGGGTAAGCAGCGGGGTGACGGCCATCTGCCTCAGATACAGGCTGATCGAATCGTAGCTGCTGATGCTGCTAACATCGGGTGGGAGTTTCCTTCGTACAGCCTGATCTTTTCTTTCCTCGACTGAGCTCGCTTCTGGCGACTTGCCAGGCTTCTTTTCCTCGTCTCCGTCAGGCGTAATGACGTCGATGCCTTGCTCGTACAGATACATCATCAGGTCTTCCAACTGTGGCAGATGCTTCTCTGCCTCTGGGAAGAGTTCGAGCACATCGTCTACAGTCAGATATCCCTGGTCCTCAGCTTTGTCTATCAGGCGCTGTGCAGTATCCACGGTTTTCCCTTTGATGCTGAAATCAGTTCTGCTCATGCTGTGGTTTTGCTATTCTCTATTTCTTTGGTCTGCGCAGGCCGAGGATGCGCCGAACGCGCTTGGCGTCGGCTTTGTCCACGGACGTGTCTTTGTCGAAGCCACGGCGAACACGCTTCGATTTCGTACGGCGCTGGTGGCTGCGGCGTTGTTTCAGCCGCTGCAGCTTGCCCGAGCCGGTGATCTTGAATCGTCTTGCAGTTGCCTAATGTGTCTTCATCTTGGGCATAGTCGTGATACTTTTCTTCGTCCACAAGCCTCGTCTTGTCGCATAGCTCCGTCCAAATAACTCGCATCGCTCAAATCCGCAGCACAGCCGCCAGCGGTGCTTGATCAGGCATGTTCTCCAAATCGAGCACATAGACCGTTCCTGCCTTGGCCACAGTCTGGACCGCAGCGGTATCTAACAGGTCTTTATCCCCGACTTTCACTGTAGCACGAAACTCGTCATCCAGGGATTTCAGGTCGCTTGCCGACACGATGCCGTCCCTTTTCGCCTCTTCCAGGTGAACGATTATCTCTTCTTCGCTGATGGAGGCTATCACGCCTTCCGGCACATCTCCTGATCGTGGGCGGACATAGCCGTAGTCGTGCTCCATCCATTGCGCCAGTCTCTCCAGACTCACAACTGCGTGTTGCTCAACGATCATCCTCTTCTAAGCCTTCTGCGCACCTTGTGCTGACGCTTACGCTCGCGGTTTATGGCTTTTCGCAGTGCTCTATGGCGTTTCTCGCTTTTCGAAATGAAGTAGCGCTTCTTCTTCACATCACTGAGGACACGGGAGCGTGTTACTGCTTTGCGGAAACGCTTCAGCAGACTGGTAAAAGACTCGCCTTCTTTTTGAACAACATGTGTCACTCCTTGTCTCACCTCCTACCTCTGATTGTTGATTCGAAAAAACATGGCCTGGCTTATGTCGGCTTCAAACGCCTGTCCCTGATCTGCCAAAGTCCACAGGCCTTTTCAGGAAGCAGAAGCTTCGTGTGCTGGCCGACTGCAGGGCTGCTCTGCTGCAGCAGCCTGCGCTAGCTCCCCAGACTCCAGTCAAACTTGCCGAACACGTCGGAGAATGATGGAACGGAATCAGCGTCTTCCCGGCCGCGAAGCAGCCAATTGTTCAGAACAGGCCAATCCTTGAGCCCGATGACCCTGGCTTGGGCCAGTTTGTTGCACATGCGCTCACTGGTCTGCAGCTTGTTCCAGTATCGGTCCAGCCCTTCTGCGAGCAATGGGGGCATCTTTTCCAGGATCTCGGGATCGATTTCACCAAAGTGATGGGTGCCGCTGGACTTTTTCTTGGTCGTTGTGCCACTTTGCCCAGCGTAGTACCCGAGGGCAGTCAGCATGTCGACGGTGTACTCCTGTCTGCTGGTCTCGATAACCACCGTGTCATCCCGGAGTCCGACCTGGTCAGAGCCCGCCAACCATTTGAAGCCTACTTGCGAGTCTGCCACGCTGCCCCACAAATCTGTGTTACCCCTGATGCAGCGCCCTAGCAGTGCCACCGCAGAGGAGAAGGCAGCGTAGGCTGGAACGTAGGTCGTGTATTTCGCCTTCGGGTGCTTGAGCAAATGACTGACGCTCTGGCAGATGTCATGAATCCCCCCAATGACATAGCCCGCCGTGATGGTCAAGGAAAAGAGCCCGGACGGTCCGCCTGCCTTCCTACTCAGGGCCTTCCAGAAGCGCGATTCCTTGGTCCAGTTCTCCACGCTAACTGTAGGTTTCCCGAGTTTCACGTTTGTCGATAGCTGTGCCATTCTGCTGCCTCCTTCTCATTCCAAATGACTTGGCCCGCCACCCGAGCAGCCCGAGCGCCAATCGAAGCCGGGATTTCGATTGGTGCGGCCCCACCTCACGTGCGCAGCGAATGCACAAACTGGTAGCCGGCAGGGCAGCCAAGCGGTCTGGCTGAATCGCTCCGCCATACCGCTCGCGAATGCCATACGTGCTATCATGGAACCGCGACAGGGCATCTCGAACGCTAACAGTTCGCCTCTTGAGACGGCTCAACATCGCTTGGTTGAATTCCCAGCGTGTGACTAACGGATCTCCCTTGCCGAGGCCATACTCAGGTTTCTCCTCGACATTCGTCTGCAACCTCTCGATTCGCTTGGCGAGTTCGTTCAGCTTCCGTTGCAGCGCTGCATCGTAGTGCATCCTATCCTATGGCCGCATCCTTGGCAGTCCGTCTAGCATCCTGCGACCTGTGTGTCATGCTGCGGCGGAGCCCGGTTCCATCTCCGCCGTCGATTCGGTCTCCAGCAGCTGTCTCCGCGAGTCGACGGTGGGTACAGGGCTCAATGAAACAGACCTGGCTAACCGCTACCTACTCGCTCGGCATCGGACCGAACCAGGTCTGTACAAAAGCTTGATCGGGTTCTGTACACAGCAGCAAGTAGGGGCTATGAACGGCTCCTCGCTGAAACGTCTGGAACCACCCCCTGAAGCAGGTTGCCCTCCACAGCCTGTCCGGGTTCTGAGTCGTGGAGCAGCCGCTCCAACGTAGTATCCAACCAAGTCAACTCCGAACGGGCAATAGCTAGACCATAGTCAAGTGTCAGACGCAGTCCCAGGTCTGTCTTGTCACCCATAGCGGCGACATTCTGCCCGATGGTGTTCTGATGGCGCGCAACCTCAGAGCGCCGGTGTTCCAGGTGAGCCAGCAGCTTACGGCGTGAGAGATTGTTTGCCAAGATCAGGCGCATAACAAAGCTCTTGAGGGTACCCGATGGCGTTAGCTGTTCCATCCACTCCTGCAATGCGCGTTTGCCTGCCTGTGTAATGGTATAGATCTTCCTGGGTGGCCTGTCTTGCCGGACGACAACGTCCACGGTCACCAGACCACCTTCCAACAAAGCACGCAGGATAGGGTAGAGGCTGCCTGAGCTGGGGCTGCCCATTAACCAACTCAAGCTCCTCAGGAATCGCTTGACGTCATAGCCAGACATTGGCTGTCGCGTCAGCAAGCTCAAGATGAAACAGCGAAGACTCACACTGGGAGCTGGCATGACCGTCCCTCCGCACAGTATGTCGTATCTACCTATATCGCTCTGATATACATTGTACTGGAATCGCCGGTGTTTGTCAAACAGGCGCGCACCAGGGCGCTCACATCAGCTCGCAATGACATGCGCGAAGGAGTTCTCAGACACCCTCATAGAGCAATTTGGCCATCAGTTGGTTGGTGCCGGATAGAAAGCCAATGACCTTGGATACCTCCTCTTTGGTCAAGACAGTAGGCAGCCGCTTGGGTCGTTTGGCACGCATGGCATCAATAGTGCCATCCAGGTCCTTGTTGAGCACCTCGCGGTAGAGAAACAGCAAGGCGGCGAGGGCTTGATTCTGCGTGGAAGCGGCAACGTTTTCTTTGACTGCCAGATGGGTGACGCTGCGCGAGGCCTTGATTTCGGGACTGCCCGTATCGTTTGGATGCTCCAGATTGTGGAAAAAGATGTAGCGTTTGATGCCTGCTCGGTGCGAATGGACTAGTGCTTGAGCCGGATGGTGTCACGAACACTTCGACAAGCTCAGCACAAGCCTGGTGGAGTAGTTTCTTCTGGGGCTGCTTGCCCATTTTGTCCTCCACTGGCTGTTGCGCTGCTGGGATTGCTGATGTATGATATATTCGAGTTAATGCACGTCTTATTGCACCACTCTTACTTGATTGTGGCAAGCGAGTTAGGTGGAAGGAATCTGCGCCTAATATGCCGGAACGGGGACGTTATATGGAAGAACGTCTGCATAATACAGCGAGATGGGTGATTAGGTGGAATAATGTCGGCCTAACATCCCAAACTAGAGGATTAGACCGAAAGAAGTCCGTCCATTAACTAGTTAGGTCGCAACTCATATCGTGAACCGAAAGGGGGAGCCCATGGCACCGGCGGAACCACAAATCATCGGAGTCTACCTTGATGAGACGTACTTCAAACAGCAGACTGGAATGATCCAAACGGCCATCGTGATGCCGGATGATAAATACACGGAAGTCTTTGTGGAGATTGCGGAGTACATTCTTGCACGAGACGGGAGAAAGGAGTTCAAGGCTAGGGATATCAAGCGAGGGAACGTCGCGTCGTTCAGGGAATTCCTCCAACGTGTTGTCAACGTCGTCCACATAGTCGGAAACCGGTCCATCCTTAGGTCCATTATAGCTGTTGACGGCGATATTCCGGCGCGGATGACCATGTTTGACAAAGTGTACAGGCAAGCCAGAATAGCGCTGTCAAACAACGGCGTAGTACTGGATAGCGATCTGGAGAACCTCCTCAAGGACTACTGCTCACAATATCTTTGGTTTGTGGACCACTTCAAGTACATTGCCCCACATGCCGTTGAGAACGAATTCAGAATTTTACTCGATGACAGGTACAAGAATGCGCAGACTGGTCAACAGACCAAACTTGTTCCCACGAAGCATGGCTTCGCGTGGCCCATTTCCGTGACAAGACTGATAACTAGTACGTTCAATAGTATGCGAAGTGTACATCAAATGACGGATCGCCTTCCCAGGGTGTCTGAAATCAAGCACTACTGGTCGGAGGACCACTATGGGATCCAGGCAGCAGACCTTCTGAGCAACTTGCTATACAACTTCCTCAAGTACGAAATGGGAATTCGAGATCCGAAGGGAACAACTGAGCTGAAGCGTGACCTACTCCTAGAGGTAGTTCCAGGGATGTCGGTTGATGACGCAGTGCGAAAGTGTCTTGAGGTCGATGGAGATGGCCTTCGACTGAAGTGTGGGAAGCTTGTCAAAACTCTGTCTCTGCATCCCGACTAGATGAAGCAAGATCGGCCGGCACGTTGTCCGAAACACCAGGGAGGTCGTGGTTGCGACCTAACAATGCGCTGGTGTGCCCTGAAGCTGTCGTCTGCTAGTCGGTGAGAGTCCGACCGTGGTAACTGCCAGGGGGCCACGTAGCAGGCTCCCAGTGCTTCCGGGTGACCGGATGTGCTGCCTGTCCTGGCGGTCAGGCCAGGGAAGCGTTGTAACCTCCTGAGAAAGGAGAGCAATGCCACAGGAAGAAGGCTGTCGGAGAGCCGTATGAGGGACGCTTCGCAGGCTCACGTACGGTTCGGGGTGGCAGGGGATGGAAACCAGGATGTGATATCCCAGGCGCCATCCCCTGACCCTACCAGGCGACGCCGCTTCGCGGGCTTGTATCGCGGCACGATTTGGCTTTGTGAGGCATCTTGAATTCGAGAGGTACAGCGCGCAAGGCACGGCGCGCCTGAACTTCACGTCATATGGAACAGCGTCTACATAATACGAGGAGATGGGTGACTAGAGGTGTGGCCGAGAACTCCACGAGGCCAAGTATGGTATACCATATATTGTGTGTCATACCATTTGACTAGAATACATGGTATGGCCTAAGCATCAGATACCACTTTTCGGCCAGACCTCTAGGTGGAGAAATGTCGGCCTAACACCCCAAACTAGAGGATTAGACCGAAAGATGTCCGTCTATTAGCTAGTTGGGCTGCCAAAAGAGCCTTTCGTGGGAGAAAAAGTGTACAACAAACAGACCAAAGTGATCTGGTGCGACGAAGCTGGTTATACGGGAAATAATCTCTTGTCCAGAGAACAACCGCATTTTGTATACTCAAGTGTACTGATTACTCCATCTGATGCCAGAATAGCCGTAGATGAAGTTGTCACAGATCATCATATCCAAAGCAAAGAACTCAAAGGTAGTAAACTGGTCAAAACAAATCGCGGTCGATCAGCAGCAAGATGGCTTCTGGGAAAATTCGCAGAGAGTTCATGTACAATCGTTTTTGACAAGAACTATTCATTGGCAGCCAAATTCTTTGAATACATTTTTGAACCAGTTTTAGCCCCTCAGAGCTGCTTGTTTTATAAGGTTGGCTTCCATCGTTTTGTTAGCACCTTATTGTATTTAGAATACCTTGTACAGGAGAAATCCGCAGAAGAGATACTGTCAGAGTTTGAAACTATAATGAGGGCTAAGAAGTCTAGGAATCCTGATCGTTTGTTTGCATCCGTGAAGCCCACCAGCAGATTCTCACAAGATTTGCTTGCATTCATTACTTGTCACAAAAACACAATAGCCAGAGAGCTAGACTTACTTCAAGAAGTCGACTGTGTAAACTCGTGGGTTCTGGAATTAAGTTCGACATCACTGTACACTTTACTTGCATATTGGGGTGAAAAAGAACAAAGGTTGGTCGTGTGCTGTGATGATTCCCAACCACTGAACGACGGAATAAATGACCAGAATAGCATCTTCAATACTATGATCAACCGCCCAGAGAAAGCAAGATTCGATTTCTTCACCGACGATCCGCAACCACTCACTTTCAATCTGGCACAACCGATTCAAACAGCAGACTCGGCGAGTCACCCTGGTCTCCAAATCGCAGACGTATTTGCCAGCTCAATAGCATACTCCTTGAAAAACGAAGGTGAATCGTTCTCTAACGAATGTTTGAATCTCTGCCCTCTCCACCATAACAGCGTCTTACCAGTATTGGAGCATGCAGACGTATCCAAAAGGCAAACGCGTATAAATGCTGCAATTCTTACAGCACTAATAGATCGAACCATGAAAGGAGAGAGTTTGTTCGAAGGAATGGCTGAGTTTATTAGCTTTTTGTCACAGGACATTGGCAGGGAATAAAGATTTGCAGTAACTTGGTAGCCCAACCAATGCATGGAGCCGACCAGCCTATTCGCGGCGTAAAACGAAGGCTATGTGGTTATGTAGGGCGTTTTCTGGCCAGGGCTCTGCGGTAAGCCCGGCTGGCGGCTCATGCCAACCGTTAGGCCGCATTTGCTGCACAGGCTGTCCTTTTCTTGAGTTCAAAACAGGGCGGGATGATGTTCAAGTATGAACCTTCACCAACACCCTATGCGGAGCTAAACGGTGTCTTGCAGGAACTGGTGGAGAGCTTGCAGGCTGTTCTGAGTGACAACCTCATCGCCATCTGCCTGCAAGGCTCCTTTGCGGTGGGTGATTTCGACCGTCACAGCGACGTCGACTTTATCGTTGCCATCGAGGACGAACTCTCCGACACTCAACTTTATTCCTTGCAGTCAATGCACGAGCGCATCTACAACCTGGAATGCGGATGGGCGCAGCACTTGGAAGGATCCTATTTCCCGAAGAACGTCCTGCGGGATTACGCTCAGAGCGGTGGGCAACTCTGGTATCTCGACAATGGAAGTCAATCACTCGTGAGGTCTGATCACTGCAATACTGTTGTCGTTCGGTGGATTGTGCGTGAGAATGGGATCGCGCTGGCTGGGCCGAGTCCGGCAACCCTGGTCGATCCGATACCCGTTGAGGCATTGCGTCAAGAGATCATGGCGACCATCAGCGACTGGGGGCAACAGATCCTGGCTGAACCCGAGCGCTACAACAACCGCTTCTATCAAACGTTTGTGGTCTTGAGCTACTGCCGCATGTTGCACGACCTTCACAGAGGCAGGGTCGGATCCAAACTCGCTGGGGCTGAGTGGGCCAAGTCCACCATGGATCCATCTTGGGCAGGGCTTATCGATCGAACGTGGGCCGGGCGTCCGAACCCGGCACTCTCGGTCCGGCAGCCCGCCGACCCCGCCGACTTTAGGAGCACCCTAGAGTTCGTCAAGTACGCAATCAGAGCAAGTAAAAAGTACGCTGCCGAGTTGCAGACTGGTAAGACGCAACGCACGCACGGCCTAACAAGCGTATGAAGCCGACCTGCTAATCGAGCGTCCTGTTGTTGTCAGTTTTCGTTTTTGAAGCATTTCAAGACGGCAGTTTCGGCATGAAATTTCTGCTTGACCAGGATGTGTACGCGATTGCAGATTGGGCTTGCCCAAGCAGGCGACGAAGAACCGGTCAAGATCGCTCATGACGAATTCGAAAGAGTATTGAACACCGATACGTGCGGCTTTTTGCCTCCGAGTCATGGCCACAACTCAGAGCCCACTCGTTGAGTGGGCTCTGGCTTTAGCAGCAATGTGTCATCGACACCCTTGTGGGATCACACGAAATACTTGGCCAATCGTACGTACGGTATGGGGGGCCACGGATCCCCGAGCAACGGTCTGGCGTAGGACAGGAAGGCCTCGGTGGGCCAATTGCCCGCTTCGTTCATAAAGTCGGCAGGAAGCTTCTTCTCTTTGTTGGCTACGTCTTTGAGGCTGGCGAGCCCTACCGAGCAGTGGTACTCCGGGCCAGGGTCACGGACCAGCGTGACCAGCCCCTCTAAATGCCCAGCAACAGCTTCTTTCACGGCTTGTCGTCCCACTCGATAGGCCTCTTCCAGGTCGATAGGCGAAGCGCAGACCATGAAGGAGCGCTGCAGGTAGTTGGACTTGTCTATGCGTGCACTGAGCCCCAGCCGGCCTTTGACTATGCTGGCCACAAAGTCGCTCACCCCGCCCTTCATGCGGTGTCCAAAGGCGTCTACCTCTGTGGGTGCGTACTCTTCGCCGAAAGTCTTGCCCGGGGCTTCCTGGGCCCCTTCACTCATGGCGATCACAACATGCTCGCGTTCGTCGTAGCAGCACTGCACATCTTCTAGCAACTGCTCCACACTCACTGGCCGCTCAGGGACATAGACCAGATGCGGGGCGTCTCCTTTCTCTTCACGAGCCAATGCTGCTGCTGCGGTCAACCATCCTGCGTTGCGGCCCATGATCTCCACGACCTTTACCGGCCTGACTGGGCCCATCGCTTCCGTGTCCCGGCCCGTATCACGGACGGCTGTGGCCACGAAGCGAGCGGCGCTGCCGTAGCCCGGGCAATGGTCAGTGCCGTACAGATCGTTGTCCACTGTCTTTGGCACGGCAATCACGTGCAGTTCATAGCCCGCAGCGGCAGCTAGTCTGTGCAGTTTCAAGCTTGTGTCTGCCGAGTCGTTGCCGCCGATGTAGAACAGGTAGCGGATGTTCCGAGCTTTGAGCACCTCCAGGATGCGTTCATAGTCTTCTGGGTTTACTTTGTAGCGCACCGTGCCCAGTGCTGCGCTGGGTGTACGTCGCAGGCCATCAATTACCTCTGCGGATTGTCTGCGCAGGTCAAGAAACTGGTCGTCCATTAGTCCGCGGATGCCGCGGAACATGCCATAGATTTCGCCGATTTCGTCGTGGGCCAGTGCTTCGTGTATCACTCCACACAGGCTGCTATTGATCACTGCTGTCGGTCCGCCTGACTGGCCAATGGCGAGATTACCCTTTGTTTTGCCCATTTTCCTTCCCCCGTTGCTTTCTGACGTGCTTACACGGTCACCTTGTCTTTTGGTAGATAAGGACACTTGATGAATACTATCTTCAGCGCTTGGTCGCCTTCATTGACGACCTCGTGGCGTTCCGGTGCCTCCAGACGGACGGCGTCTCCAGCTGCGAGGTGATGCGGTACATCGTCCGCGTAGAAAGAGGCTTCTCCTTCCAGGATGTAGAAAGTCTCCTCTACTTCGTTGTGGTAGTGCTCACCCAGGCGTTGGCCTGGCAGCAGTAGGATCACGCCCCAGTCGATTGTGGGGCCGCGGAACAGGTACTTGACACCGCTGTCTCCACCACGATATTCTTTCTCCGATTCTCTCACCTTCTCCATCTGAACCTCCTCCGTCGCTAGAGTGCTCGCTGCAGGATGACCAACAAGTCGTCTGCTACAAGGCGCTTGGGGTTGTTCTTCAGGTTGCCCGAGGGCAACGACTTCTCGATCAAGGCCGGGAAATCTTGTGTCTTGACGCCAAAGACGCGCAAGCGGTTGGGGATGCCTATCCTGCCAGTGACGCGGCGTACCGCCTCGACGGCTTGCCGCCCTGCTTCGTTTGCGCTCATACCTTCGGTATCTACTCCCAGCAGCCGCGCTACCTGGGCATACTTGTCGGGCGCGTATTCCAGGCTGTACTCCATTACGTAAGGCAGCAGCAGGCCGCAAACGACGCCATGCGGGATGTGGTAGCGGTAGCCCAATGGGTGCGCCAAACCGTGCGCTCCACCCAGGCGAGTATTGGTCATGGCCTGCCATACAGCATGTCTGCGCGGGCATTGATGTCTGAGCCTCTTTCATACGCCTGCACCAGGCTGCGCCCGATCCATTGGATGGCCTGGCCGGAGAGCGCGTCGCTGGGTGGTTGTGCGCCATGGCCCACAAACGACTCTATGGCCTGGCACAAGGCATCGGCGCCGCTGCTGGCGGTGACCTCGGGGGGCAAGGATAGCGTCAGCTCTGAGTCTACTATGGCTGTTGCAGCGTACAGCAAGGGGCCGCGAATGCTTTTCTTGATCCCGAGTGCCGGATCGGTCAGTACCGCATTGTTGGTCACTTCCGTACCGGTGCCCGCGGTGGTAGGAACGCTCACAAATGGCAGGCCCTGCTTGTCGTAGATAGGACGTCCGCGGTGACACTCTTGCACTGTTCCTGTCTGCGGGCATAGCACTGCGGTGGCCTTTCCAACGTCGATAGCGCTGCCGCCGCCCATGCCGACGACCACTTCTACTTGCTCTTGCCGGGCCAGGTTGAGTGCCTCTTGTACCATCTCCAGAGTTGGCTCACTGTGCACGCCATCGTACAGTATGGTGTGCACTCCAGCTTCTCGCAGGCTCTCCATGCCGCGCTGCAGAACACCGGAGCGGCACAGGGCTTGGCGGCCAGAGACGAAAAGAGCCTTTTGTCCACAAGCCCGTACTACTTCTGCCAACTGGGAGAAGCAGCCCAGGCCGGTAATGACCTTTGTGGGTAGATAGAACTGCTTCACCTTCCTTATCCTTTCCCTGATTCAGGAAGCATAGCGGTGGGCAGTGTAATTTTAGCACGACCGCAGGCAGCGCGCAAACCCTTGCCTGGCGGCATTCACCCATGCACCATGAGGTCGCTGACCAAGATTTATGGTGAGACAAGCCATTCGAGATTTGACTAGCACCGACAAATGTGATAAGATTCGTTTTTGAAAGGGAGCCACTCTATGCAGGCTTGGTCTTGCTGGCTCCGAAACTACACAGTGTGAGGTGAAGTCGAGATAAGTAGCAGAGGACACAGACTTAATGAGGCCGTTAGAGCCAGAGAGGTGCGCTTGATTGATGAGACGGGCAAGCAACTGGGGATTGTGCCTATCTCGGAAGCCTTACGCATTGCCCAGGAACGTGATTTCGACCTGGTCGAAGTCGCTCCTGCGGCCAATCCGCCAGTCTGCCGCCTGTTGAATTATGGAAAGTTTATCTACGAGCGAGCGAAGAAGGAGAGACTGGCGCGCAAGAGCCAGCGGGCGGTGGAAATCAAAGAGATTCGCATGCGGCCCAAGATAGGTGCGCATGATCTCGCTGTCAAGACCAAGCGGTCGCGCAAGTTTCTCGCTGATGGGGCCAAGGTGCGACTTCGGGTGCGATTCCGTGGACGTGAGAGAAGCTATCCGGAGATCGGACGGGCCTTGTTGGAGCGCGTTAGCGCCGAATTGGCGGACTTGGCCGCTGTCGAGCAGCCGCCCACCATCGACCAAGGGGCACGCAGCGTATATATGCTGCTGGTGCCCAGACCTTCAACCCGCCGATCCGATCGCAAGCAGACCGAGACTGAGGAGAAGCCCAAGAAGGACAGCGAGCGCGAGACAGAGGGTGGAACAACCAAAGTTGGGGGAGGTAAACAGTAGATGCCAAAGATCAAGACTCACAAAGCCACGGCCAAGCGCTTTAAGGTGACGGGCACGGGCAAGATCATGCGACTCAAGGGACGTCGAAGCCACCTGCGGCGCAGGAAATCCAAGCGTGTGCAGCGTTCCTTTGATCGCACGTTTGAGGTTAAAACCAAGGGCGAAAAGGCCCGCATCAAGCGGCTCGCGCCATATTTGAAATGACATTGCAGATTATGCTGCTGTAACGGAGGAACTGGATTGCCGAGAGTGAAGAGGGGCGTGCCGGCCCACAAGCGGCACAAGAAGGTGCTCAAATTCACCAAAGGTCAGAAGGGAAGCAAACACCTGCTCTACAGGCGAGCCAACGAAGCTCGCCTAAAGTCGCTCTGGTATGCTTACCGTGACCGCCGAAATCGCAAGCGCGATTTCCGGCGTCTTTGGATTGTGCGCATCAACGCCGCAGCTCGTCTCTGCGGTACCACCTACAGTCAACTGATGGCTGGTCTGAACAAGGCCGGTGTGGAGGTTGATCGCAAGATATTAGCAGACCTCGCTGTGCGTGACAGTGCAGCCTTTGCATGCCTGGTAGATATGGCGAAGGAAGCAGCAGCAACCTGAGACTTGGAGGCGGGTTGTTGGATATCTGGAACGTGATCACCAGCACCGCGAATGAACACGTCAAATACGTTCGTTCTCTGCATCGGAAGCGCAGTAGGTATCGAGAGCAAGTCTTTATTGCTGAGGGACTGCGTACCGTAGAGGAAGCACTAAAGGCGGGCGTCCAGCCCGCTTTTCTCTTTTGTACTCCTGCAGTGCTGGAGCTGCCACGCGCTCGTACACTATTGTCAAGAGCAGCGGAACGAGATGTCCGCGTCAAGGTCGTGAGCGAGCCGGTGATGGTGGTGATGTCAGACACGGTCACGCCCTCGGGTATTCTGGCTGTGCTGCCCATGGCCAAGTGTTCGGTCCCCCAGCCGTTGACCTGGGTGTTGGTCGTGAACCGCCTGCGCGATCCAGGCAACATGGGCACGATCCTGCGTACCGCGCTCGCCGCTGGTGTCGAATTGGTCATCACTACCAGAGGGACGGTGGACGTCCACAGTCCCAAGGTGGTGCGTGCGGCGATGGGCGCGCACTTTCGCCTGAAGATGTGCCTCAATCAACGCTGGCCAATGATAAAGAGGACGCTGGCGGGGTTGCATGTGCTCCTGGCCAAGCCGAGGGAGGGGAAGCCTTACTGGGAAGTTGACTGGCATCTGCCATCCGCTCTGCTAATTGGTGGCGAAGCGGAAGGTGCCAGCGCAGAAGCAGAGAAGATTGTTGCGGATTGTGTGACCATTCCCATGCGTCGGGAGGCCGAGTCCCTCAACGCCGCGGTCGCTGCCAGCGTCATGCTGTTGGAAGCGGCGCGACAGCGCTCTTCTGCTGGCTGCTAGTCTGGCGGGCCTAGACAACGATCGGCTTGCCTCGGCCCCTGACCACACGCCAGCGCATCGTCGCAGGCTCGAAGGTGAGTTCGAACACCGCCTCCCCTGGTGTGCTGACCAGGTAATGGTGGATGATCTTTTTCCCCTGGCCTGTGCTCCACGTACGTCCTATGGAGGCGACAGGCAGCAACCGCCCCCGCCACTGGAAGGCCAGGGGGATGGGGTGCCCTGGTTTCTCGAAGCGCGCCTCGACCTCGACCGCCGTATCTGGGGCGTCCAGGTCCCGCCGAATTTCAAGTGGGGTGTCCTCGCTCTGCTCCGGTTTGGGGGAGGGCGGGGTTTCGCATTTGTCAGGCGCGACCGCGCTTTGCTCTTCCTCATGCGGGGACAAGTGCTCGTGCAAGAGCTCCAGGGCTGCCCGGGCTGACCACTCCCTGTTCTCCCAGCGATCGCCAGGCCAGACGTATCTCCTGCACACTTCTCCCTGGGCAGAGGCCAGAGCGATGTAGACGAGGCCTACGGGTTTCTCCGGTGTGGCTCCAGCAGGCCCGGCAATGCCGGTGATGGCCAAAGCCAGGTCTGTCTGCAGCAGTCGCCGTACTCCCTTGGCCATGGCTGTGACTGTTTGAGGGCTGACAGCACCGTAACGCTCCAGAATGCCGGCCGGCACGTTGAGCACACGCGTCTTTGCCTCGTAGGAGTAGGCGATCACGCCGCCTTCGAAATAGGCCGAGCTGCCGGGGATGTCGGTGATATAAGCGCCCAGCAGGCCCCCAGTGCAAGATTCGGCCACCGCCAGGGTGAGGTGGCGCTCCTTTAGCAACTCGCCGACAGCTTGTGCCAGGGAATCTGTGTTCATTGCTGTGTACCTCCTTGAGGCTGCGCTGCTCAGTATACTACTGAAAGTGGTGAAGGCACAAAGAGCAATTGCTAGTGATGAACAGACGTGATATAATCTTCTACTGCAGCAGGCATTGGACCAGTAGGTAAGATGAGGTCTTTATGACAGAGTCCTACTTCTTTGACGAAGCGACAATTCACGTCCGTGCTGGTAAAGGCGGCAACGGCTGCGTCAGCTTTCGGCGCGAGAAATACGTGCCCTTCGGCGGCCCAAATGGCGGCAATGCGGGAGCTGGCGGTGGCGTGTATCTGGTTGCCAACCGGCATTTGAGCACGCTGATCCAGTTCCAGCGGAAACAACACTTCCGGGCCGAGTCCGGTGGCCATGGACTGGGCAAGGGCATGCAGGGCAAACGGGGAGAAGACCTGTTCGTCCCTGTGCCGCCGGGCACGGTGGTGCGCGACGCCAAGACCGGGGCGCTGCTGGCAGACCTGGTTCAAGATGGTCAGAAGGTGCTGGTGGCAAAGGGTGGGCGCGGCGGCAGGGGCAATGCCGCTTTCGCGTCGTCCACCAACCAGGCTCCGCGCATTGCCGAAAAGGGTGAGCCAGGCGAGGAGCGCTCGCTGAAGCTGGAACTGAAACTGATCGCCGACGTGGGCATCATCGGCGTGCCCAACGCGGGCAAATCCACGCTGCTAGCGGCGGTGAGCGCGGCGCGGCCTAAGATCGCCGCCTATCCGTTCACCACCCTGTCGCCCAACCTGGGCGTGGCCAGCCTCGACCACCAGACGCTGCTGCTGGCGGACATCCCTGGTCTGATCGAGGGCGCGCACGCTGGAGCGGGGCTGGGCATCAAGTTCTTGCGCCACATTGAGCGGACGCGTGTGCTGATCCATCTTCTGAATGGGGCTGCTCCCGACCCGCTGCAGGATTTTGAAGCCATCAACGCCGAGTTGGCCCTGTTCAGTCCCAAGCTTGCGACCAAGCCCCAGGTCGTAGTGCTGAACAAAATGGACCTGCCGCAGGCGCAGGAGATGTGGCCCGCTGTGCAGGCGGCCATGGCCGAGCGGGACCTTCCCGTCTTGGCCATCTCTGCGGTGACAGGTCAGGGCACACGGGAGCTGCTGTGGGCCGTGCTGGGGGTTCTACAGGCGCTTCCTGTGGAAACGCCCCCCGCTGTGGAGGTCCAGGTCTTTCGCCCAGCGGAGGAAGAGGACGTGGTTGAGGTCGTCCAGGAAGGCGACCATTTCCGCGTTCGCGGACGGCGGGTGGAGAGAGCAGCGGCCATGACCGATTGGAACACCCGGGAAGCTGTGGCCCGCTTTCAGCGCATTCTGAAGGCGATGGGCGTTTTCCAAACCCTGCGGGCGGTGGGCGTCCAGCCAGGGGACACGGTGTTTGTCGGCAGCCATGTGTTGGAGTGGCAATAGGGTGACACGGATTAGCATCGTAGAATCTGCGTTATCTGTGCAATCTGTGGATTCTTCTGGAGTGGCAATGGCATGAGGTCCATTGGCGTCCTAGGGGGCACATTTGATCCTATACACCAGGGACACCTGGTGATTGCCGGAGATGCGCAGGCCTACCTGCACCTGGACAAGGTGCTGTTCATACCGGCCTACCGGCCGCCTCACAAGCCGCAGAACTCTTACTCCGCCTTTGAGCACCGCGTGCGCATGGTCGAGCTGGCTATTGCCAGCAATCCCCATTTTGAGCTTTCGCTCATTGAAGCACAGCGGTCTGGCCCGTCTTATACGGTGGATACCTTGCGAGACTTGAAGGCGGAGCTGGGGGCGGATGTCGAAATCTATCTCATTATCGGCATGGACTCTTTGGTCAATATCCTGACCTGGCACAAACCTGCTGAATTGCTCACTCTCTGCCGCATCGTGGTCGCTGAGCGTGCCGGCTATCACGTCGATCTGGAGCCACTGGAGGAGGGTCTGCCTGGCCTGCGGGACAGTCTCGTTCTGATAGACACGCCGGAACTGTCCATATCCTCTACCGATCTGCAGCATCGGGTGCAGGTGGGACTGCCCATCCGCTATCAGGTGCCCCCGAGCGTGGAGAGATACATTTACGAGCACAAGCTCTACCTGGATGAGGGCGCGGTACGAGCGGAGGCCCAGCCTGAGCGGGATCAGTCGTGTTGAGGCTCAGCTTTTCCACGGGCACGCTGTACCACCTGCCCTTGCGCACCACCTTTGCTCTGGCACATGAAGCCGGTTTCGAGGGCGTGGAACTGATTCTAGGCCCGCAGGTGCTTCTGCGCGGCGCTGCCTACGTACGGAGGCTCAGCCAGGAATACTCCCTTCCTGTGCTCAGCGTGCATCCCCCGATTGTTCCCTATCCCGGTCAGAACAAGGCGGCTCGCATCTTGCCGCACCTGTTTTCCCTGGCTGAGCAAGTGGACTGTGACCTCATCGTGCTGCATACGCCGAAAACCACGGAAGCAGAAGACTCTCGGTGGACGGAATTCGTGGAAGCATTGACGCGCGAACGCTCGAATACTGGGGTGCGGGTTTCATTGGAGAACGCTGGCATCTTCTGGGAATCGGATATCCATTACATACTGCATGACATACGTAGACTGCGCGCCTTTGCTGACCGGTGTGATCTGCCGCTGACGTTCGATACATCTCACGCTGGCACTTCCGCCTATGAACTGCTGGAAGCTTACGCTCTCTGCAGTGGTCGTGTGGTCAACGTGCACTTTAGCGACCTAGTGCATCGCCGCATCTTCCCCGATTGGCCGCCGCTGTACACTTTCTTCAAGCACCACCAAATGCCCGGGGAGGGCGTGTTGCCGCTGGCCGAGTTCGTGCATATGCTTCTGAGAACCGGCTATTTGGGTATCTTCACACTGGAAGTCAGCCCCACCGCGATCAAAGCTTGGAGTCTATCACGGATACGCGAGGGTTTGGCTAGCGCAGTGACCTTCGTGCGGCAGTTGGAGGCTGAGGCTGGTCGCTCAGACTAGCGGACATTCAACACCAAGATATCAAGACACGAAGAATAGACAGAATTCGTCGTTTGTGGCTCTGTGTTACAGAGTACTGCGTGAGTCGCTAAACTCGAACAGCACTTTTATACGATGATTCGGTGAAATGCGTTTGGCAATCCATGCGCGAAGCAGTAATCTTCGATTGCTCCACGGAAGGACTCTTACGGAGACAGCCGGTCCAGGTCTCTGGGGAACAGCGTGGCCTCACGCAAATTGCCCAATTCGGCCAACTGCATCACCAGCCGTTCCAGGCCGATGGCAAAGCCACCATGCGGCGGCATTCCGTATTTGAAAGCCTGCAGGTAGCCGTCGATGGCCTCTGGATCGATGCCCCACTGGAGGGCGTTGTTCAGCAGTTGCTCATAGCGATGGATACGCTGCCCTCCCGTGACGATCTCGCAGCCCCGGAACAGCAGGTCAAATCCCTTGGTCAGCGAAGGGTCCTGGTCATCGGGCATGGTGTAGAAGGGGCGTTTCGCTGTCGGGTAGTGGGTGATGAATAGCAGCTCCGAGTGCAATTCCTGTTCGGCATGTTCGCACAGCCAGGCCTCGTGTTGCGGTGCCAGGTCCGGTTCGCCACGGCAATCCTCTCCATGGCGCTCAAAAATGAGCTCCTGGGCGTCCGACAAACGCAACGAGGGTATCGAGTCACCGATGCTGGGCACCTTGATTTTCAGTAACTCCAACTCCCTCGCGAGTGATTGTTGGAGCCGGTCAAAGATGTAGCGCAGCACAGCGGTGAGCATAGCCATCACGTCCGTGTGATCCCGGATGAAACCCATCTCCAGGTCCAGGCTCACGTACTCGTTTGTGTGCCGTGATGTGCTGTGTTTCTCCGCGCGAAAGACGGGGCCCACCTCGAACACGCGCTCAAATACGCCCACCATTATCTGCTTGTAGAACTGCGGGCTTTGGGCGAGATAGGCCGGCCGCCCGAAATAGTCGATGCAGAAGACGTTGGCTCCACTTTCGGTGGCCGAGCCGACGATCTTGGGGGACTGAATCTCCACAAAGCCCTGCTGCGTCAGGTATTCTCGATAACCGGCCATGACTTGAGCCGAGATGCGGAACAGCGCCCGCTTCTCCAGATGGCGCAGGCCTAGTGGTGCATGGTTCAGAAAGACGTCCAGGCCGGGCTTGAGTTCTTTCTTGTTGATCTCAAAGGGCAAGGGTTCCAGGACTGGGGAGATCACCCTGACCCGGCAATCGTGCAGTTCCGCGCCTGCCGCTGCCCGTGGATCCGGCGTGACCAGGCCTTGAATCTCCAGCACAGATTCGTATTGCAGGCCCTTCAACTTGCCCATTTCTTCCGGATTGTCCAAGACGGCCTGGAATGTTCCTGCTCCATCGCGCAGTACCAGGAAGCCGAACTTGCCCATGTCACGCCAGTTATGCATCCAACCGGCAAGTTTGACCCGCTCTCCCACATGGGACGTGACCTCATCCGTGCGTATTCTTTGCATGCTGCCTCCTTCATAGTTAAAGCCCCCGTCGGATGAAAGGACGGGAGCTTCCCGTGGTGCCACCTTCATTCTCGCTGGCCTCACAACCAGCGACTCTGCGGGTCCATGACCCAAGCTCGGTAACGGGAGCGACCGGCGCAGGCTACTGAAGGCTTTGACTGCGCAGCTCCAGAGTGTCTTTCGGGAGCTCCTGAAGGCTACTTCACACCTGACGTAGCTCTCTGTGCTCCGGTGTGCTCCTTAGCTTCTCCTTCTTCGCTTTGGCATTTTATAGCACAAAACCCGACAAAGGTCAACTATTAGTGGATCACCACCAGCGTGCCGGTACCGCTTTTGCTACTCCATATTTCGGAGGAGCCTGGCGGTAGCTGGGGGTCTGTCCACTCAAACAGCCACTTGGCATCCGCTACGCGCGAGTTCACGCAGCCATGGCTGCGTGGCCGACCAAAGTCGTTGTGCCAGTAGGTCCCGTGTATGGAGTAGGCGCCATAGAAGTACATCACGTATGGTACATTAGGCTGCACATAGTCGGGACCGCGCATCGTTTGCGAAAGAAGTTTGCGGAAGATTCGAAAACGACCGGTTACCGTTGGCGTCCAGGCACTGCCTGTGGACACCGTGGTACGAAATACCTCTAGCTCTCCTTCGTAAGCAACCAGAGCCTGTGTGGAAAGGTCAACGTCTATCCACTTTTGGCCCCGCATAGGGTGTGGTGTGGGTGGTATGGCTGTCGGCGACGGTGTCCAGGTCGGGGAGGGGCTTGGCGTGAAAGTAGGCGTCTGCGTGTGGGTGCTCGTGGGTGTAGGCGTCTGCGTAGCCGTAGGTATCGCCGTAGGCGTGTGGGTTGGCGTGGATGTGGAAGTGGCGGTTGCTGTAGGCGTGGGCGTCTGCGTGGCGGTTGGCGTAGCAGTGGCCGTGGGCGTATGGGTAGGTGGGAACAGAATCTGAGGGAGATTCACCAGGTTGCCCGTGATGGCAGAGGTGCCCATAAGCAGGCAGAGCAATGCCGTGATCAGCAGAAGGCCAATCCCCAGGTAACGGAATGAGCGTGTCCGCTTCCTGGGCTGTGCTCTGGCTGCCGGCTGGCTGGCCGCAACGCGCTGTCTTTGATCCCGTCCCAGGCGGGGCCGTTGGTCCCGCACCAGGCGGGGTCTTTGATCCCGTCCCAGACGGGGTCGCTCATCCCTCGGAAGACGGGACTGTGCCCATTGCAACCCGGCTTGTGCCCGTTCGTTGTCCGGGTTGAGCTCCAGCACCTGGCGTAGATAAGCGATGGATGCACGAGGGTCGTCAGCCAGCCCTGCCAGCCAGAGCAGTGCTTCCTCGTTGGTTGGATCGATGCTCAGTACCTGCGTAAAGTAGCGCCGAGCTGTCGCCCAATCCCCCGCTTCTGCTGTGGACCGGCCCAGGTTGAGGAGGTCTTGTATCTCTGCTGCGTTCATCGGTTGCCTTCGCGCATCCCCTGCATGACCATGCTGAGGCCAATTATAGCACAGAATCCGCAAGGTGAACAGAATGGCAGAGCGCGGGTAGTGTACCTTTCGTTCAGGAAATGCTGCATCAGTACCGACATGGCTCGATTGCTGTGTCAGTGCGCTCTCTTATGTAGCATAGGGGCTTGTCCCCGTCCGTGACGCCCACCCCGTCAAGCCATCGCCTTCGGCGAGACCTTCGGCGGGACGAACTGCAAGGGGCTATGCTA